>JAEUHU010000385.1 GCA_016793305.1 Planctomycetota bacterium
CGGCGACGGAGACCCACCATGGATGAAGGCGTGATGAAGACGTACGGCCGCGCCGACGAAGTGTTCGTCAGCGGCCACGGCGCCGTGCTGCAGGACAGCACCGGCCGCGAGTTCCTCGACTTCCTGGCCGGCATCGCCGTCAGCGCGCTCGGCCACGGCCACGCGGAGCTCGCCGCGGCGCTGCGCGACCAGGTCGGCAAGGTCGTGCACCTCAGCAACCTGTTCCGCCACCCGTACACCGAACAGGTGGCGACGCGGCTGTGCGCGCTCACCGACATGAGCGCCGCGTTCTTCACCAACTCGGGCACCGAGGCGATGGAGTGCGCACTGAAGCTCGCGCGCCGGGCGATGCACAACCGCGGCGAAGGCGAACGCACGTCGTTCGTGGCGCTCGAGCAGGGCTTCCACGGCCGTTCGCTCGGCGCCTTGTCGCTGACCTGGAACGAGAAGTACCGGAAGCCCTTCCAGCCGCTGCAACACGTCACCTGGGTCGCCCCCGAAGACACGGCGACGCTGGCGCGTGTGCTGCGCAGCGAGAAGCCGGCGGCGCTGGTGCTCGAACCGGTGCAGGGCGAAGGCGGCATCCGCGTGCTGTCGGCGCCGTTCCTGCGGGCGGCGCGCGAGCTGTGCACCGAGACCGGCACGCTGCTCGTGCACGACGAGATCCAGAGCGGCTGCGGCCGCACCGGCCGCTTCCTCGCCGCCCAGCACGCCGGCGTGATCCCCGACGTCGTCACGTTGGCGAAGCCGATCGCCGCCGGCCTGCCGATGGGCGCGTGCCTCGCCAGCAAGGCGTTCGCCGAGACCTTCCACAAGGGCGAGCACGGTTCGACGTTCGCCGGCGGCCCGCTGGTCTGCCGCGCCGCCCTGGTGTTCCTCGACGAGGTCGAACGCGGCCTGCTCGGCCAGGTGCAGGAGCGCGGTGCGCAGCTGCGCGCCGGTCTCGAGCAGCTGCAGCGCGACTTCCCGATCGTGCGCGAGGTGCGCGGGCTCGGCCTGATGCTCGGCCTGCGGCTGCACCACTCCGCCGACCAAGTACAGAAGGCGCTGCACAAGAACGGCCTGCTGGTGAACTGCACCGCCGGCGACGTGCTGCGCATCGTGCCGCCGTACGTGGTCACCGGCGACCAGGTCGAGACGGCGCTGCAGCTGCTGCGCGCCACGCTCGCCACGTTCCCCGCCACCGAACAGAAGACCGAGAAGAAGGAGAAGCCGTGAGCAAGCCCGCCCCGCTGGACCCGTCCCCGAAGCTCGACCTGTCGCCGCTGTCGGTGCCGGACCTGCTGTGCACGTCGGCGATGACGACGCGCGACATCGAGCGCGTGTTCGCCGTCGCCAAGGCGCTGAAGGCCGGCCGCGCGGTGCATACCGAGGTGCTGCGCCACAGGCGCCTGGCGATGATCTTCGAGAAGGACTCGCTGCGCACGCGCTTCACCTTCGACATCGGCATGCAGGACCTCGGCGGCAGCGCCGTGTTCATGGACCACCGCGATGCGCGCCTGGGCTCGCGCGAGTCGGTCAAGGACGTGGCGAAGAACCTCGAGCGCTGGGTGCACGGCATCGTCGCCCGCACCTTCAAGCACAAGGTGCTCGAGGAGCTGGCGATGCACACCAGCATCCCGGTGATCAACGGCCTGTCCGACTTCGTGCATCCGTGCCAGGCGCTGTCCGACTTCTTCACGCTCAGCGAGAAGTGGGGCGCGGTGAAGGGCCGCACGCTGACCTACGTCGGCGACGGCAACAACACCTGCCACGCGCTGATCCACACCGCCGTGAAGCTCGGCGCCAACATCCGCGTCTGCTCACCCGAGGGCTACGAGCCGAACGCGCGCGTCGTCAACGAAGCGATGCGCTTGGCGCAGGAGACCGGTACCGAGGTCACGATCCTGAACGACCCCGACGCCGCGGCCGAAGGTGCGGACGCGATCTACACCGACGTCTGGGCCAGCATGGGCCAGGAGGACGAGATCGAAGAGCGCAACGGCATCTTCGCCGCCTATCAGGTCGACGAGGACATGATGGCGCGCGCCAACAAGAACGCGCTGTTCATGCACTGCCTGCCCGCCCACCGCGGCTGGGAGGTGACGCAGGAGGTCATGGATGGCCCGCAGAGCGTCGTCTACGACATCGCCGAGAACCGCCTGCACGTGCAGAAGGCCGTGCTCGCGCTGCTGATCCGCTGAGCGCTTCCCGCCGCTTCGTCACCGCGTACCCACCAACATCGCACTCCGTCCGCACGACCGTTCGCCGCACCCCGCACCGACCATGAGCAAGAAGAAGAAGATCGTCCTCGCCTACTCCGGCGGCCTCGACACCTCGATCATCGTTCCGTGGCTGAAGGAGAACTACGACTGTGAGGTGCACGGCTACTGCGGCGACATCGGCCAAGGCGAAGAAGAATTGCGCGGCCTCGAGGAGAAGGCCCGGCGCTCCGGTGCTTTGTCGTGCCGCGTCGACGACCTGCGCCGCACCTGGCTCAACGACTACGTGTGGCCGTGCGTGCGCGCGATGACCGTCTACGAAGGCCGCTACCTGCTCGGCACCAGCATGGCGCGGCCGATCCTGGCCAAGGGCCAGGTCGAGTACGCGAAGGAGATCGGCGCCACCGCCGTCGCGCACGGCTGCACCGGCAAGGGCAACGACCAGGTGCGCTTCGAACTCGCCTACCAGGCGCTGGCGCCCGAGCTCGAGGTGATCGCGCCGTGGCGGCACTGGACCATCCGCAGCCGCGAGGACGCGCTCGACTACGCCGACCAGCGCGGCATCCAGGTCACCGCGTCGCGCACCAAGATCTACTCGCGCGACAAGAACCTGTGGCACATCAGCCACGAAGGCGGCGCGCTCGAATCGCCCGGCAACGCGCCGCCGGACGACGTCTGGACGCTGACCGTCGATCCGCAGAAGGCCCCCGACCAGCCGCTCGAACTGACGCTCGGCTTCCACGCCGGCGTGCCGGTGGCGCTGAACGGCGAGACGCTGCCTGCCGAAGTGCTGCTCGGCAAGCTGAACGATCTCGGCAGCGCCCACGGCGTCGGCCGCGTCGACATCTGCGAGAACCGCCTGGTCGGCATGAAGTCGCGCGGTGTCTACGAGACGCCGGGCGGCACCATCGTGCTGGAGGCGGCGCGCACGCTGCGCGCGCTGACGATGGAACGCGACACGCTGCGGCTGTGCGAGAAGCTGATGCCGGACTACGCCGACCTCGTCTACACCGGCCGCTGGTTCCACCCGGCACGGCACGCGCTCGACGCGCTGTTCGCGCAAGCGACGAAGCACGTCACCGGCGACGTGCGCGTTCGCCTCTACAAGGGCACCGCGACCGCGCTGTCGTGCAAGAGCAAGAACAGCCTGTTCAGCGAGGACCTGGCGACGTTCGGCCAGTCGGCGAAGTTCGACCACGCCGACAGCTACGGCTTCGTCAAGCTCTACGGCCTGCCCGGCGCCGTGGCCGCCGCCGTGCAGGGAGTCGACGCGTGAGCGAGCCCGCGGGCCAGATGTGGGGCGGCCGCTTCCAGGGCAGCCTGGACGCGCGCTTCGCCGCGTTCCAGAAGAGCCTGCCCGTCGACCACGTGCTGGCCTTCGCCGACCTGCAGGTCAACCGCGTCTGGAGCAGGGCCCTGCAGCGCGCCGGGGTCTTCACCGCGGACGAACTGGCGAGCGTGCACGCGGCGATCGACGACCTCGAGCGGCATTGGCGCGCGCACGGCGTGCCGGCCGACGACCCGGCCGAGGACGTGCACAGCCTCGTCGAACGCGAACTGGTCGCGCGCTGCGGCGACCTCGGCAAGCGCATCCACACCGGCCGCTCGCGCAACGACCAGGTCGCCACCGACCTGCGCCTCCACCTGCGCCTGCGCATCGAGGCCCTCGACGCGGCGCTGCTGGCCGTCTGCCACGAGCTGCTGGTACAGGCGGACCGGCACGCCGCCGACCCGATGCCGGGCTACACCCACCTGCAGCGCGCCCAGCCGATCACCATCGGCCACCACGCGCTGGCCCACGCCGAGGCGCTGCTGCGCGACCGCGACCGTCTGCTCGCGGCCGGTCGGCGCATGGACGAGTGCCCGCTCGGCAGCGGGGCGCTGGCCGGCACCGTGCTGGCGATCGACCGTGCGCGCGTGGCCGACGAACTGGGCTTCCGCGGCGGCCCGTCGCACAACAGCCTCGACGCCACCGCGTCGCGCGACCACCTGTGCGAGCTGGCGTTCGTCTGCGCCTGCTCGACGACGCAGCTGTCGCGGCTCGCCGAGGACTACATCTTCTTCGCGACGCAGGAGGCGCGCTTCCTGTCGTTCGGCGACGCCGTGTCGACCGGCTCGAGCCTGATGCCGCAGAAGCGCAACCCCGACGCGATGGAGCTGGTGCGCGGCAAGTGCGCGCGTGTGCACGGCGGCCTGCAAGCACTGCTGGGCACCATGAAGGGTCTGCCGCTCGCCTACAACCGCGACCTGCAGACCGACAAGGAGACGCTGCTGCCGCTGCTGGACGAGACCGAAGCGTGCCTCCTGGTCGCGGCGCTGGCCGTGCGGCACGCCACGTTCGACGTGCGCCGCTGTGCAGCCGAGGCCGAGCGCGGCTACCTGAACGCCACCGACCTCGCCGACCTGCTGGTCGCGGCCGGCGTGCCGTTCCGCGACGCCCATGGCCTCGTCGGCAAGGCGGTCAACCGCGCCGTCGAGCTCGGCGTCGAGCTGCAGGACCTGCCCGCCGACGAACAGCGCCGGCTGTTGCCGCAGCTGCGGGTCGACCTGCGGCAGGCGCTCGCCGCAGAGGCCGTGCTGGCCCGCCGCGACGTGCTCGGCGGCACCGCTCCCGCGCGCGTGCGCGCCGAGGTCGAACGGCTGCGCCACCGTCTCGCCACCCCTTCCTCCGCAACCCCAGCCCCCCACCGATGACCGGATCCACTCCCTCGCCGCTGGCCGCCACCGTGCGCCCGGCGGTCGTCGCCGACGCGCGCGCCATCATGACCCTGGTCAACGAACTGGCGATCCAGCAGGTGATGCTGCCGCGCTCCCCGGCGTCGGTGATCGAGAACATCCGCGACTTCGTGATCGCCGAGGTCGACGGCGTGTTCGCCGGCTGCGGGGCGCTGGCGATCACCTGGAGCGACATCGCGGAGGTGCGCTCGCTGGCGGTGGCGCCGGCGATGCAGAAGCACGGCATCGGCCGGGTGCTGGTCGACGCGCTGGTGCGCGACGCCGAGCGGCTCGGCATCCCGCGCCTGTTCGCGTTCACCTACGTGCCGGGCTTCTTCGCCAAGATGGGGTTCACCGTCTGCCAGCACGAGGACCTGCCGCACAAGGTCTTCAACGACTGCATGCACTGCCCGAAGTTCCTCGCCTGCGACGAGATCGCCATGACCCGGGCGCTCGACCCGAAGGCGTCGCCGGCGAAGCTGTTCGGCAAGCCCCAGCGGGCCATCCCGCTGCCCCAGCGCACCGCTCAGTTCGCCCCGCCAGCACTCGGCAAGGCGATGCACCCCTGAACCGCCGCAGCCATCGGCCGGGCGCCCCCTCACCTGCCCCACCCGCCGGCCTCGGGCTGCCCCGTCTGGCAACGAGACGCCGACCCTGAACCAGGCCCAAGCGGCCCAGCCCCGGCGATCCCAAGGGCTCCTCCGGCAAACCGGACGGTTCGGTTCCGCTCGGATTCCGTGCCATGCCGCACCCCCCCGTGGCGCCGGCCGGAGGGACTTTGCCGCTCCGGCAGCGCCCAGTCGCCTTGACCCAGGGCAGAAACCGGCCAAGATGCCGGTCTTGCGGCCCGCGCAGCCTTCGCAACGCCCTCCCGCGATGGCTGGCACACAGATCGCTAGGTCGGGTCACCGACCTCTTTGCCCACCGCGAGATAAGGTTCTCCCTGAAGATTGCCATGAAGCGAATCGAGCCCCTCCGATTGCTGTCTCTCGCCACCCTCGCGGCCCTGGCCGCATGCTCGGGAAGCGGCAGCGGATCCGCGACCACGACCACCGGCGACACCCGGACCGGGAGCGACTTCCTGGTCTTCAAGACCGACCCAGTGAACGGCGGGGCGGTGTTCCTCAACGATCCGATCGCGATCGACTTCAGCTCGGAGGTCGACCTGGATTCGGCCAGCCTGCTGTCGATGAACTTCCAGGCGCTGGACCAGCTGGGCAATCCGGTCACCGAGCTCGTCACCGGCACCTTCCTGATCAGCAAGCGCCCGGGTGACGAGAACCCCGGCCGTCGGCTGCTGTTCTTGCCGCGCCTCGCGTCGAACAACACCTACGACAACGGCGGCCTGCGTTCGGGCCGCAGCTACCTCGTCCAACTGGTCGGCGGCAGCGGCGCCAACACCGTGCTGCGCAGTCGCGCCGGCAAGCCCCTGGCGCAACCGGTGACGTTCACGTTCACGACGCGCGAAGGCACCCAGCCAGCCCAGCTGTTCCGCAATCCGCGCTCGGGTGGCCCCACGCGCACCGGCTTCGAGGTCAGCAACGCAGCCGACCTGAACAACGTGCACCTCGGACTGTTCGGCAATCCGCCGCTGGAAGTGCGCCTGCACTTCGATCAGGCGCTGAACCCGAACGACACCAACATCCCCGTCAACCTCGACACCAGCCCGCTGGTGCGCAACCCGCTCAATCGCGGCAACATCTTCCTCGAGTACGACGACCCGGAGCGCGGCCTCGGCACGTGGATTCCGGCGGACGTCGAGATCGAACGCAACGACCTGACCGGCAGCACCGTGGTGTTGCGGCCACTCGGCGTGCTGCCGAACAACGCCGAGATCCGGGTGATCGTCGAGGCGTCGGTCGAGGACGTCGCCGGGGAGTCCAACCTCGGGCAACCGAGTTACAACCGCGTGTTCGCCAGCTTCCGGACCGAAGCCGACTACCAGCAGCGCTGGAACGGCCTGGTCGAGGACTTCCGCAGCTCGGACAGCATCGACTTCGGCGCCACCTTCCCGGAAGGCCAGGCGGAGTATGGCCCGGGCTACCTGCGCGCCGGCTTCGCCTTCGAGGGCAACGGCACCGACTCGAGCTACCGCCCCACGTCGGCGGAAGTCGTCCTCAACACGTCGTTCACGCAGATCGTCCCCGAGGCCGGTCTGCCGTTCTCGGTGTCCGGCGGCGTCTTCAACTTCAAGAACGTCACGATCCCGCAGGGCGTCACCGTCATCGGCACCGGCCCGAACCCGATGGTCTGGCTGTGCAGCGGCAACTTCACGGTGGCCGGCACCCTGACGGTGCGAGGCGGTGCAGGCGCGCGCGTCGACACCCTGAACTCGGCGAACTTCGCGAAGGCAGGCGGCGTCGCCGGCCCCGGCGGCGGCAACGGCGGTGACGGCACTCCTCTGGCGGGCCAGCGCGATGCGCGTGGCGGGGCCGGACGCGGTCCGCTGCAAGCAGCCGGCAAGGGTGGCCGCGGTGGCTACCTCGCCTGCGTCAGCGGCTGCTACACCGGCTCCGGCTACAACGGCTCCGGCGGCGGTTCGGGCGGCGGCGGCGGCACCTTCGCCACGCAGGGCGACCCCAATTGGCGCGGCACGATCACCGGTGGCGGCAACCCCAATGTCCCGCCGACCGCCAACACCCGGTTCCAGCAGCGCTTCGGCTACGGCGGTTCCGGCTGCAGCGGCGGCGCCGGCACCCGAATGGGCACCGGCATCCTGAACGGCGGCGAGCCCGGCGACCTGGTGTTCACCGATGCACGCTCCGACAACAACTTCTGGGGCAGCGCGATCAACCTCAATCGCAACCTGCGCATCACCGGCGAGCTGACCGTTCCGGCCGGTGGTGGTGGCGGCGGTGGTGGTGGTGACACCAGCTCGAACTTCAACTGCACGGCGTTCGGCGGCGACCCCACCAACGACTACTCGGGTGGCGGCGGTGGCGGCGGCGGCGGTGTGGTGATCGTCAAGGCCCTTGGCGAGATCACCATCACGGCATCCGGCAACATCAACGCCAACGGCGGCAACGGCGGCGGCGGCGAACAGGTCGGCGCCTGCGGCGAGGCCGGCGGTGGCGGCGGGGGTGCAGGCGGCCTGGTGGTGTTGATGTCGGCCACCCGCATCGTCATCGAGGCGCACGGCTCGGCGACGGGCAACCGGTACGTCTACGGATCCCCTTCGACGACCTCGACCACTGAGTTCCCCTTCCTGGGCAACGACTACTCGTTCGCGATCTCCGCGGACGGCGGGCTCACCACGACCGGCGACTTCAGCACGCCGTTCATCTCGGCCAAGTATCCGTTCACTTCCGGCGGCACCATGCTGTCGGGCGACGAATACGACTCCAACCCCACCGGCGGACTGGGTGGCATGGGCGTCGTCCAGCTGATGGTGCCTCCCGGTGAGAACCTGACGGACGGGACCAACACCCGCCTCGACGACAACATCGTGTTCCGGCTGCCGAACTCCTCCGTGGACCTGACGGGGCGACAGAAGGAGCAGTTGCTGGCCTGGCGCGGGTTCCCGAACGCTGCTGGCCAGTTGGTCAGCGACGGGAACGTTGCGCTCAACATCGGCAGCAACGAGGGCGACATCCGCCCATCACCGATCCTCATGCCGGTGCCGTTCAGCGCCAAGACCCGCGCCCGGTCGAAGTGGATCGACACCGGCGCCAGCCAGCGTCGCCAGGTCACCGCGGCCGACGGGTTCCCGCGCGGCCTCGACACCAGCAGCGGCGCTCTGACCGGCCCGCGCTACGAGTTCGCCGGCCTCGACCTGGCGAACGCGTCGCCAGGCTATGTCTCCTACACGTCGCTCGGTTCTGGCGGGGTCCGGATCGACTACCCGGTCGCCGTTCCGGCGACGCCGATCGCCTCCCTGACGGCTGGCGCCACGTTCATGGGCCAGCAGGCCTACCGCCTGACCCTGGCGAGTGGCAGCCTCGAACCGAATCGCTACGTCCAGTACGAGGCCGAACTGCTCAGCGCCACCAACGACGTGCTGGCGAGCTACCGCATCATGTCGCACGATGCTCGCGAGCTGCTGCTCGACCTCGGTGAAGACCTGCTGCCGACGACGGCGACGCAGGCCCGCATCGTCGCGAAGTTCTTCAAGGTTCTGACCGACGGCGCCGAGGGGCTCGGTGGCGTGCGCCAGTCGATCCCGGTCGGCGGTGGTGCTGCCGTCGCGATCCCGATCTCGAATGTGCGCATCGGTTTCGCACTCCACCACGATCCGAAGCTGACGGCCGGTCGGTTCCCGACCTCGCAACAGGACTTCCTCTACGACTTCAACAGCCCGGCGTTCTTGGCGTGGCTGAACAACACCAACCCGAACGTCAATCCGCTGCCTGGCGTGATGCCGCGCTACATCCAGTGGGATGTCACGTTCGACATGGCCTACCAGCCTGACTCGAGCCCGGCGAACGGCCTGACGCCCGCTACGCCGCGCCCCGAGCTGCAATTCCTGCGAGTGCCGTTCCGGTTCTGATCGGCCAAGGTGATCGGCCACGCCGCTGCGCGGCGGCGCCGATCAGACCTCCCCAGCGCGCCGCCACCGCGGCGTTGGCTACGCGGCGACGACCAACGCACTCGACGCCGCTGCGGCGCGAACCAGCGGCCACGCCGCCGCGGACCATTTCGCGCGACTGGCTCGGAGCACCCTCGGGAGCTCGCTATCGTCCGGCCGCCATGACGGTCCAACTCGCTCCGGTTCCCGACCACACGCCGTTGCCGACCGGTTTCCGCGCCGCGGGTGTGCACTGCGGCCTGAAGAAGGGCGGGCAGCTCGACCTGGGGCTGCTGCTCGCGGACAAGGCCGTCGACGCAGCGGCGATCTACACGACGAACCAGCTCGTCGGGGCCCACGTGCATCTGTGCCGCGAGCACCTCCGCAGGAGCCAAGGCAAGGTTCGCGCCGTGTTGGTGAACGCTCGGAATGCCAACTGTGCGACCGGCGAGCAAGGCATCGCCGACGCGCGGGCCTGCTGCGCAGCCTTGGCGCACAGGCTTGGCTGCCCGACCGAGCACGTGCTGATGGCGAGCACCGGACCGATCGGTGCCCCCCTCCCGACCGAGCGCATCCTCGGTCACCTCGACGCGCTGCTCGCCGCGGCGAGCCCAGACGGAGCCATGGCGTTCGCGCGCGCGATCATGACCACCGACACCTACCCGAAGGCCGTGCACCATCCCGCGACTGCTGGCGCGGTCACCGGCTTCGCCAAAGGGTCGGGGATGATCCACCCGAACATGGCGACCATGCTCGGCTTCCTGGTCACCGACGGGGGCACGGCAGGGGCCGACCCCACAGGCCTTCTCCGGCGCGTCGCCGACCGCAGCTTCCACCGCACCACCGTCGACGGCGACACGTCCCCGAACGACACCCTGCTGCTCCTCGCCGGCGGCACCAGCGGCGGCTCGGCCCCGGCACTCGAACAGACCCTGACCCAGGTGGGCCAGAGCCTCGCCCGCACCATCGCCGCCGACGGCGAAGGCGCCACCCGCCTCGTCACGGTCCAAGTCCGCGGGGCCCGCAGCGAGCTCGAGGCGACCACGGTGGGCCGCGTCGTCGCGACCAGCCCGCTGGTCAAGACCGCCGTGGCTGGCCGCGACCCCAACTGGGGCCGCATCCTGTCGGCAGCCGGTCGCGCGGGCGTGAGCTTCCCGACGGATCGCGCACGCGTCTGGGTCGGCCCAGCCGACGTCTACAGCGGTGGACGCCCCCATCCCGAGAACGAGCCCTTGGCCCACCGCCACTTGGTCGAAGGCCTCGAGATCGTGCTCGGCGTCGACCTGGCCGTCGGCGACGCCGCGGCCGACGTCTGGACCTGCGACTTCACCGCCGACTACGTGCAGATCAACGCCGACTACCGCAGCTGACCACGCCTGCGGTAGACCTGCGGTGGCTCCAAGCCCTTCTCCTCCCACCAGGTTCGGTGGTCCAAAGCGGCTGCATCGAGGGTCGCCACGTAGCCCATGCGCGCGTCGGGCACGCTGTCGCAGTAGGGCAGGTAGGGCTTGAGGTCGAGCACGGGCGTGCCGTCGAGCAGATCGTGGTCGGCGATGTGGAGCACCCGCTTCTCGATGCGCAGCAGGCGCACGCACGACAGCCCGATCGGGTTCGGACGTTGCGGAGAACGGGTCGCGAAGACACCTCGCTTGCGCCGATCGCGCGGGGGCTGCACCTGGAGCGGGCGGCCGCGGGCGAGGTGGCACCAGAACAGGACCCACAGATGGCTGAAACCATCGAGGTCGGGCAGCCCGTTCTGCATGCCCTGCACGAGTTCGATCCGGCCCTCGCTGCCGCGGCCGAGCCCGCTCTGCCGCGGCGCCTCATGATGCGTGACCTGGGCCGACCGCACGTGCCCGATCGGGGTGAGGGAGATCGGACTCGCGGCGGGTTCGGCGGAAGCCGGCGCGCGGCACCTTCGTCCACCTGCGGCGCTGGCTCGCTTCGAGGACATGGCCGGTCGCACCGTCAGCGGGGCTTCGGCTTCGGGATCTTCACTTCCCGACCAGGCCGCAGCCGCAGCACGTCGCGCTCGGTCCACCCGTTCAGCCGCATGATCTCCGGGTAGCGCGTGCCGTCACCGAGGTGGCGCTTGGCGAGATGTGTCAGGGTCTCGCGTGGAGCCAGCGTCACCACGAAGTAGTCGAGGGGCGGCTGCTCGGTCGGTGCTGGCGGCGGCACGGGCGGCGTGTCGGTCCCGAGCTCGGTCGGACCCTGTGTCTGGACGGGCCGAGGGCTCGGTTCCGAAGGGGCCGCCGGCTGTTCCCGGAGCAAGTGCGGCGCCTCGACGGCAACGCCCAGGTTCGCCAGAGTGCCGCGCAACGACGCCGCGTCCCCGCCGAGTTCGAGCACCAGGGTGCCATCGCTCGGTACGGCCGCAGCGTGCCCGTCCGAGCAGGCCGCGGCGAGGCAAGGCAGAGCGAGTGCGAACAGGGCGCGCAGCATGGTCGGATCTTGCCACGTCGAGGCCGGTGGCGCCAAGGCATCGAGGCGCCGGCACGGGCCGCCCCGCTCGCGCACCGACGACCAAGGCCGCGAGGCTGCGGTTCCGGCGACAGCGCTTGCGCCGCGGATCGAGCCTGGCGAACGTGTGCCCCAGCGCCCGCCGGCGCCTCCTTCCCCGTGCGCCGCCTGCTGCTCACCCTGCTGCCGAAGGTCGCGTTGTCCCGACTGTGCGGGCTCGCCACCTCGATCCCCTTGCCGACGCCACTGCGCGGTCGCTTGTTCCGGTGGTTCGCCGGCCGCTACGGCGCCTCGCTCGACGAGATCGACGGCCCGCCAGAGCAGTTCCGCAGCCTGCAGGCGTTCTTCCGCCGCGCGCTGCGCGCAGGGGCCCGCCCGATCGCCGACTCCAGGCTGGTGTGGCCGTGCGACGGCCGCATCGTGACGGCCGGGCCGATCCTCGGCACCCGCATCCCGCAGGTGAAGGGGCAGGACTACGAACTCGGCGAGCTGGTCGGCGATCCCGCCCTCGCCGCGCGGCTGGCGGGCGGCAGCCAGGCCACCGTCTACCTCGCACCGGGCGACTACCACCGGGTGCATGCCCCGTTCGCCGCGACCATCGAACGGGTCCAGGCGATCGCCGGAACCTTGTTCCCGGTCAATCCGCCGGCCGTGGCGTGCATCCCACGCCTGTTCGCGCGCAACAGCCGGCACGTGTTCCACTGTCGGCTCGACGACGGCACGGCCGCGGCGGTCGTGATGGTCGGCGCCTACAATGTCGGCGGTACACGGATCAGCAGGGAACGAGGCCCCGTGCAAGCAGGCGACGAGATCGGCCAGTTCGGCTTCGGATCCACGGTGGTCGTGCTGCTCGGCAGGACGGGGCCGGGCTTCCCCGATCTGCCGCCACAGCAGCGCGTGCGCATGGGCGGCCCGGTCGAAGTCCCGACGGCCTGACTGCAAAGCACCCAGAACGCAAGGGCGAGCCGTAGCAGCCCCCGCGGCCGACCGGGGTCAGCCGCCGACGGCGCGCAGCGCGACCTTGGCTTCGTCGCCGGCGCGACCGCGCGTGCGCGTCGCCAGGTGCTGCAGCAGGTCCGTGCCGAAGCGCCGTTCGGCCCCCACGCTGGCCGCGAAGTGCGTCGCCAGCCGCAACAGCAGCTCCGGCGTCACCGCGTTCTCCTTGCGCAACCGCTCCAGCAGCGGGAATCCGTCGCGCACCAGCGACACGAAGAACCCCATGGTCGGATTGCCCGGTGCCTCCGATTCCCCGGCGGGCATCGTCGCGTCGTGCAGCAGCTTGGTCAGCGCCAACTGGTAGCGGACCTCGACGTCGCCATGCGGCGTCGACACGAGGCGCGCCAACACGTGCAGCGCTTCGGCGCGACGGCCGGCACGCCGCAGACGCACACAGCTCTCGACCAGCACCGGCACGATCTTGGCGCCAGGGGCCGCGAGCACCACGTCGAGCAGCTGGTCGCACAGCCGCGGTTGGCTGCCAAGGGTCCGGATCGCCCGTTCGGCGAGGCCGCGCACGAACTTCGGCGGCAGCTGCGGTGCCAGTCGCAGCAGGACCGACGTCGCGGTCTCCGCCACAGCCGGCAGCCGGGTCGTGATCAGCAGCCGCAGCACCAGGTCGGCGGACTTCGGGTTGTGGGCCAGCGCCTCGGCGGCGGCGACGCGGAAGCGCTCGTCCGCGTGGTCGATCCACTTCAAGGCGAACTTGGCGAGGTCGGCGCCCCCGGCGGTACGCAGCATGCGTAGCGCGAACAACCGCTGCTCCGGCTGGCGGGCGGCGAGCAGGCGTTTCAGCACCGGCAAGGCGCCCTCGGGCACTTCGGGCAGACCGGCCAGCAGCTCGCGCACCGCTTCGTGCACGTCCTTGTGCTGCGGGTCTTCGAGCAGTTCGAGCAGGCTTCGCAGCTGGGGTGCCGACAGCGTCGTCCCGGCCAGCGCGCGGAACGCCGCGGAACGCACCGACGGCGGGTAGGCATCCTGCGTGTAGCGGTGCAGCAGGGTCTTGGCCCCTTCGCGATCGATCCTGGCGAGCACCGTGATCACGTTGCCGAGGCACGACTCGGGCAGCGCGTCTTCGAGGTGCTTGGCGAGTCCTTCGCGGAGCGCCTTGCCGAACCCGGCCGCGGGCGTCGAGGCCAGTAGGATGCGCGTCGCCGTCGACGACAGGTCCGGCGTCAGCAACGCGCGCACGAAGACCGGCACGGCTTCCTTGCCGGGCGCGCGGGCGAGCACCGCCAGGATCCGCTGGGCCGCTTCGGCAGGCGCGTCCGGAAACCGCGCGGCGAGCGCCACGTGCGCTGGCCCACCGACGTCGGCGAGCAGCTGGGCGGCGTGGTCGGCGAGGGGGTCGCCGTCGACCAGCAGGTCCGCGACGATCGCAAGCGCTTCGGCCGTCTGCACCTTGGCGAGCGCGTCGAGGCAGAACCGGGCCAGCACGGGCGAACGACGTAGCCCTCCTTGCAGGGCCTTCACCACGGCCCCTTCCTTGGCGCGCAGTTCGCCGAGGATCTGGGCAGCGGCCACCTGGAGTTCGGGCTTCCCTCCCTCCAGCAGTCCGACAATGAGCTTGAGCGTGTCGTTCATACCGTCCTTGTGCCTCTTGCGCAGGAGCGTCATCCTGGCAGAGGTCTCGCCCCAAGGCCAGGGAACGGCTTCGCATTATGGCAAAGGAAGGGCGCTCGAACCACTGCCGAAATGGACAGGGCACGAAGTCGTGCATCCCTCCGATGGCACCGCCCATTGCCGCGTCCATTGCCCCTAGGCGCTTCGTCCGGTGCGGCGGCGGCGTTCCGCAGAACCCCAGCCTTGGCGGGGGCTGCGCTCGCCCCGTAGGCTCGGCAGGCTGCCTCGGATGCGCGTCCTCTTCGTAGCCCCGTTCCCGATTGCGAGTGGCGCCTCCCACGGCGGCGGCAGCTATCTCGGCGCGCTGATCGACGCGATGCAGAAGCAAGCCGAGGTCGGGCTGGCGTGCCTCGATGCCACGCCACCGTCAACCCCGGTCGCGCGCGCGGATCAATGGCTGGCTCGCCATCCACTGCGGCACGGCATGGCCGGCCGGCTCACCAACCTCTGGCGTTGGCGCTCGTCGCCCCTGGTCGCGGCGAAGGCCTGGAACCCCGAACTCGCCCGGCTGCTGCAACTGGCCGTCGCAACGTTCCGCCCCGACGTCGCCTGCGTCGAGATGGCGCAGATGGCGCAGTACCTGCCGTTCCTGCACCCGGTGCCGACGGTGCTGACCGATCACGAAGCCGGGTGCCCGGCGAACGTGCGGACCGGCCTCGGCACCTTCGGGGACGCGCGCGATCGCCGGCTGTGGAGCCGCTACGTAGCCCGCTGGTTCCCGCGAGCCAGCCTGCTGCAGGCCCTGACGGACGAAGACGCCGCCGAACTCGGCACCCAGCTCGGCCGGCCGGTGTTGGTTCGCCCACCGGTCGTGTCCCTGCCAGACCACCCGGCCAACGTCGCTGCCGCCCCGCCGCGGGCTCTGTTCCTCGGCGACTTCCGACACGGCCCAAACCCCGACGCAGCGCACCGGCTGGTTCGCGAGGTGCTCCCGGTCCTGCGACGCAGCGTGCCGGATGCCGAGCTTTGGCTCGCTGGGCCCAACGAAGGCTGCCTTCGCGACCTCGCCCGGACCCCTGGCGTGAAGGTGCTCGGATTCGTGCCGGACTTGCCGGACCTGTTCCGCCAGGTGCGGCTGCTGCTGGCGCCGCTGTGGTCGGGCCGCGGGTTCCGGGTCAAGGCCGCGACGGCCCTGGCGCACGGAGTGCCCGTGGTCACCAATGCCCTGGGCGCGCGCGGCCTGCCGGCCCCGCCGCCGGCCGTCCAGAAGGCCGAAGAGCCGGCCGGGCTCGCCGAGCTGGCGGCTTGCCTGCTGCGTAGTCCGGCGCAGGCGCAGCAGGCGGGCGACGCGGCGTTCACCTGGGCGCGCGAACGGCTCGCGCCGGAAGCGGTCGCAGCGACCCAGTTGGCGCGCCTCCGCGCGCTGCTGCAGGGTGGCGCCCGTGCAGCGACACCGACCTGAGCGGGCCGGCCGCCGCCGATCCGGTCAGGCGCTCGACTCCCTCAGGCCTTGCCGGCCGGCACACGCGGGGCCGGCGTCGCGACCACCGCGGGCTTCTTGCGACGCAGCCGGAACTTGCGAGCCGTCTCCTGCAGGAACGACTCCATCTTCGACGTCTCCTTGCCGCGCACGAAGTTCCACAGGATGCGCAGCACCCGCCACGGCCGCCGCAGGAAGCTGTTCAGGTAGAAGGCGGCGACGACCTTGTACTTCCAGCGCGTCAGTTCCTTCGCAGTGAAGTGCTCGTTGAACTTGCGGTCGTCGGACAAGAACTTGTTGTGCACGTAGACCGGCAGCTGCAGGAAGGCGTCCGTGTACTGGATCTTGCCCTCCTTCTCGAGCTGGCGGGTGATCTCGGTGCTGGGCAGGGGGAAGAAGAAACCGGCCGACACGTCGTCGATGCCGGCACGACCGAGCTTGGCGGCGAGGCGCACGGTGGCCTGCATGTCCTCCTTCTCGTCGGTCGGATAGGCCAACACGAAGAACGCGCCGACGTTGAGCCCCGCCTTGACCGACGCCCGCACTGCGCGGAACAACTTCTCGTCGGTCAGCATCTTCTTCATGTGCTTGCGCGTGCGCTCGCTGCCCGACTCGGGCGCGAAGTTCAGCGAACGGCAGCCGCTGCGCACCAACAGGTTGGCGACCTCTTCGTCGATGATCTCGCTGCGCGTGCCGGCCGGCAGCTGCCAGGTGATCTTCAGGCCACGCTTCTCGACCTCGCTGCAGAACTCGACCACCCACTCCCGCTTCAGGATCGCCGTCAGGTCCTGGAACGGGAAGTTGGACGCCCCGTAGGTCTTGACGTAGCTCTCGATCTCGTCGAGCACGTCCTTCGGCTCGCGGGCGTACCAGCGCGTCGTCCACATGTTGGGCGAGCTGCAGTAGGTGCACTGGTACGGGCAGCCGCGCGTCGCCAGGATCGGCACCGTCTTGCCGTAGTAGATGCCACTGACGAGGCGATTGCTCGAGTAGGCCTCGACGTCGAAGTACTCCCAGGCCGGCCAGGGCAGCTCGTCGACGTTCTTGATGCGGTCGCGACGCGGGTTCTTCTGCACCGCGCCCGCGGCGGTGCGGAACACAATGCCGGGGATCACCGTGTGGTCGAGGCCGAGCTCGAGCGCGCGGAACAGCGCCACCGCGGTCTCTTCGCCCTCGCCGAGGACCAGGAAGTCGATCGGCGCCTGCTCCATCGACAGCTCCGGCACCGCCGTGAAGTGCTCGCCACCGCAGACGATCGGCATCTTCGGAAACGCCGCCCGCAGCTTGTGGATCAGCTCGCGCACGATCGGCCAGCTGTAGCTCCACATGCTGGTGATGCCGATCGCCTTGGTGTCGGCGGGGATGCGGTCGATGATCTGTTCGGGGGTGAGCCCGAGCCGCCAGATGTCGCCATCGGGGATCATCTGCTCCGGGGCCGCGCCCAGCGCATCGATCACCTCGATCGTGTGCTTGTCGTCGCGCAGCACGGCGGCGATGTAGGCGAGTCCGAGCGGCAGGCTCGGCCGCAAGGCGGTGAGGCCGTTCTTGTTGATGTAGACCGGCGGGTGGATCAGCGTGACCTTCATCGACGAGGGGCCCCAGTGGGCGGCAGGACTATAGCACCCTCCATGTAGCCCTGGATTAGGGCTTATTCCACCCCACGCTTCATGAATCGTCGCCGCGAGCCTCGGGCCGATCGCATCGACCGCAGGCGATCGACCGGCGATCCCGCTTCGAGCAGGACTGCGCCGAACGACCCGATGCATTGGGCTGCGGCCCGCGGCACATTGGCCGGATGCGGCCTCGCCACCTCGTCGTCCTCGGCGCCGGCGTCCACGGGCTCTGCACCGCGTTCTGGCTGGTCCGGGCCGGCGCCCGGGTCACCGTGTTGGAGCAGTTCGGCCCCGGCCACGACCGCGGCAGTTCCCACGGTGGCACCCGGATCACCCGGTCGTCGTACGACGATCCGGCGTTCGTTCGCCTGGCCCAGGACGCCCACCAGAAGGGCTGGCCGACGCTGGAACGAGCCCTCGGCAAGCCGTTGCGCCTACCCACGCCCGGACTGTTCTTCGGTCCACCGCGTGGGCTGTTCGCCGACTACCTGGCGACCACGCTCGGCAGCGGAGCCGCCGTCGAACGGCTGCCGCTCGCGGCGGCTCGGACCCGCTTCCCGCTGCTGCGGTTCGCCGAGGACGAACAGGTGCTGCTCGACCACACGGCCGCCGTGCTGCTCGCGGCAGCGACGATGCAGGGGCTGCGGACCTGGCTCGAAGCCGCCGGAGCCAGCCTGCACTTCCACACCCGGGCGACCATGGTCGCGCCGGGCCCGGACGGCTGCCGCGTCGCGACCGAACACGGCGAGTTGGCCGCCGACAGGGTGGCGGTCGCCATCGGTCCCTACGCGACGCCGGCGCTGACCGGCTGCGAGCCCGTAGCCGTGCTGCACCAGCAGGTCGGCTACTTCGACGTCGAGGCGGCGCCATCGGCGACGCAGGCCGGCACGTTCCCGGTGTGGGCCCGCATCGGCGCCGACGCCGAGGACTTCGTCTACGGCCTGCCCGACGTCGACGCCGCCGGCCTGAAGCTCGCGCGGCACGTGACGACCGGCCGCGGTGGCGACCCGGCCGTTCCACCGGAGCCCGACCTGACGGCGTTGCGCACGCTGGCCGCGCGCCATCTCACGAGCCCGAGTGCGTCGCTGCGCCGCCACGAACGCTGCCTCTACACGATGGCGACCGGACACCAGCTGCGGGTCGATCCGGTCGGTCCCCTCCCGGGTGTGGTGGCGATCACCGCGTGCAGCGGCCACGCCTTCAAATTCGCTCCCGAACTCGGCCGGCTCGCCGCCGCGATGCTGCTCGACGAACCCACGGACGCGCCGTGCTTCGGCATTGAGCGAACCCCGCCGACCGGCAAGACTGGCGCGCGATGAACCTCGCGCAGATCGCGCGCCTGATGGCCGGCTTCGCCGCCTTCTTCACGCTAGCGCAGGTGCCGTGCCTCGTCTACGCGCTGCGCGAACGCGAGCACCCGACCCTGCACCCGGTCGCCGGTTTCGCCGGCAGCATCGTGATCGGCGCTGCGGTGGCCACGCTGCTGTGGATGGCGGGCCGCAGCGACCGCGGCCAGGTGTTCCGCAAGGAAGCGATCGCCGTCGCCGGACTCTCGTGGTTCCTCGCCAGCATGCTCGGCGCGATCCCCCTGCAGTGGTCGGGCCTGCTGCCGAGTTCGTTCGACGCGGTGTTCGAGGCGACCAGCGGCCTCACGACCACCGGCGCCACGGTGCTCGGCAGCGGCGCCAATCCGGCGATCGCCGGATCCCCGGAGAGCCTGTTGCTGTGGCGTGCGCTGCTGCAGTGGATCGGCGGCATCGGCATCGTGCTGGTGTTCGTGGCGTTGCTGCCGGCGATGGGCATCACCGGCAAGAACCTGCTGACCTCGGAGTCGGTCGGCGTGGGCACCGAGCACTACCAGCCGCGCGCCCTCGAGAAGGCTCGGCTGATCGGCACGATCTACGTCGGGCTCACCGCGCTCTGTGCGCTGCTGCTGGTCGGCCTGGGCGGCTTCGGCTGGTTCGACGCCGTGTGCCACGCGTTCACGACCATGGCCACCGGCGGGTTCTCCACCCGGAGCTCGATCGCCGACTTCCAGAGCCCAGGCGGGGAAGTCGTGATGACGGTGTTCATGTTCCTCGCCGGCACCAGCTTCGCAGTGATCGCGACCCACTGGCGCGGGCGCTGGCACGGCCTCGGCAGCCTGGCCCGCAGCGGCGAATTCCGGATCTACGCGCTGACCACGGCGCTGCTGATCGGGCTGCTGACCCTCTCGCTGGTGCGCGCCGACGTGCCGTTCCTCTCGGCGTTGCGCTGGGCGTCGTTCAACGGCGTCAGCGTGCTGACGTCGACCGGCTACGCCACCGCCGACTTCCACGCCTGGCCGGCGCTGGCCCTGTTGCTGCTGGTGCTGGCGATGTTCGTCGGCGGCTGCAGTGGCTCGACGGCAGGCGGCATCAAGCAGGTCCGCGTGCTGGTGATCCTCAAACTGCTGGCCTACACGATCCGCCACTTCGTGCGGCCGAAGAGCGTCGAGCGCATCAAGCTCGACGAGGAAGTGCTGCCGGCGGCGGTGATCTCGTCGATCCTGGCGATCGTGCTGCTGTGGTGTCTGACCATCGCGGTCGGGGCCCTGGCGCTGGCCACCGACGAGCGGCTCGACTTCGTCGCGGCCCTCACCACCAGCGCCACGATGGTCGGCAACTGTGGTCCGGCGATGACCATGGTGGAACCGGGCAGCGTCGCGGAGGCCCTGGCCGGCGGCATGGCCGCGCCGCTCGGCGCGGTGCCGCAGGTCGGCCCGTTCGGCGGCTTCGGCGACCTGCGCGACTTCGGCAAGGTCGTCGCGTCGCTGCAGATGCTGCTCGGCCGCCTCGAG
>JAEUHU010000396.1 GCA_016793305.1 Planctomycetota bacterium
ATCGAACCGAGTGGCGACCAAACCCCGTTCTGCCGCACGGCGACGCCATCGCACGGCACGTTGCCGATCTGACCGAACGAGCCGGCGAGTGCCAGGTCCCCTTGCAACGTGGTGGCCGCCTCGACCCGGCCGTCGAGGCCAATGGCCGGGGCGCGCCACGACGTGCCGTCGAAGTGGCGCACGGACTGCTCGCGGCCGCCGAAGGTCTGGGAACCGGCGATCCATAGTTCGTTGGCACCAGAAGCGAGCAGCGCCGACGCTGGCCCAGCCAAAGGCCTGCCGCTCACCGGTCGCACCGACCAGGCGACGCCGTTCCACTCGCGCAGCTCGGGGAAGGTGAAGGAGCTCGGCTCGGCCGCTTGCCCGACCAAGGTGCCGTTCGCCTGCTCGGCGAAGGCCGTCCAGGCTCGCAGGTCGGCCCCCCCGAGGAACGCCCACTGCGAACCGTTCCAGCGCTGCGCCGGGTAGGTGCCGTCGAAGGCGTCCGCACCGATCACGACGTCGTCGTTGGCGAGCACCTGCAGCGCCGTGCAGCGCACCGGCGACGAGCCGGTGAGACTGCTCCAGGAACCGTTCCAGCGCGCCAGACCGATCGCGGTGACCCCGCCGGCATTGGCGAAGGGCCCGGCGACGATCAGGTCACCGTTGCTGCGCACGCCGAGGTGGGTCACGAACGGCCCGAACGACGGTGGAGGTACCGGACCCGGATAAGTCGGAGCCCCGGTGAGCCCGGAACCGAGCGCCGACCAGGCGCTGCCGTCCCAGCGCGCGATGTTGGCGGCCGGCACGCCGCCGGCGGTCGCGAACTGCCCGCCGACCACGAGGTCGCCGTTCGGCAGCACGACGGCGGCGCTCACCCCACCAGCGATCCCGCCGCCGAGCGGCAGCCAGGCGGAACCGTTCCAGCGAGCCACTCCCGACACCGCGGTCGCACCGGACTGCACGAACCACCCCCCAGCGACCAGGCTGCCGTCGGCCAACACGGCGAGGGCCTCCACCGCGCCATCGCCGAACCCGGCCCCGAGCGCCGACCAGGTCCGCGCCACCGGGTCGAGCATCGCGATGTTGGCGGCCAGGGCATTGCCAGCCACCTGGAACGTGCCGCCGCAGACGATGTGTTGGCCGAGCGGGCCAGCGCCATCGGGATCCCAGAAGGTCATCGCGTAGACGGGACCCAGAGGTGCCGCCGCCACGTCCGTGGATTGCCAGGTCGGCGGCGAAGGGCATTGGGCGACGAGGGACGCGGCGAGCCAGGCGGAAGCGCCGAGCCGGCGAACGATGGGTCGTGCGTTCATGGGTCGGTTGCGGTCAAGAGGGCGAAGCACGCATGGCAACCGGTGTTCCACGCATGGAAGACCACGAGATCGGCCTCGCTGTGCGCCGCATGTTCCGCCGGCCCCACGACAACGAGCGGGCGGGCCTCCGTCGATGGATCACGGGGCCGTGCGAACCGGATCCCTGTCCCTGGCCCTCGAGATCGTGCAGCCTGGCAAATGCACGGCAGTGCGATCCTCGTCGCGCGCCGCGAGCTCACCGGGGCGGCTCGGCTCGGTGCCTCGCCACCACCATGGCGAAGCGGCCGCCACGACGAGCAGGCAGCCGAGGACGAACAGCGCGCGACCGGCCTTCACCCCGCAAGCCTACTGCAGCGTGATGGACTGTGGGCCCGAGCCGACGACGACGCGCTGCGGCGGACCGGCCGTTCCGCCGCGCACGATCGTGCAGTCGAGTTCGGTGCCGGGCGCATGGTGCACCGTGACCGGATCGGCGATGCCGAGCTCGAGCGGGCCGTGTTCGTTGCCGTCGTCGAAGGCGCGCAGCACCGGATCGGCGATGCCGTCGCGCACGATCGCGAGGCGCACGACCGGTTCGCCGCGCGGATCCTGGACCGACAGCTGCAGCGGCGACAACGGCTGCAGCTCGACCCGCAGGTCGGCGCGCACGTTGCCGAGGCGCTGCGCCACGTAGCCCGGGCTCACGACCAGCAGGTCGTGGGGTTCGGGGCGCACGTCGAACGTCGTG
>JAEUHU010000398.1 GCA_016793305.1 Planctomycetota bacterium
GCGGCGCTGGCGACGCCGCCGGCCCCGCCGCCGACGGCGATCCTGGTCGCCGCCAACGAGCGCGCCACCTGGCACCGCCAGGTCGACGAAGTGCTGGCGCGGCATCGGCTGGTGGTGCGCAGCGAGACCCGGCAGGAGCTGACCCTGCCGCCCGCGGTCCAGAACGGGCTCGCCGGGCTCGCGGCCGGCAGCCGCACCGCGGCCTGGACCCTGCAGCTCGCCGGCAGCTATCCGGACGTGCTGGCCGCGCTGCGCGACCTGCAGCACGGCTCGCTGCCGGTGGTGGTGCTCGACCTGTCGATGCGACGCGACGCCGACGGCGCGTTGCTGTGGACCCTGGTGGTGGTGTGATGGGCTCGGCTCCACGAGGTGCGCGATGAGTCCTGGCTCCGGGCCCGCGTTCCGCGAATCGCGCGCAGCAGCGCGCTGGGCGCCGGCGTTGCGCGCGCTCGCCACCGCCAGCGAACGGGCCGATGGCCGCGAACTGGAACTGCTCGACCTGTCGCCGACCGGTGCCGGCCTGCGCGATCCGGCCCGGGCCACCAGCTGGCAGGGCGGCGAACGGGTCCAGCTGCGCCTCTGCCTCGGCAGCCACGCCCACGAACGCACCGGCCGGGTCGTCTGGGTCGAGGACCGCGCCGCCGGCCGCCACTTCGGCGTGCGCTTCGAGGGTGGTCCCGGCGAACCGGTACGGCTCGACCTCGACCTGGTGCGCCCAGATCCTCGCTGCGCCCTGCGGCTGCCTGCGGCCCAGGCGATGCGCCGCCGGCTGCTGCCGCTGTGCGAGCTCGACGGCCACGTGGTGGTCGCCTGCGCCGACCTCGGCGACAGCAGCGGGCTCGCTGCGATCGCCCGCTGGTTCGACCAGCCGCTCCGGCCCCAGCTGGTCGACGGCGACCAGCTGCTGCGCACGCTGCGCGCCGTCTACGGCGAGGGTCGCACGACCAACGAAGCACCGAGCGACGATCCGGTCGGCCTGTGCAACGAACTGCTGCACGCGGCCTGGCTGCAGCGCGCCTCCGACGTGCATCTCTGTCCCGAGCGCGACGGCCTGCTGGTCCGGCTGCGCGTCGACGGCGAACTCGAGGACTACCGCCGACTGCCGCGTGACGCGCAGCCCGAACTGCTGAGCCGCATCAAGGTGCTCGCCGGCATGGACATCGCCGAGAAGCGGGCGCCGCAGGACGGTCGCTTCACGCACGAAGTTGCCCCGGGGCGCCGGGTCGACGTGCGTGTCGCGACGCTGCCGACCAACCACGGCGAACGGGCGACGCTGCGCCTGCTGGCCATCGAGATCGACTCGCTGGTGCTCGACGGCCTCGGCTTCTCGCCGGCCGACTTCGCGACCTGCCATCGGCAGCTGCAACGGCCGCACGGCCTGATCGTCGCGACCGGCCCGACCGGCTGCGGCAAGACCACCACGCTGTTCGCGATGCTGCGCACGATCGTCGCCGCCCGCAAGGTCAACGTGATCGCGGTGCAGGAACCGGTCGAGTACGACTTCCCGGGCATCAGTCAGGTCGAGGTCGACGCCGGCCGCAAGGTGTCGTTCGCATCGGCGCTGCGGTCGATCATGCGCCACGACCCGGACGTGATCATGATCGGCGAGATCCGCGATCTCGAGACCGCGGGCATCGCCATCAAGGCGGCGCTGACCGGCCACCTGGTGCTGGCGACGTTGCACACCAACGACGCGGCCAGCACCGTGACGCGTCTCGTCGACATGGGGGTCGAACGCTACCTGCTGGCGTCGACGCTGCGGCTCGTGCTGGCGCAGCGCCTCGTGCGCAAGCTCTGCCCGCAGTGCCGCACCCCGGTCGCACTCACCGCCGACGAAGCCGAGCTGCTGCGTCGCAACGACCTCGCCGGCATGCCGCTGCACCGCGCGGTCGGATGCGTGTGCTGTGCCGGCGTCGGCCATCGTGGTCGCACCGGCCTGTTCGAGCTGTTGCCGGTCGACGAACGCCTCGCGACGGCGATCCGGGCCGGCGGCGACGAAGCCGAGCTGCGTCGTCTCGCGGCCCAGGCGGGCCGCGGCAGCCTGCGCGACGACGCGCTGGCGAAGCTGCGCACCGGCCAGACCAGCTTCGGCGAGGTGATGGAGGCGTTGGCCGACTGATGCCGAGCTTCGCCTACATCGCCCGCGACGACCAGGGTCGCACGCAGCGCGGCACCCGCGACGGGGCCGACGTGCGCGAGGTCGCCACGACCCTGCGCGGCGAAGGCCTGCTGCCGTTGCGCGTCGTCGCCGGTGGGACCTCGCCGTGGTGGCAGCGCCCGATCCACCTGTTCGGCCCGCGGCCGGTCGACCTCGAACTGCAGCTGCGGCAGCTCGCGTTCATGCTGCGCACCGGCCTGCCGCTGCTGTCGGCGCTCAAGGTCTGCGCCGAACAGGGCAACCGTCCGCTGGCCCGGTTGTGGCACGACGTCGCCGCGCGGATCCGGGCCGGCGCCACCATGACCGAGGCGATGCAGGCGCAACGCTGCTTCAGCCGGCTGACGATCAGCCTGGTGGACGTCGGCGAGCGCTCCGGCAACCTCGACCACGTGATCACCCGCGCCGCCGAGGCGATGGGGCGGCGCCGCCGCACGCGCACCCAGGTGCTGACGGCGTTGGCCTATCCGGCGCTGGTGGTCGTGCTGTCGATCGCGACGGTCGCGTTCATGATGGCCAGCGTGGTGCCGAAGCTGGCGGCGTTCCTGCAGGCGCTCGGCCGGCGCCTGCCGCCCGCGACCCAGCTGCTGGTCGACGTCGCCGACGCGGTACAGGTCCACTTCGTGCGCGGGGCCGTGTTCCTGCTGCTGCTGCTCGCCGCCCTCGCGATCGCCTGGGCGCTGCCGAAGAGTCGCATGCTGCTCGAACGGGGCCTCCTGCGCTTGCCGGTGGTCGGCACGATCCTGCGCCTCGCTTCGGTGTCGACGTTCGCCCACAACGGCGCCCTGCTGCTGGCCAGCGGCGTGCGCCTGACGACGGCCCTCGCGGTGCTGCAGCCGCTGTTCTTCCTGCGCGTCGTGCGGCATCGGCTGGCCCGGGCCCGCGAACGCGTCGTGCAGGGGGCACCCCTCGCCGAGTCGCTGGTCGCCGAACGGGTGTTCCCGCCGCTCGTGCACAGCATGGTCGCGGTCGGCGAGACCTCCGGCTCGCTCGACGAAGTGCTCGACGGGATCGCCCGGCACCACGACGAGCAGCTGCAGGAACTCGTGCGCCGCCTCGGCACCCTGATCGAACCGGTGATCCTCGTGATCGTGGGTTCGGTCGTCGGCTTCATCTACTTCGCGTTCTTCATGGCCATCTACTCGATCACCGGTGTGGGGGGCGCATGACGCTCCGCATCGTCACGCACACCGTCCTGTCGGCCCTGCTGGCAGGTGCCTCGCTGGCCGGATCCTCGCAGGCGCAGGAGCAGGAACCCGCACCACCGCCGGTGCAGGACCCGACCCGGCCCGATCCGGAACTGCTGCGACGCCTCGGCCAGGCTCCAGCCACGGGGAACGGCACCGCCCAGCTCGGCCAGCGTCTGCCGGTCGTGAAGGTCCGCGCCGTGCTGGCGGGTTCGGCCCGCGACGCGCGCGTGCTGCTCGACGTCGACGGCGAGGACGTGCTGGTGCTGGCCGGGAGCGAGTTCGTCAGCCAGGGTCGCAAGGTGCGCGTCGAGGACGCTGGCAACGGCGACCTGCGCCTGCTCGTCGCCGGGTTCGAAGCGCCGGTGCTGGTGGCGCTCGGCCTGCCGGCGGCCCCGCCCGCGGCCGGCAAGCTGGCGCGGATCGACCTGCGGGCCGTGCCTCTCGACCAGGCCGCCCGCCTGCTGTCGGACCTGGCCGGCCTCAACCTCGCGATCTCGGCGCAGGCGGCGAACCAGCCGGTCTCGACCTACCTGAGCGACGTCGAGCCGCTGGTCGCGGTGCGCGTCCTGTGCGAGAGCCATCAGCTGTGGTGGCGCCAGGATCCGGCGACCAAGGTGGTGCGCGTCAGCACCGCCGACGAGTACCAGCGCGACCTCGCCGAGCTGCAGGAGGAACGCACCGAGACGTTCACGCTGCACTATCCGAACGTGTTCGACGTCGGCCGGGCGTTGCGCGAGCTCTACGGCGACCGCGTGGTGATGCGGCAGCAGCAGCAGTTCTTCGACGACTCGCTGATCGAGCTGTCGAACCGGCTGTCGCGCTTCGACCTGTTCGACGGCCGCCAGCAGGGCTTCGGCCAGTCGATCGGCCAGAACGGCGCGTTCGGAGGGCAAGGGCGCGGCGGCTTCGGCACCGGCACCTTCGGCGGCAACGGGCTCGGCAACGGCTTCGGCGTCGGCACGGGCTTCGGCCAGGGCAACGGCGTCGGCTGGAACGGCGACGGTGGGCTCGCCTACGGCAACCAGGGCAATGCCTGGCCGTGGAACACGATCGACCCGAACGGCGGCAGCCAGCAGCAGAACTGGACCGCGCAGCAGATCCAGCGCCTCGAGCAGGCCCTGGCACGCCTCGAAGCGGGTGCCGATCCGAAGGCGGCGAAGGACGTGCAGCAGGAGCTCGCGGGGCGCAGCCGCTCGCCGGTGTTCGTCACCATGGCGCCGCGCCAGAACAAGCTGGTGGTGCGCACCCGCGACGCCGCAACGCTGGCCCAGATCCGCGAGCTGGTGCACGACCTCGACGTGCCCACCGCCCTGGTGCTGCTCGAGGTGCGCGTGCTCGGCATCGACGACCTCGACGGCTTCGAGTCGTTCTTCGAGTACCAGGGCGCCGACGGCTCGCTCGCCGGCCAGATGACCACCGGCAACATCCAACGCGCGCCCGCCGGC
>JAEUHU010000041.1 GCA_016793305.1 Planctomycetota bacterium
CTTCGTCGGTGCCAGCACGCAGTCGAGGCGACGGAGCACCGTGAACGGCAGGATCACCTTGCCGTAGTCCGACTGCTTGTAGTCGCCACGGAGCAGGTCGGCGACCGACCACAAGAAGGCAGAGAGGTTGGACTCGGTCATCGGCGACGGGGCGACTTCGCGAACGGGGACGGTGGGCGATGCTAGCGACCTCGTTCGCCACGTCGACCACGCTCCACCACCTTGCGGAACGCGCGCACACCGTCGAGCTGGCCGTAGAGCACCAGCACCGCCCCGTCCCCCGCGTGCCGATCGAACAGCCGCCGGTACAACCCTTCCTCCTCCGGCCACGGATACGCGAACACCACCTCGAACTCGTCGAGGTCGCGCTCGAGCCGGTCGTAGGCGTCGTCGCTCTGCAACACCGTGCGCGTCGACAGCTCGGCGCGGTCGAGCAGGCGATCGCTGCCGGGTGGCACGAAGCTGCCGGCGACGAACGGCACGCGCACGCCGTGCCGCGCCGCCAGCGCTCGGGCTTCGGCGACCATCGCTTCGTCCCACTCGATGCCGTGCGCGTCGTAGCCGAGCCGCGAAGCCGCGACCGCGACGATGCCGAGCCCGCTGCCCCACTCGAGGAAGCGCACGAGGCCCGGTTCCTGCGCGCGCAGCGTGCTCAGGCAACGCAGCACCAGTTCGTGGTCGCTCGGGATCGCGCCGTGGCCGGGCGGCAGGTCGGGGCGCGCGAAGTGCGCGGCGAGACGCTGCCGGCCGTCGGCGAGCACCGCGGCGACGCGCTCCTGCAGCAGCGCCGGATCCGGCGCCAACGACAGCGCGCGCAGCGTCATCGCATCGGCGCGCGCGGCGCGTCGTTCGAGGCTTCGCGCGGCGCCTGGCTCGCGGCTTCGGCTTGGACTTCGGGCACCTTCGCGAGCACCCGGTGCCCCGGGGCGCAGTAGGCGTAGAAGCGACCGTCCGGTGAGAAGCCGTGCACGAACCGCCGGTTGGCGTCGTGGCACATGCCGAGGGTGCGGGTCGTGCGGAACGTGATGCCGACGAACCCGGCGACGGCGCCGTGCCCACCGCCCTGCCGCGGCCGCGCCATCATCTGGCCGAACGCGACCTCGTCCCACGCGAGTCCGTCGTCCTCGCCCGTGCGCCAGCGCGCCTGCCGCGAAAACTCCTTCGGCAACGGCGGCAGCGGCTGCTCGCGCCAGGTGCCGTCGTCGCCCCGTTGCCACAGCGCGTCGGCCGCCGACGGAACCTCGCGGTTCTCCGGCCAGCGCACGACGCAGCGATCGCCGGCCGCGCTGCCGAGCAACCAGCCCAACGGAGGATGCCGCCGGACCTGCAGGTCCTGCTGCTTCCCGTCGCTCCGCTGGACCGACATCACCTCGAACGTCGCGGCCCGCACCGCTTCGCGACGGACCGTCGCCGGGTCGGTGAAGGTCCAGCGCTCGACCTCGGCCCCGGCGAAGCCGACGAAGACCGAGCGTTCGCCCGCCGGTTCGATCGCCAGAACCGCATTGGCCCCGGTGGCGGACCCTCGGATCGCGGCGGTCGCAGGGCGCTCCTCCCCGACGGTCGCCTTCGTGCAGTCGAAGCACTCGACCACGGCCCCACGCGCGACCAGCAGCGTCCCCGCATCGAGGAAGTGCAGCGCGCGCACTTCGGCCCGTTCGCCGAGCAGCCGACACGGCACGCTCGGATCCGCGCGGTGCAGGTCGCGCAGTTCGACCACGCCGTGCGAGCCCGGCAAGGCGAGCCAGCGCCCATCCGGCGAGTACGCGAGGCCGGTGCCTTCGTCGGTGAAGCCGAGGAACGCCGCTGCACCATGGGCCGCGAACTCGGACCGCTGCCCTCGCGCGGTCGCCAGCAGTTCGAGTTCGAGGCGACGCTCGGGGCGATCGGCCTGCTGGGCGACCAGTCGCACGATGCCCGCCACCGCGGCGGTCGGGCCGTGCGGCTCGGCGACAGCCACCGACAGGCGGACCAGCAGCGAGTCGTTGAGGAACAGGTCGAACGGCTGGTCGAACTGGGCTGCGAGCGGCCCTTCCCCGCGACCCGCGGGCACCGTCGCCTGGTTGCAGTCGGTGCGCAGCGTGAGTTCCTGGCGCCACAGCAACCGCACGTCCCACGGGATGCTGGCCACCTCGCGCAAGAGACGCTGCAGGATCGGGTCGTTGGCCAGCAGGTTCGCGATCTCGGCCAACTGCGACTGCACCAGCAGCTGCCGGACGCTCTCGCCGGCGCGCGAACGGGCCACGCTCTCGACGAAGCTCGAACCGAGGAACACGTCCATCGAGTCGAGGTGCGACGTGGCGAGCGGCGCACCGTCGGCGCCGAACAGCGCGAGGTCGAGACCGACCGCGCGCGTCGGCCGCTCCAGCACCACGCGCCCCGTGGCGTCGCGCATGGTCGCGAACTTCGTCGACAGCTCGCGATCGTCCTGCCGCACCAGAAGACGCAGCAGGTGGCGCTCGATCGGCCGATCGGGGTCGTGCACGGTGATCCCGAACAACAGCTGGTCGCCGTCGCGCAGTTGCCGTTCGCCTGCGAGGTCGAAGCCGCGCAGCAGTGCGGCCGCCCCGGGAAAGTCGCGGTCCCGGTTCGCGGCCGACGCTTCCGCGTCCGCAGGAATCAGCGGCGCCACCTCGGGCACGTCCTCGGGTCGCACGGCCGAACACGCGGTGAGCAAGCCGATCGTCGACCACCGGGCGAGCCTCGTCAGGGCGTTCCTCATCGCCACGACGATACGGACCGGCGACCGAGGCCGCGACGGCGGCCGGCCGACGGATTCGGCGCTCGCCGGAGCCGCACCCCTCTGCCATACTGCGGGCCCCCTCGAACGCCCCGGAACCAAGACAAGCCCTGTGCGACTCACCGTCGAGAACGGTCCGCTGGCCGGCACCACCATCCCCCTCGATCGCGACCAGCCCACCTACCTAGGCAGCGGTGCCGACTGCGCGCTGCGCATCCAGGAGCCGGGTGTCGCCGACCGGATGGCGGTGGTGAAGGCCCTGCGCGACCAGGGATTCGGCCTGAAGGCGCTGCAGTTCGGCGTGCGGGTGAACGGCGAGAGCGTCGAGGCCTCGCCGCTCAAGGACGGCGACGTCGTCGAGATCGGCACCACGCGCATCGCCTTCGGCGAGCTCCAGCAGCGCGGCGTGCCGAAGATCCCCGGCTACCGGATCCTCGGCGAGCTCGGCCGCGGCGGCATGGGCATGGTCTACCGCGCCGAGCAGACCAGCCTGCACCGGCAGGTGGCGCTGAAGGTGCTGTCCGGCGAGCGCACCAGGGACCCGGCGTTCGTCGCCAAGTTCGTCGCCGAGGCGCGCGCCGCGGCGAAGCTGCAGCATCCGAACGTCGTGCAGGTGTTCGACGTCGACCACGACGGCGAGATCTACTTCTTCGCGATGGAGGTCATGCAGGGCTCGCTCGAAGGCTGGCTCAAGCAGAACGGAGCGATGCCGGTCGAGCGCGCGATGCAGGTCGTCAGCGACGCCGCCAGCGGCCTCGCCTACGCCGAGTCGCTCGGCATCGTGCACCGCGACATCAAGCCCGACAACCTGATGCTCGACCAGCACGGGGCGGTGAAGATCGCCGACCTCGGCCTCGCCAGCACCGTCGAGGAGACCGAGGACAAGGCGGTCGGCACGCCGCACTTCATGGCGCCCGAGCAGGTGCTGCGCAAGGCGATCGACCACCGCACCGACCTCTACGCGCTCGGCTGCACGTTCTATCGCCTGGTCACCGGCAAGACGCCGTTCCGCGGCCAGACGGTCAAGGACATCCTGCGCGCGCAGGTCAAGGACGACCCCGAACCGGCCAACAAGGCGAACCCGCAGGTGCCGGCCGAGGTCGCGGCGATCATCGGCAAGCTGATGCAGAAGGCGCCCGAGCAGCGCTACCAGACCGCCAACGACCTGCTCGAGGACCTCGCCGCCCAGCTGCAGCCGCCGGCGAAGAAGGGGCTGTGGATCGGCCTCGCGGTGGTCGCCGGCCTCGTCGCCAGCGGTGCCGTCGGTTGGGCGCTCACGCGGCCGAAGGAGATCGTCACGGTCGAACGACCGCGCTACGACGATCCCGAGAAGCAGCGGCTGTCCGACGAGAACCTGCTGCTGAAGGCCGACCAGAAGCAGGATCGCGCCAAGATCGCGCTGCTCGAGGCACGGCTGGTCGCCGACGCTCCCGCACGCATCGCCGCCCTCGAGGCCGTGGCCACCCAGTTCGCAGGGACCGCGGCCGCCGACGAAGGCAAGCGTCTCGCCGATGCCGAAAGGCAGGCCGCCGCGGCGCAGGCCTCAGCCACCGCCCAGCTCGCGGAGCGGCGCCAGGCGTTCCTGAGCAGCGTGCAGCAAGGACTGAACAAGCAGCTCGCCGCGGGCCAGTTCCGGGCCGCGCTGCAGTCGCTTACCAGCCCGCCTCCCGAGGATCTGCGCGGCGACCGTGAGGTCGGCGAGGCACTCGTCAAGTTGCAGAACGACGTCGAAGGCGCGGCGCGCACGGCCCTGGCCGAGCTCGGCACCGCGGTCGAGAAGGCCCGCAGCGCCGGCGACGAAGCGGCCCTGCAGAACGCGATGCCGGCCCTCGAGGACGCGCTGGCCAAGGCCGACCGCTGGCCGTTGTCGCTCGCCGGCGAGCTCGAGCAGCAGCGCGCGAAGATCGAGGCCGGCAAGGCCGCACTGGTCACGCTGCGGCTCGATCGCACCGAGTCGGTGTGGCGCCAGTACGCGACCATGCTCGGCGGCGAGGACGGCGTGCTGCCCCGGCTGCGCGCCCTGGACTTCCGCGCCGCGGCAGCGAGCGCCGAGCGCTTCGCCGCCAGCGCGGCCGAGTCGCCGGCCGGCTTGCGCGCGAAGGCCATGCAGGGCCTGTTGCTCGGCGCGGCCACGTTCGCGAACGAGCTCGAACAGGCGATCGCCCAGAGCAAGGTCGCGTTGCCGATGGCTGGCACCGCGCCACTCACGCTGCACCGCTGGGACAAGGCCAGCGGCCAGTTCGTGCACGTCGACGACACCAAGAAGCCGGCGAAGGAGACCTCGGTGGCGCTCGCCGACCTGTCGCTCGAGCAGTGGCTTGCCCTCGCCGAACAGGTGACGCCGTCCGCCGCGCTCGGCCGCGAGAGCTTCGTCGGCCTGCTGGCACTGGCGCAGCACGTCGACGCGGCGCGTGCCTACCTGACGCGGCTGCGCGCCGACGACGACCTCAGCGGCACCGGTGCGGGCCGTTTCCCGGTGCGCTCGGTGGTGTTCGAGATCCTGTTGCGGCGGCTCGGCAACGAGGACCAGCCGGCGACCAGTGCGCTGCGCGCCGAACTGCGCGCCGGCCAGCTGCTGTCGGCCGGCCTCTCGGCCCTGTCCGAACGGCGGTCGCAGGTGGCGGCAGCACGGCTCGAGCAGCTGCTGCAGGAACACCCGCACAGCTTCGTGGTGTCGCTGCTGCCGTGAGCCTCGTGCTGCGCGAAGTCGACGGCGCGGTGCAGTTCGCAGTGAAGGCCGTGCCGGGCGCGTCGCGCGATCGCATCGTCGGCCTGCTCGGCGACGCGCTGAAGGTGCAGGTCAGCGCCGCCCCCGAGGGCGGCAAGGCCAACGACCGGCTGTGTGAAGTGCTCGCCGAACGCCTCGGCGTGCCGAAGCACGCCGTGCAGGTGGTGCAGGGCCACGGCAACCCGCGCAAGGTGGTCGCGGTGCGCGGCCTGTCGGTCGACGCCGTGCGCGCGGCCTTCTGCAGCTAGCGCACCCGTCGCAGCGGTCCGGATTCGTGCACCGCGCGATCGAGGTTCCGCACCGCGAGCCTCCGACCGCGGGCCCCCGAAGCCGAAGCACCCGACGCCGAAGCACCCGCCCGAGCTCACTTCGTCAGCGACGGCGTGCGCAGCACGAAGCCGTGCTTGTGGTGCGGCAGCTGGCCGAGCAGCCCGGTCGCCGCCCCGACCACCAGCGCCCCGAAGCCGTGCTTCTTGCGCACCGCGTCGATCGCCGGGAACAAGGCCGCCTTCGCGGCGCTCGGGTCGACGAACAGCTGGCCCTGCCGGGCCCGCTCGGCCTCGAGCGACGACAGCGTCACGCCGACGAGGCGCACCAGCACGCGCCGCAGCAGCAGTTCGTCGAGCAGTTCGCCGGCGACGACCATCCAGCGATCGGTGCGATCCGTCGCCTCGGGCACGGTGCGGCTGCGTTCGCCGCTGGCGCCGTCGACGTGGTGCAGCCGCACCTGCAGCGTGCGCGCCGCGAGCCGCTGCGCGCGCAGTTCGGAGGTGGCACGGTCGAGCAGGTAGCCGAGCATCGAGCGCAGGAACGAACGCTGCTGCGAGCCGACCTCGGCGCTCGGCTCGAACGACGTCTCGCGCGAGATGCTGCGCAGCAGCGGCGTCTCGCGCACCGGCAGCCGGTCCTCGCCGCGGCAGTCGTGGTAGACCGCGACGCCGCGCGCGCCGAACGACTGCCGCAGCAGTTCTTCGTCGAGCGTCCACAGCTCGCGCACGGTGCCGATGCCGACCTGCCGCAGCCAGGCCGCCATCTTCGGGCCGACGCCGGGCACCGCTTCGACCGGGAAGTCGGCCAGGAACGCGCGTTCGCCGCCGGCGGGCACCTCGACGATGCCGCCGGGCTTGGCGCGGATCGTCGCCATGCGCGCCACGGTGCGCGAACTGCCGAGGCCCTGCGCGATCGACAGCCCGGTCTCGTTGCGCACCAACGTGCGCACCTGCTGGCAGAGCGCCTGCAGCGAGCGTTCCTCGGGCGTGCGCGTATCGCCGGCGAGGGCCTGTTCGACGCGCAGCGGCACGCCGGTCAGGTCGGCGTAGAAGTCGTCGAGCGAACAGACCTCCACCACCGGCGTGAAGCGGCGCAGGATCTCGGCGACCCGCTGGCGGAAGCGTTCGGCCAGGCGCGCATCGCCCGGGCGAACCACCAGCTCGGGACAGCGCCGCAGCGCCTCGCGCAGCGACATCGCCGTCTGCACGCCGCGCGCCTTGGCTTCGTAGGAGCGCGACGCCACCACGCCGGTTCCGACCGCGACCGGGCGCCCGATCAGCACCGGGTCGCGCAGTTGCTCGACGGAGGCGAGGAAGGCATCGATGTCGACGTGCAGGATGCGGCGGTCCACGCCAACACCCTAACAGGTCACGAACACGACGCCAGACCGCCTGCATTCCGCCCGCGGCAGCCTTCTCCACATTCCTTTCCACAGCCTGGAGGACTTTCCCCAGCCAGTCCCCAACGGAAGCTCCGTCGCCATCGGCGCCTGGCGCGTGCCCACAGCCCGCTTCCACACCCTTGCGCGAACCTCCGCCGCCGCCACAGTGCCGCGCCCCACCATGGAACCGAGCCTGCCGCGCGAGAGCCAGATGCCGAGCCGGACGCTCGGTCAAGAACTGCGCCAGCTGTTGCGGCTGGGTGTGCCGATCGCCGGCGTCCAGCTCGGCATGACGGCCCTGAACTTCGTCGACCTGGCGATGCTCGGCCACCACGACGAGGCCTCGCTGCCGGCGATGGCGCTCGGCAGCACGATCGCCTGGGTGGCGATGATGTTCTGCATGGGCACCGTCACCGCGGTCGACCCGCTGCTGTCGCAGGCGATCGGAGCCCGCGACTCGGCCGCGGTGCCGAAGCTGCTCGGCCGCGGCCTGCTGCTGGCGCTGCTGCTGGCGATCCCGGCGTCGCTGCTGCTGCTGCCGGCCGAGACCTGGCTCCGCTGGTTCGGGCAGCCGGCCGAACTGATCCCGGCCGCCGCCAGCTACGCCCAGCTGCAGGCCCTGTCGATCCTGCCGTTCCTCGGCTACTCGGTGCTGCGGATCGTGCTGTCGGCGCACGGTCGCACCGCCCCCCAGGTGTGGACGATCGTCGCCGGCAACCTCGCCAACGCCGCACTCGACTACGTGCTGGTGTTCGGCAAGTTCGGGCTCGAACCGCAAGGCGCCACCGGCGCGGCACTGGCGACCGTGCTGTGCCGCTGGCTGATGCTGTTCGGCCTGCTGGCGTTCGGCTGGCGCGACTTCCTGCCGCACCTGCGGGCCCTGCGCGATCGGGCGGTGCGTGCGGAAGCGCTGGCGCTGCGGCCGGCGCTGGCCCTGCTGCGCCTGGGCGCGCCGATCGGCGTGCAGTTCGTGCTCGAACTCGGCGTGTTCGCCGCGACCGCCCTGCTGGTCGGCACGCTCGACACCGCCGCCGGAGCCGGAGCGTCCGGGCCGCGCCTCGGCGGCCACCAGATCGCGCTGCAGCTCGCCTCGCTGAGCTTCATGGTGCCGCTCGGCCTCGGCATGGCGGCGTCGGTGCGGGTCGGCTGGGCGGTCGGACGCGGCGATCGCGCCGCGGTGCGACGCACCGCCGAAGCCGCAATGCTGGCGGCGATCGTGGTGATGAGCGGCTTCATGCTGCTGTTCCTGCTGGTGCCGGCGGGGCTCGCCGGACTGTTCACCACGCAGCCGGACCAACTCGCGTGGGCGGCGGCCCTGATCCCGATCGCCGGCGTGTTCCAGATCGGCGACGGCGTGCAGGTGGTCGCGATCGGCTGCCTGCGCGGGCTCGGCGACGTGCGCTCGCCGGTGCTGGCGAACGTGCTCGGCTTCTGGGTGCTCGGCCTGCCGCTCGGCATCTGGCTCGGCTTTCCCTGCGGCCACGGCGCGGCCGGCCTGTGGTGGGGCCTCGTGCTCGGCCTGTTCGCAGTCGCGGTGGCGCTGCTGCTGGTGCTGCACTGGCGCAGCCGGACCGAGGTGACGCGCTTGCGGGTGCCTGGCCAGCCGCCCGCCGCCGCCACCACCGGGCTCGACGACGACGAACGCGCATCGCCGCCGCACCGCCGCTAGGCTCCCCGCATGCGACGCGCCTTGCTCGTGGCCGCCGTGCCGCTGCTGACCGGCTGTGGCACGTGGTTCTTCTCCGGCACCCAGTGGGTCGACCGTTCGCATCCCGTGGCGCTGGTCGAGACCACCGGCGGCATCGAGTGTGGCGCCACCACCGAGTTCGGCGTGCTGACCCTCGGCCGCAGCGCCGCGAGCGGCCCGTGCCGCGTGCACTACTTCCTCGGCCCGACGCCGATCGTCGAGTCCGGCGAACTGGAGCCCGCCGGTTCGCTGTGGACCCGCGCGCGGATCGACCTGCGCACGCAACACCTGCGCGCGCTCGACCGCGCGCCGAACGCGACCGACCGGCTGATCGTGATGTGGACGCTCGACGGCCGCACCACGCAGCGCACCGCGGTGCAGCTGGCGGAAGGCGACGGCGTGCAAGGCGACGTGCTGGCCGATCCCGGCGTGGCGCTGCCGGCCGGCGCCACGGTTTTGTGCGAGAAGGACGACGACGACGGCTGGCTGTTCGCCGGGCTGATCGCCGGCGCCGCGGTGCGCGAGGACACCGGCGAGCGCTTCTACGTCTACGCCGGCGTCGACCGCATCCGCGAGTTGCTGGCGATGCCGACCGTGCACCCGCAGGACACGCAGCCGAAGTACCGGCCCGACGACATCACGGTGCAGCAGCCGGTGACGCCGACGGCCCCGCCGACGACGCAGTCGGCGGCCAACGCGCAGACGCTGCAGCAGTTGTTCGAGGCGGCACTGAAGGCGCAGCAGGGCAAGCCGGTCACCCCCGGTCAGCCGGGGCCGCCTCCGACGCCAGCACCGACACCGAACGGCGGCGCGACCCAGCCGCCGCGTTGAGCCCCCGGGCGGCTTCGCTCACTCGCGCTCGATGCCGAGCAGCCCAAGCACCTGGTCGACGACTCGGTGCAGCACGAACAGCACCAGCTGGTCGTGGGCGCGCAGGTCGTCGTCGCCGCGCGGGATCACCACCTGGCCGTCCTCGCGCGTGATCGCCGCGACCACGCAGCCGCGCGGCACGCCGGCTTCCTTCAGCTTCTTGCCGACGATCGAGCTGCCGGCCGGCACTTCGATCTCGAGCACCTCGGCCTTGCCCTCCTCGATGGTGGCGATCGTCGAGATGCTGCGGCTGCGCACGAACGCCAGGATGCGATTCGCGCACAACAGCCGCGGCGAGACCGCGAGGTCGATGCCCAGGCGCTGGTAGAGCGACACGTAGTCGGGCTTCTGCACCAGGGCCACCGTGCGCGCCACGCCGAGGCTCTTGCTGAGCTGGCACGACATCAGGTTGCGCTCGTCCTCTTCGCTGATCGCGAGGAACGCATCGGCCTCGCCGACGTGCTCCTCCTGCAGGAAGTTCAGGTCGGTCGCGTCGGCGTGCAGCACCACGACGCCCTTCAGCGCCTCGCTGAGATGCTCGGCGGCCGTGCGATCCTCGACGATCACGCGCACGTCGACCCCTTCGCGCTGCAGCTGCTGGCAGACCTGTTGCGCGATGCCGCTGCCGCCGAACACCACCACCGTGCGCGGCTTGCCCTGCTTCTGGCCGAGCTTCTTCTCGAACGTGGCGATCGCCTTCGGCTCGCCGAGCACGAACACCTCGTCGCCGGCGCGCAGGTCGTCGGCGCCGCCGGGCACCAGCACGTCGTGGGCGCGGTCGATCGCGGTGATCAGCATGCCGGCCGGCAGCTTCAGGTCCTTCAGCAGCTGCCCGGTGAACGGGCCTTCGTCCTGCAGCACGAAGCGGCGCAGCTGCACCTTGCCCTCGGCGAAGTTGTCGACGCCGAGCGCCTGGTTCAGCCGCACGGTCTTCACCACCTCCTCGGCGGCGAGGTCGTCGAGCGACAGCAGCAGGTCGTAGTGCAGGTTCTTCCGGAAGAACGTCTTCGAGCGCCGCACCGCCGAGGTGTCGCGCAGCCGCAGCACGGTCTTCTTGGCCCCCATGCGCCGGCCGAACAGGCAGGTCAGCATGTTGACCTTGTCGTCGTTCGACACCGCCAGCAGCAGGTCGGCCTGGTGCGCGTCGGCGCGGTCGAGCACGTCGGGCCGGGAACCGTCGCCGTGCACCGCCTGCACGTCGAGCAGGTCGGCGACGCGGCGCATGCGCTGCAGGTCCGGGTCGACGACGGTGATGGAATGGCCTTCGGTCGACAGCACCTTGGCCAAGTACGAACCGACCTCGCCGAGCCCGACGATCAGGATGTTCATCGCGAAGGGCGGGACGATACTGTCCCTGCCCCCGGTTTGATCCTCCTGCTCGACAACACGGACTCGTTCGTCTGGAACCTCGCCCAGGCGCTCTCTGCCCTCGGCGCCGACGTCGAGGTGGTGCGCAGCGATCGCATCGAGGTCGAAGCGCTGGCCGGGGCGCGCGCCCTGGTGGTGTCGCCGGGTCCGGGCCGCCCCGAAGAGGCCGGCATCTCGATCGCGGCGATCCGCCGCTGGAGCGGCCAGCGCCCGATCCTCGGCGTCTGCCTCGGCCATCAGGCGATCGGTGCGGCGTTCGGCGCCGCCGTCGTGCGCGGCGCTCCGGTGCACGGCCGCACCTCGCCGATCCGCCACGGCGCCACCGGCCTGTTCGCCGGCCTGCCGGACCCGCTGCATGCGTGCCGCTACCACTCGCTCTACGTGGCGCCGCCGCTCGGGCCCGAACTGGTCGCAACCGCGCACCTCGACTCCGGCGAAGTGATGGCCGTGCAGCACCGTGCGCACCCCACCTTCGGCGTGCAGTTCCACCCTGAGTCGTTCCGCACCCAGCTGGGCCAGCGGCTGCTGGCGAACTTCCTGCAGGAGGTCGCATGAACCCCGCCGTGGCAGTGCGCGGCCTCGACGTGCGCTTTGGCGACAAGCAGGTGCTGCGCTCGGTCGACCTGACGATCGCGCGCGGCGAACTGCTCGGCCTGTGCGGCCCGAACGGTGCGGGCAAGTCGACGCTGCTGCGCACGCTGCTCGGCCTGGTAGAGCGTCAGGGTGGCGACGTGCAGGTCGGCGACCGCGACCCGGCGCGCGATCCCCTCGGGGTGCGGCGCACGACCAGCTACCTGCCCGGCGAGAACGGCGTCTACCTGCAGCTGACCGGCCGCGCCTGCCTCGACTTCGCGCTCGGCTTCTTCCCGCAGCACGACCGCGAGCGGCGCGACCGGCTGCTCGCCCACTTCGCGCTGCCGCTCGGCCAGAAGGTGCGCAGCTACAGCGCCGGGATGAAGCAGAAGCTGGCGCTGCTGGCGGCGCTGGTGCCCGACGTCGACCTCTACGTGCTCGACGAGCCGGACCGCGCGCTCGACGCCAGCGTGCGCTTCGTGCTGCGCGACGAACTGCTGGCGATGCAGAAGGCCGGCAAGACGATCCTGCTGAGCAGCCACCACCTCGGCGAGGTCGAGGCGCTCGCCGACCGCCTGGTGTTCCTGCTCGACGGTGCGTTCGTCGCCGACGAACGGCTCGCCAGCGCCCGGGCGCTGCTGCGCCGCCGGCCGCGTGTGCGCCTCGCCGCCGGGCAAGCGCTGCCCGCCGGTGCGCGCGAACTGCACCGCGAAGCCGACGGCACGCTGGTGGTCGCCACCGACCTGGACCCGATGCAGTGGCTGCGCAGCTGTCCCGAGGGCGCCGTCGACAGCGTCGAGATCGGCATCCCGCGGCTCGAGGACCTCTACCAGCTGCTGCTGCAAGGCGCTGACGAGGTGCGGCCGTGATCGCCGGCAAGACCTTCCGCGAACTGCGCTGGATGGCGCTCGCCTACCTGCTGATCCTCGAGGCGCTGTGCGTGCCGGTGCTGCTGTGGTGGCCCGACATCTACGCCGACCTGCAGCGCAGCAGCCTGTTCCGCAGCCTGCCGCTCGACTTCGCCAAGCGCATCTTCGAAGGCATCACCGACAAGGACGAGGGCCTCGCCTACCGCAACTGGGTCGCGGTGATGCTGTTCTTCCGCAGCTGCAACCTGGTCGGCACCGCCGCCGCCGTGCTGTTCGGCACCGGCCTGTTCGCGCGCGAACGCGAGAACCAGACGTTCGAGTTCCTGCTGTCGCGGCCGATCGCGCGCGGTGCGATCCTGTGGCAGAAGCTGTGGCCGGCGGCGCTGTGCACGGTGCTGCCGCTGTTCGTCGTCAACGCCTCGGCGCTGTACTGGAGCACGCACATCGGCGAGCAGCTGCCGGTGGCCGAACTGTTCCTCGCCACCGCGCACGCCGCGGTGTTCCTGCTGTTCGTGCTGACGCTGACGGCGTGGGCGTCGCTGCGGCTGCGCGTGCAGGCGCACGTCGCCGCCGCGGTCGGCGCGTTCCTGGTGCTGCAGATCGGCGTCTACCTGACGCAGCGCATCCGCGGCTTCAGCCTGTTCCGTCTCGTCGACTTCGAGTGGTATGCGCCGGTGCTCGCCGGCAACACGCCGTGGTGGCAGATGCTCGACCCGTTCCACCGCCACGGCTTCACCAGCTGGCTGCTGCTCGCCACCGCCGCCTGCCTCGTGCTGGCGTGGCGCGACCTGCGCCGGGCGGCCCCATGATCTGGCTGCAGGTCGCCTTGGTGCTGCTGCGCGAAGTGCTGCGCACGCTGCTGGTGCCGCTGCGGCTGCTGCTGTACCTGCCGTTCCGCCACCACTGGCGCCGCGTCGCCGGCGACGTGCTGGCCACCGCCGCGAACGCGCCGATCGGCGATCCGCGCGAACAGCTCGCCACGTTCTTCGCTGGCCGCCGGGCCCAGCGCGGCGACCGGCCGCACCTGTTCGTGTCCGCCGGCGAACTGAGCGGCGAGAACCACGCCGCCAAGCTGGTGCGCGCCTTGCCCGCGAACGTGCGCACCACCGCGTTCGGCGGCCACGTGCTGGCGGAGGCCGGCGCCGACGTGCGCATGCAACTCAGCGAGCACGCGGTCATGGGCTTCTTCGGCGTGCTGAAGCAGCTGCCGCTGATCCTGCGCGCGTTCGCCGACTACCTGCGCCTGCTGTGCTCCGACCCGCCCGATCTCGTCGTGCTGGTCGACTATCCGGGCCTGCACGTGGTCATGGCCAAGGCGGCGAAGCGCGCCGGCGTGCCGGTGCTGCACTACGTGGCGCCGCAGTACTGGGCCTGGGGTCCGTGGCGCATGCGCCGCTACCGCCGCGCCGTCGACGCCACGCTGACCATCCTGCCGTTCGAGACGGCGTTCTTCCGCCGCTTCCGCGTGCCGGCGAACTACATCGGCCACCCGCTGCTCGACGAGCTCGCCGACGCGCCGCCGGACGCCGCCGCCGTCGCCGCCGTGCGCGCGCGGCGCACGCTGGTGCTGATGCCGGGCAGCCGTTCGGCCGAGATCCATGCCAACCTGCCGGGCCTGCTGCGCGTGGCGGCGGCGCTGCGCGCGCGCGAGCCACAGCTGCGCGTCGTGCTGCCGCACAAGAACGCGCGCCGCACGCCGCTCCTGCGCACGCTGCTGCAGCAGCACGGCGCCGACGCGTGGGTCGAACACCACCAGGGCCCGCTCGGCGCCTGGCTCGCCGGTGCGCACCTCGTGCTGGTCAAGTCCGGCACCGGCTCGCTGGAAGCGTGCCTGCACGGCGTGCCGACGATCGTCGTCTACCAGCTGCGCGGCCTGCTGTCGGCGATCGGCTACCACAGCATCCTCAGCGTGCCGTGGATCGCCGCCGCCAACCTGATCGCCGGCCGCACCGCCGTGCCCGAGTTCTGCTTCACGCGCGACCAGGGTTGGGAACGCGTGATCGCCGCAGCCGAACGGCTGTGGTTCGACGAGGCTGCGCGCAGCGCCGCGATCGCCGAACTCGCCGACGTGCGCCGCCACCTCGGTGCGCCCGGCGCGACACAGCGCGTCGCCAGCATCGTGCGCGAGTTCCTGTTCCCGACGTCCCCGAGTGCATCGCCGCTGCGGCAGGCCGCGGGGACTCCGACTCCGTCCACGCCGACGCCGCGATGACCTCGCCCCTGCTCGATCTGCGTCTGTTCCTCGACCTGCTGCGCGCCGAGGGCGAATTGGTCGAGATCGACACCGAAGTCGATCCCGACCTCGAAGCCGCCGAAGTGCACCGCCGCGTCATCGCCGCCGGTGGCCCGGCGCTGCTGTTCCGTCGCGTCAAGGGCTCGCCGTGGCCGACGGTCACCAACCTGTTCGGCACCGCGCGGCGCGTCGAGCTGGCGTTCGGCAAGCGCCCGCTCGAACTGGTGCAGCAGCTGGCAGCGGCCCCGCACACGCTGCTGCCGCCGACGCTCGGCAAGCTGTGGCAGCACCGTTCGCTGCTCGGCTCGCTGCTGCGCGTCGGCCGCCGCCGCCTGCGCAAGGCACCGCTGCTGCAGCACGAGGACACGCCGCCGCGGCTGTCGCGGCTGCCGCTGCTGCGCACGTGGAGCGAAGACGGCGGCCCGTTCGTCACGCTGCCGCTGGTCTACACCGAGCATCCCGAGGGCCTCGGCAGCAACCTCGG
>JAEUHU010000433.1 GCA_016793305.1 Planctomycetota bacterium
TGCCGTGAATCCCCACAGCCCGAGCGATTCCGCCGGGCGGGGGAACCAAGATGGCACTCACGGTCAACACCAACCTCGCGTCGATCCAAGCCCAGCGCAGCCTGTCCCGCCTCACCGACCAGCTCGGCCAGAGCTTCCGCCGACTCTCCACCGGCCTGCGCATCGCCAGCGCCGCCGACGACGCGGCCGGCCTCGCGATCAGCGAACGGCTGCGCGCCCAGGTCCGCTCGCTCGACCAGGCCCGCCGCAACGCCAACGACGGCATCTCGATGGTGCAGACGGCCGAGGGCGCGCTCGACGAGTCGGGCAACCTGCTGATCCGCCTGCGCGAACTGGCCGTGCAGGCCAGCAACGGCTCGGTGTCGGCCGCCGACCGCGACACGCTGCAGCAGGAGTTCGGCGACCTGGTCGACGAGATCGACCGCATCGCGCAGAGCACCGAGTTCAACGACATCAAGCTGCTCGACGGCAGCCAGGCGGCGGTGTCGTTCCACGTCGGCATCGGCACCACCGCAGGCGTCGACACCCTGTCGGTGTCGCTCGACAGCGCCCGCTCCGCCGACCTCGGCATCGACACGCTCGACATCGGCAGCACCGGTGACCCGCTGGCGGCGATCGACGCGCTGGACGACGCGATCGACGACGTCTCCGGGCTGCGCGGCCGCCTCGGCGCCACCCAGAACCGCCTCGGCAGCACGATCGCCAACCTCGCCGTGCAGAGCGAGAACCTGACCGCCGCCGAGTCGCGCATCCGCGACGTCGACGTCGCCTACGAGACCGCCCAGCTGACCCGCCTGCAGATCCTGCAGCAGGCCGCGGTCAGCGTGCTCGGGCAGAGCAACGCGCTGCCGCAGGCGGCCCTGCGCCTGCTCGGGTGAGAACGCCCGGGCCGCAGCGCGCCGATTCGCCGCGGCGGCCCGCCGATCCGGAGCCCCGATGCCACCGAGCGATCGTCGTACTTCGCGACAGGCGATCGAAAATCCGACGGAAGCGCTTCAGTCGGAAGGCCCTGGTGTGCCGATCCACCGCACGGCGGACGTCCTCGACGTTCGTCCCACACGACTAGACACGCAACGGGGATAGGGAAATGGGTCTTCGGGTCAACACCAACTCCGCTTCGATCAACGCGCAGCGGAACCTCTCGTCGGTCACCGAGAAGCTGAGCGGCAACTTCCGCCGCCTCTCGACCGGTCTTCGCATCTCGAGCGCGTCGGACGACGCCGCCGGCCTCGCCATCAGCGAGCGACTGCGTTCGCAGATCCGCTCGCTCGACCAGGCCAAGCGCAACGCCAACGACGGCATCTCCCTCGTGCAGACCGCCGAGGGTGCGCTCAACGAGGTCAGCTCGATCCTGACCCGCCTGCGCGAACTGGCCATCCAGTCCAGCAACGGCTCGGTCAGCAACCAGGACAAGGAGACCCTCGACGAGGAGTTCCAGAGCCTGGTCAACGAGGTCAACCGCATCGGCCGCTCGACCGAGTTCTCGGGCATCAAGCTGCTCGACGGCTCCTCCAGCACGGTGACGTTCCAGGTCGGCTTCGGCACGACCAGCGGCATCGACACCATCGCGGTGTCGTTGAGCGCCGCACTCAGCACGACGCTGTCGCTGAACTCGCTCGACATCGGTTCGGGCGGGGCCACCACCACCGCGATCAGCAACATCGACTCGGCGATCAACACCATCAGCGGGTTGCGGGGTTCGCTCGGCGCGGTGCAGAACCGCCTCGGCAGCACGATCAACAACCTGGCGATCACCGTCGAGAACCTGAGCGCCGCCGAATCGCGCATCCGCGACGTCGACGTCGCCTTCGAGACCGCACAGCTGACGCGCAACTCGATCCTCCAGCAAGCGAGCATCTCGGTGCTGTCGCAGGCCAACGCCCTGCCGCAGTCCGCGCTGCGCCTGCTCGGCTGATCGGGACGCGGCGGCGGTGCCGAGTGTGGACGGCCGCACCCCGCTCCGGCGGGGGCGGTCGCACGACCAAGGAACCAGCCATGGACTTCGATCGCACGTCCCTCGACGACCGCACGCTCGCGCTGCGCGCCCGCACCCAGAAGATGCAGCAGCAGCTCGAGCAGCCGGCGGAGGATCCGACGCCACCGTCACGACCCGAGCACGGTGGTGCCACGGCCGCGGAACGCGTCGCCGCGGAGGCGGAGCTGGACGAGTTCACCGAACGGCGCCGCCGCCTGGCCCGTTCGGTGCTGGCGGACTTCGTGCGCATGCCGGGCGACAGCGAACTCGACATCGAGGTCGACGTGCGCGAGCACAGCGTCACCTTCGTGATCCGGGACAAGCGCACCGGCGAGGTCCTGCGCGAGGTGCCCGAGGGCGAGGCGAACGGCCTGATGGAGCAGCTGCGCGAGTTCCACGGCGTGCTGGTCGACCGTTCGCTCTGATGCGGCAACCGCCGACGCCATGGCCGGGATTGTGCATCCGGCATCAAGTGACCTGCCCCCGCTTCCGATAGTCCAGGAGCGGACACGCTCCGCGGGAACACCATGTCGAGCGCAGGAATCAGCTTCGGGGGACTGGCGTCGGGCCTCGACACCAAGTCCATCATCTCGGCCCTGGTGTCGATCGAGCGCCGACCGATCTCCCAGCTGGAGACGAAGAAGTCGTCGCTGAACAAGCAGAAGTCGCTCTACAGCGACCTGCGCGGCCTGCTCGACAAGCTGCGGACCTCGGCCAAGGACCTGAAGGCCACCACGGACTTCCTCAGCATGAAGGCCGCGTCCGACGACGAGGACGTGCTGAAGGCGACCGCGTCGAACTCGGCGGAGCCGGGCACCTACAAGGTGCGGGTGCTGCAGCTGGCGCAGGCACAGGTCAACGCCAGCACCGGCAGCGCCTCGCCCACCGCGAACCTCGGCGGTCCCGCATCGCTGATCCTCGACGTCGGTGGCAACCAGCAGCTGATCGCGGTCAACGACCCGAGCCTCGACTCGATCGCCGCCGCGATCAACCAGGCCGACGAGGACCTCGACACCGGCGTGCGCGCCGAGGTCGTCGACACCGGCAACCCCGCCAACGGTGGGGCCCAGCGCTACCAGCTCGTGGTCCGGTCGACCAAGCCCGGCTCCGACGGCGCGTTCACCCTGTCGGTCGACGACGGCGAGCCCTCGTTCCAGGCCCTGATCAACCAGGTGGCGGGCAACACGATCTCCCAGGCGCAGAACGCCCAGCTGCTGGTCAACGGCACGCCGGCGGGCACCGGCGGCATCACCGTCTACCGTTCGTCGAACACGATCGCCGACCTGTTCCCGGGCATCACGCTCGACCTGCAGTCGGTGCCGTCGCCGAACAAGGACGTGACCGTCACGGTCACCACCGACGCCGAGGCGACCAGCAAGAAGGTGCAGTCGTTCGTCGACGCCTACAACAAGGTGGTCGACTTCTTCGTCGAGCAGAACGTGCTCGACGCCGAGGGCAAGGCCAAGGGACCGCTGTTCGGCGACTCGACGCTGCGCTCGATGCGCTCGACGCTGCGCGGCATCGTCGGCGCCTCGGTGGGCGACACCGGCAACGAGGCCTACCAGCTGCTGGCCCAGATCGGCGTGACCGCCGACACGGCCGGCAAGCTGACCTTCACCAAGACCAAGTTCGAGGAAGCGCTCGCGGCGGACGAGGACGCGGTGTCGGCCCTGTTCACCAACACCACCTCGGGCCTCGCCAACCGGTTGATCGGCCAGCTCGAGTCCTACACCGACACCGTCGACGGGCTGATCAAGAACCGCAGCGACGCCTTCGACCGCCAGGTCAAGGACACGCAATCGCGCATCGACCAGGCCGAACGTCGCGTCACCCTCTACCAGCAGCAGCTCGAGACGCGCTACGCGAACCTCGAGAGCCTGCTGACCCGGCTGCAAGGCCAGGGCACGTCCCTGAGCAGCCTCAACAACCTGAACCGCTGAGTCCCCCTTCACCCTTCGTCACGAGGAGCCCCACATGTCCTACGCACAAGCCGCCGCCACCTACCAGCGCAACGCCATCCTGACCGCCTCGCCGGAGAAGCTCGTCAAGCTGCTCTACGAGGGCGCGATCAAGAACCTCGAGAAGAGCCGTATCGGCCTCGCCGACCAGAAGACCGCGCGTTCCCCCGAGGTGGGCCAGGCGCTGAGCCGCGCCATGGGCATCCTCGGCGAACTGCGCGCCAGCCTCGACCACGCCGCCGGTGGCCAGATCGCCCGCGACCTGGACCGCCTCTACGAGTTCGGCCTCGAGCAGCTGAGCCAGGCCAACCTGACCCGCACGCCGAACGGCGTCACCAACACCCTGCAGGTGATGCGCACGCTGCAGGAAGGCTGGAACGGTGTCATCGCCGGCTGATCGGTACGCGACCGCATCGCCGGTCACGTTCGCGCTGCGGGAACTGATCGCCTGCTGGGATCAGGCCTATACAGCACTCGTGCAGGGCGACCTGGACCAGGTTGCAGCACTGCTCGACGTCGCGGACGGGCACCTGACGGCCGCCGGCTCCGGACGCACCGACTCCCCGGACGAGGCGCGCCTGCGCGACACGGCACTCGGTTCGCGCGGCCGGCTCGAGCACGGCATGGGCTCCGGCCTCGCC
>JAEUHU010000451.1 GCA_016793305.1 Planctomycetota bacterium
GCGCACAAGAACGAGATCGTGCTGCTCGACGTGCCGCCCGGTGAGGACCGGCGCTTCGACTGGTGCCGGCGCATCAAGGAGATCTCGGACTCGACCAAGGTCGTGCTGCTGATCCTGCATCCGTCGCGCCAGCGCGTGACGCAGGCGTTCCTCAGCAAGGCCGACGTGATCCTGGGCTTCCCGTGCGACGAGCAGCAGCTGTCGCAGAAGCTCGCCTCGCTGGTCGCCGACGCCCCGCCACCCGCTCCGGCCGGCGACGCGCCGGCGTCGTGAGGGCGAACGCTCAGGTGGTGCCGTCGCCGCGCTGCGCGCGCAGGCGCGCCAGGTCCTGCTGCGTGCGCCGCGCCGACTCGACGATGTGCCCGAGTGCTTCCCGGTGCGCTGCCAACGAGCCGTCGCTGCTGGCCAACTCGGCCTGCAGCTCGATGGTGGACAGCAGGTTGTTCAGGCGGTGCACCAGTTCGTCGAACGGCGTGCGCGTCATGGGTAGCGGCAGGCTAGCACCGGCGGGCCCCACCACGGTGCGCCCCGTACGCAAGGTCGACGGCGCTGCTGCGGCATGCAGCAGCCCGATCCGCTGATGCTCGACCGCCACCACTAGATGTGGTGGTTCGGGACTTGGCACGCGGGGTGCTTCAGGGAGCCGTGAGGTTCCCGATGAAGTCGATCCCGAAGTGGTTCCTGATCCCGCCCGCAGTCGCCGTGCTGCTGATCCTCGGCACGTTGACCATGCAGGGCGCCGACAACGGCACCGGGAACGGCACCGGCAACCGGACCGGGAACGAACGCCCGGCGACGAGCCAGCCCGCCCCCGTCGCCGACGAGGCCACGCGCCCGGGGCGCACGCCACCGACGCCGCCGCGCACGCCAGACCTGTGGCAGATGAGCAGCGGCCTGATCGGCGTGCTGCTGCTCGGCGCCACCGGCCTGATGCTGCTGAAGCGCCTGCGCCGCGGTGCGACGCCGGTGCGCGGCCAGCCGGTGATGGCGCTGCGCCAGTCGCTGCGGCTCGGCAACCAGCGCGTGCTGCACGCGATCGAGTTCGACGAACGCATCGTGCTGGTCGGCGAGAGCGACAAGGGCCTCGTGCTGATCGAGCACGGCCGCCTGCCCGAGCGCCTGGCCGACGAGGCCGAAGTGCTCGCCCGCAGCACCCCCGGCCAGCGCGTCGACACGACCGACGAGGACGAGGGGGCCGTGCCGAAGAACCTGGTGATCCCGCGCCCGGAGCACCCCGCCGCACGCCGCCTGCCGAAGCCCCCGACCGAACCCCAGAGCCGTCCGACGCCAGGCCTAGGTGACTTCCGCAACCTGCTGCAGAAGGCCGGCCGCGCATGAACCTCCCCCGACTGCTCCGCGTGGTCCTCGCCTGCCTGGTAGCACTGCTGCCGCTGCGTGCGCAGGACCCGCCGACGGCTCCCCAGGATTCCGTCGACTCCTCGGTCGCGGTCGACAGCGGTGCCGCCACCACCAAGCCGAACCCGCAGGGTCCCGGCGTCACGCTGCAGATCAACGCCGGCGACGGCAAGCAGCAGCTCGGCACCGCGCTCGAGATCGTGCTGCTGATGACGCTGCTGGCGATGGCGCCGGCCCTGGTCATGACGATGACGTGCTTCACGCGCATCGTCGTCGTGCTGTCGTTCCTGAAGCGCGCGATGTCCATGCAGGACCTGCCGCCGGCGACGATCACGACCGGCTTCGCCCTGTTCATGACGATCTTCGTCATGCGCCCGGTGGTCACCGACATCTACGAGCAGGCCTACCTGCCCTACGTCGAGGACCGCATGGACTGGCGCGAAGCCGCGGACATCGCCTCGACTCGCATGAACCGCTTCATGCTGGCGCAGACGCGCGAAGAGGACGTGTCGCTGATCCTCGAACTGAGCCGCACGCCGCGGCCGGCGACGGCCGAGCAGACGCCGTTCCACGTCGCGGTGCCCGCGTTCGTGCTGTCGGAGATCAAGACCGCGTTCCAGATGGGCTTCGTGCTGTTCCTGCCCTTCGTCGTCATCGACCTGGTGATCAGTTCGATCCTCGTCTCGATGGGCATGTTCAGCCTGCCACCGGTCGTCGTCTCGACGCCGCTCAAGCTGCTGCTGTTCATCCTGGTCGGCGGCTGGGACCTCGTCGTCACCTCGCTCGCCCAGAGCTTCAACACCTGATCGGAGATCCAGAATGGGCCACGAAGTGCTCCTCGACCTCGCGAAGTCGACCCTGCTGACCGCGCTGATGATCTGCGCGCCGGCCCTGCTGGTCGGCATGCTGGTCGGCCTCACCGTCAGCTTCTTCCAGACGGTCACGTCGCTGCAGGAACAGACGCTGACCATCGTGCCGAAGATGCTCGCCGTGCTGGCGACCATCATCCTGATGATGCCGTGGATCCTCGGCACGCTGCGCGAGTACACGGCGAACCTGTTCCAGAACCTCTCCGCCTACGGCCTCGGCGGCTGACGACGATGGACATCCGGCTGCTCCAGGGCTTCGCGGCGGCGCTCTTCCTGCACGTGGTGCGGGCCGGGGCGTTCTTCGCCGTGGTGCCGCTGTTCGGCCGGCAGAGCGACTCGTTCGCGTTCCGCCTGGTGCTGGCCCTGGCGCTGGGTGCGGTGTTCTGGTGGGTCGGCGACCAGAGCGTCGAGGTGCCCGATCATCTGCTGGCACTCGGCGTGATGTCGATGCGCGAAGTGGTCGTCGGGCTGGCGCTCGGCTTCGCGCTTTCCCTGATGACGTCGCTGCTGGTGAGCGCAGGCGAACTGATCAGCTCGGAGATGGGCTTCTCGCTGGCGCGCACGATGAACCCCGAGAGCGGCGTCGACGCGACCGTCGTCTCGCAGCTGCTGCAGGTGCTCGGCTTCCTGCTGGTCCTGCAGTTCGACCTGCACCACGACGCGCTGCGCGTGCTCGAACACACCTACCGCGCCTGCCCGATCGGCCAGCCGTTCGACGTCGAGCCGATCTGGCTCGGTCTGCAGGAACTGGTCGGCGGCAGCGTGGTGCTCGCGGTCCAGTACAGCTTCCCGATCCTCGGGCTGATGCTGCTGCTGTCGGTCGGCATGGTGCTGCTCGGCCGCGCCGTGCCGAACATCAACCTGATGGAGTTCGGCTTCGCGCTGCGTGTGCTGCTGGCGATCGGGGCGATGGCCTACTTCCTCGGCGAGGGCACGCCGTTCCTCCTCCAGACCTTCCGTTCCGTGCTGGAGCAGTCCGGCCGGATGTTCGGAGCCTGAGCCATGTCGCTGTTCGGAGACGACCAGGGCAAGACCGAGAAGCCGACGCCGTCGCGCCTGGCCGAGGTGCGCAACCGCGGCGACTCGCCGATGTCGCGCGAACTGGTCCAGGGCGGCGTGCTGCTGGTCGCGGCGATCGCGCTGAAGTGGATCGGTGGATGGTTGATCGACGCACTCGGCCAGGTGATGCGCCGCGGCCTCGACGTCGACCTCGCCGAGCACCAGATCGCCGACGTCGGCGGTGTCTGCCGCGAGGTCACCGCGATGTTCCTGATCGTCGGCCCGCCGTTCGTGACCCTGGTGCTGACCCTGGTGGTCGCGACGCTGCTGCTCGGCTACGGCCAGATCGGCGTGAAGTGGTCGCACGAGGTGATCGGCTTCAAGCTGCAGAAGCTCAACCCGCTGACCAACCTGAACCGCGTGCTGAACCTCCAGTCGCTGGTTCGCACCGGCTTCGCCGCCATCAAGCTCGCCGTGCTGGTGGTCGTCGCCTGGATGGTGATCGGCCATCGCATTCCCGGCCTGCTGCACCTGCACGTGCAGCCGCTGCCGACCGCCGCCGGCGAGGTCGCCGACCTCGCGCTGACGCTGCTGCTGTGGGTCGGCGCCGTGGTGACCGCGATCGCCGCCGCCGACTTCTTCTGGCAGCGCTTCCAGTTCGAGAAGCGCAACATGATGAGCAAGCAGGAGGTCGAGGACGAGCGCAAGCGCAGCGAAGGCGACCCGGCGATCAAGAGCCGGCAGCGCCGCGCCCGCAACGAGCTGATGAAGCAGCGCATGATGACCGCGGTGCCGAAGGCGGACGTGGTCGTCACCAACCCGACCCACTTCTCGGTGGCGCTGCGCTACGACCGGAAGCGCGACGCCGCCCCGGTGGTCGTCGCCAAGGGCGTCGACGACGTGGCGCTGATCATCCGCACGATCGCCAAGGAGAACGACGTGCCGCTGATGGAGGACCCGCCGCTCGCGCGCGCGTTGTTCCGCGCCGTCAAGGTCGGCCAGACCATCCCCGAGAAGTTCTACCAGGCCGTCGCGACCGTGCTCGGCCACGTCTACCGGCTGAAGCACCGCAGCGCCTGAACCACCCCTGAGCCATGCCCGAGACCTCGAACAAGCAGCAACGGAACACGCTCCTCGCGGTGTTCTTCATCGGCATCCTCGCCGTGATGCTGATCCCGCTGCCGCCGGTGCTGCTGGACGCGATGCTGTGCCTCAACATCACGGTCAGCCTGATGATCCTGATGGCGGTGCTCAATGCCGGGCGCCCGGTCGAGTTCAGCACCTTCCCCAGCGTGCTGCTGTTCACGGCCCTCTTCCGTCTGTCGCTCAACGTCGCGTCGACACGACTGATCCTGCTCGACGGCAACGCCGGTGACGTGATCCGCACGTTCGGCAACTTCGTCGTCGGCGGTCAGCCGCTGGTCGGCATCGTGATCTTCCTGGTCCTGATCGTGATCCAGTTCATCGTGATCACCAAGGGCCAGAACCGCATCAGCGAGGTGTCGGCGCGGTTCGCGTTGGACGCGATGCCCGGCAAGCAGATGTCGATCGACGCCGACCTCGGCGCGGGCCTCATCACCGCCGAGGAGGCGAAGGCGCGGCGCCAGGCGCTGACCACCGAGATGGAGTTCTACGGCGCCATGGACGGTGCCGGCAAGTTCGTGCGCGGCGACGCGGTCGCGGGCCTGATCATCACCGGCATCAACATCGTGGGCGGCCTGCTGATGGGCATGCTGTACCGCAACCAGACGATCGGCCAGGCCTTCTCGCACTACACGATCCTGACGATCGGCGACGGCCTCGTGGCGCAGATCCCGGCCCTGCTGGTCTCGACGGCGGCCGGCATCCTGGTCACCAAGGGTGCCAGCGAGGAGTCGCTCGGCCAGGAGATGGGCGACCAGCTGATGGCGAGCGGCCGCGCGATGCGGCTCGTCGCGATCGTGCTGGTGCTGCTGTCGCTGCTGCCGGGCATGCCGACGGTGTTGTTCGCCAGCATCGCCGCGGTGCTGTTCACGTTCTCCGGCACGGTCGAGGGCGCCAAGGCGCGCGCGATCGCCCAGAAGCAGCAGGCCGCCGAACAGGCCGAGAAGAAGCCCGAGGGCGAACAGGCACCGGTCGAGGAGCTGCTGGCCGTCGACCGCCTCGGCGTCGAGATCGGCTACCGGCTGATCGGCCTCGTCGAACCGGGCCGCCACGGCGGGCTGCTCGACCACATCCGTTCGCTGCGCCGCCAGTTCGCCCAAGCGCTCGGCCTCGTCGTGCCGCCGATCCGCGTGCGCGACAACGTGCAGCTCGACCCGAACACCTACCGCATCCTCCTCGGCGGCCAGGAGATCGCCCGCGGCACGCTGCGCGCCGGCCAGTTCCTGGCGATGGACCCGAGCGGCACCGCCGCCCCGATCGCCGGCGTCGAGACGATCGAGCCCGCGTTCGGCCTGCCGGCGCGCTGGATCGCGGAGAGCGACAAGGACCGTGCCGAGCTGCTCGGCTACACGGTGATCGACGCCGCCTCGGTGCTGATCACGCACCTGACCGAGGTGCTGAAGAAGGTCTCCGGCGAACTGCTGTCGCGCGACGACGTGAAGGCGCTGGTCGACAACCTGAAGAAGGTCACTCCGGCGGTCGTCGAGGAGCTGATCCCGGGCCAGCTGACGCTCGGCCAGGTGCAGCGCATCCTCGCCGGCCTGCTGAAGGAAGGCGTGCCGATCCGCAACCTGCAGACGATCCTCGAAGCGCTCGCCGACGCGTGCCTCGAG
>JAEUHU010000458.1 GCA_016793305.1 Planctomycetota bacterium
AGTCCCTGGCGGCGCCACGCACCTGATCCTCGGGGTGCACGATTCGCTCTACAACGACAACGTCGACCCGAACGGCGACCACGCCGCCGTCGTGACGGTGCTGCCGACCCCGACGCTGCCGGGCACCGGCGAGCACCTGGAGCTGCGCGGCGCGGTGAACGCCACGCCGTCCTTCTCGCCGAGCCTGCACCAGGCTCCCACCGGATCGCTGATGCAGGTCGAACTGCTCCAGCCGGTCGGGTTCGCCGACGGCTCGACCTTCGCGCTGTTCGCCGACGTGTTCCCGACCGGCTCGGCTTCCGGCAGTGCGCTGCCGCGCCTGTGGAGCGACGACCCGATCGTGCTGCTGGTCGGCACCGTGCCGAGCACCCCGGGCTGGACGCTGCCGATCTCGATCCAGGTCCCGCCGGGCCTGCTCGGCACGACGCTGCTGCTGCAAGCGGGCGCCGAGGTCGCGACGGCCCGCAACGGCTGGTACGAGACGACCACCGCGCACCGCTTCGAGCTGCAGTAGCACGAGCACCGTGGCAAGGCCCGTTCGGGGACGGGCCCGCGAAGAACCTCGGCCCGCTCCGGCAGAATCGGCGCGAGCCGCTATCGTGCCGGCGCGCCACACCCCTCTGCCCAGCCCCTCGAACCTGGCGCCGACCACTCGATGCTCTCCCGACTCCTGCTCGCCGGCCTCGTGGCCGTCGCGAGTTCTTCCGCTCTCTCGGCCCAGTACCTCTACACGCAGCAGACCGGCCTGATCACCGGCCCCACGGTGATGACCGAAGGCTGCCTGCTGGTCGACGTCGACCAGGACGGCGACCAGGACGTGGTGTTCGCCAACGGCTTCGTGCTCAACTCGACCGGCCAGGCGATCCAGCCCACGTTGCTGATCAACAAGATCTCCCAGGGCCTGGGGCTCGTCGACGAGACAGCGACCCGGCTGCCGACGCTGGCGATCAAGGGCACGCTGGTGATCGCCTTCGACATCGAAGGCGACGGCGACAAGGACCTGTTCTTCTCGTGCAACGGCCCGAGCCAGCAGCGCCTCTACGTCAACAACGGCGCCGGCGTCTTCACCGACCAGTCGGTGGCACGCCTCGGCGCGCTGAACCTCGCGGTCGCCGGCTGTGCCGCCGGCGACGTCGACCAGGATGGCGACCTCGACCTGTTCCTCAACGACGAGCTGACCAACGGCCAGCTGAAGCTGTTCCTGAACGACGGCAGCGGCGTGTTCACGAACCGCACCGCGACGCACGTGGTGTCGGCGCCGAAGACCAACCAGCAGGACGTCGTGCTGTGCGACCTCGACGGCGATTTCGACCTCGACGTGGTGAACATCGGCAAGTCGACGGGCCAGCAGATCTTCCTGAACGACGGCACCGGCCACTTCCCGACCGTCAACACGGCGCTGCTGCCGGCCGGCACCGGGCTCACCTACGAAGCCGAGGTGGCCGACCTCGACCACGACGGCGACCTCGACATGACGATGCTGTCGGTCAGCGGGCTCAGCGACACCGTGATCCGCAACAACCTGGTGCCGTCGGGCTCGCTGACGTTCACCAGCCTGACCACGGCGCTGACCGGCGGCAACGGTGACGACGACAACGAGTGGGTGCTGGTCGACGCGAACAACGACGGATTCCTCGACCTCGTCAACGGCTCGCTGCAGTCGAACGGCGAGAAGCTCTACCTCAACAACGGCGCCTTCTCGTTCGCCCGGCAGACCGGCACGAGCGGGTTCTCGCCGGTGGTCGACTCGACGCTCGACGTCGCGATCGGCGACCTGAACGGGGACGGCGTGTTCGACATGGTGACCGCACAGGGTGAATCGGGCTCGTTCCTGAACCGCGCCTACTACGGCACCGGCCCCGCGGACACGCAGCCGCCGCGGTTCGTCAAGATCGAGCAGGTGAGCTCCCAGTCGACCCAGCCGGACGGGCCGTGGGTCGTGCGCGCCACCGCCCAGGACTCGGCCGTCGACGACGGCGAGACGTCGATCGCCAGCATGCAGATCGACTGGTCGATCCAGCACACGGGTGGCACCACGGTCGGCAGCACGCCGATGGCGTTCCTCGGTGGCCTGCTCTACCGCGGCGCCATCGTGCCCCCGGCCGGTGTGCCGACCAACGGCGCCACGGTGACGTTCACGCTGAAGGCGACCGACTGGCGCGGCAACCAGACCACGTCCCCAGCGCAGTCGTTCACGGTCTGCGGCATCCAGACCTACGGACTCGGCCTCGGCGGTGGCAACGGCGCGCTGCTGGCCGGTGGCGGCTCGACCGTGCTCGGCGGTCCGGTGGGCTTCTACTGGAGTGCGACCGGCAGTTCGACGTCCGGCATCCTGATCCTGTCGTTGGCGCGCGGCAACGTGCCCTATCCGCTCGGCATCGTGCTGGTCGAGCCGAGCCTGATCGGCCTGATGCTGCCGATCGCCACCGACGCCGCCGGCGCCGGCAACCTGCTGACCTCGGTGCCCGTCGACCCGAACTTCCTCGGCATCCACGTCGCGGCCCAGTGCCTGTTCGACCTGCCACAGGAACTGTCGAACGGCGTCGAGTTGGTGATCTGCCAGTGAACGACCGCCCGCCGGCCCGGCCAACGGCGGCCGCGGCTACCGGACCGAGTCCGGGCCGCGCATCGTGAACGCCGGGTCCTGCACGATCGCCAGCACGAGGTCCCGCACCGTCACCGCCCCGCTCGCGAGCAGGTCGTCGACGCGCAGGTCGAGGCGCAGCCGATCGGCCGGCCGGAGTTCGCGCCCCACCGCGTAGACGAACAGCTTGTGCGCCATCGTGCGCACGAACGCGGGGTCGGCGGCGAGCACACGCTTCAGGTCGGCGAGCCCGGCGAGGCGCGTGCCGTCCGGCAACTCGCCGGTGCAGTCGATCTCG
>JAEUHU010000052.1 GCA_016793305.1 Planctomycetota bacterium
GGTGCCGTTCCACCTGCAGATGCCGCCGCTGCCGTCGGCCGCTCTGCTGCTGCGGCTGCGCTGGCTGCTGCCGGCGGTCGCCGAACGCGCCAACCAGGCGGACCCGCTGCACCTGGCCGGCTACTGGAGCCGGCTCGGGCATCAGCGACGCTGATCGGGGCCGCTGGGCCCGCGCACCGGGCGTACGTCGCGTTGCCGTCGCGGTGGGCTGCGCGGCCGTCGGCTCGTGTATGGTCCCGATCGATGGACGCCAGCGACGAACAACTCGAGCAGGCCCTGCGGGCCGGTGACGACGCGATGATGGCCCCGCTGCTCGAGCGCTACCGCGAGCGGCTGACCCGCATGGCGCACTTCCGGCTCGACCCGCGGCTGGTCGGTCGGCTCGATGCCGAGGACATCCTGCAGGAGGCCTACCTCGAGGCGCACAAGCGCCTGCAGAGCTTCCGCGACGACGACAAGCCGTTCCTGGTGTGGGTGCGGCTGATCACCCAGCAGACGATGGTCGACCTGCACCGCAAGCACCTCGGGGCGAAGATGCGTTCGGCCGGGCGCGAGGTGAAGGCCCCGCAGAGCGGCACGCTGTCGGGGTTCTTCGTCGCCCACGTGACGTCGCCGAGCGGGGCGGTGATGCGCGAGGAGATCCGGCAGAAGATCGAGCAGGCGCTGGCCAGCATGGACGACATCGACCGCGAGGTGCTGCTGCTGCGTCACTTCGAGGAGCTGTCGAACAAGGAGGCGGCGGCTGTGCTCGGCATCCAGGAGAACGCCGCCAGCAACCGCTACGTGCGGGCGCTCGGCCGGCTGAAGGGCTACCTGGGGGACCTGGGGCAGGAATGAGCGACGACGCCTCCGACCTGCCGAACCCCGTCGATCCACTGGTCGAGGAGTTCCTGGCGCGGCGACGCGCGGGCGAGGCGCTGTCGGTGACCGAGTTCTGTGCGGCGCACACCGAGCACGAGGCGGCGCTGCGCGAGCTGCTGCCGATGCTGGTGGCGCTCGAGGACCACAAGCGCGATCGCGCCTCATCCGGCAGTGGTGTCCGCCGCGCGCAGGTGCCGCAGCTGCAACGGCTCGGCGACTTCAAGATCGTGCGCGAACTCGGCCGCGGCGGCATGGGAGTCGTGTTCGAGGCGGTGCAGGAGTCGCTCGGTCGCAAGGTGGCGCTGAAGGTGCTGCCGCAGTCGGCGCTGCTGACCGGCAACCAGCTCGAACGCTTCGTGCGCGAGGCCCAGATCGCCGCCCAGCTGCACCACAGCAACATCGTGCCGGTCTACGGCAGCGGCGAGAGCGACGGCTACCACTGGTACGCGATGCAGTTCATCGTCGGGGCGAGCCTCGACCGATGGCAGGCCGAGCAGCGGCAGGCACCGCCGGTCGGCAGCGGGGCCTGGCGCACGCGCGCCCGATACGTGGCGCGGCTCGGCCAGCAGGCCGCCAGCGCGCTGCACTGGGCGCATCTGCAAGGCACACTGCATCGCGACGTCAAGCCGGGCAACCTGCTGCTCGAACAGAACGACCACCTCTGGGTCACCGACTTCGGGCTCGCCAAGGCGCTCGAGCAGGACGGCCTGACGCGCAGTGGCGACGTGCTCGGCACACTGCAGTACCTGGCGCCGGAACAGTTCGCGGGCCAGTACGACGTGCGCAGCGAGGTCTACGCGCTCGGCGTCACGCTCTACGAACTGCTGACCCTGCAGCCCGCGTTCGCCGGCAGTTCGCGCAGCGAGCTGATGGAACGCATCCGCACGCAGCGGCCGGAGTCGCTGCGCAAGCTGTGCCCCGAGTTGCCGCAGGACCTGGTGGTGGTGGTGGAGAAGGCGATGGCGCGCGAGCCGGGCGACCGCTACCCGGATGCCGGGGCGCTCGCCGCCGACCTGCAGGCGTTCGTCGACGACCGGCCGGTGGCGGCTCGGCGGCTGTCGATGCGGGCCCACGTGTGGCGCTGGTGCCGCCGCAACCGTGGCATGGCGGTCCTCGCCGCCAGCACGCTGCTCGCCGTCGTCGCGGCGGCGGTGACCGGCTGGGTCGCCTATGGCATCGCCGACGTCGCTCGGGCCGAAGCGAGTGCCGCGCTGCAGCGGGAAGCGCAGCAGTCGCAGCGCAACGACGCGAACGTCAAGCTGATGCTGGCCGGCCTCAGCGACGTGTTCGACGACCTGATCGGCCGTGATCCGACGCTCCTGTTCGAGATCGATCCGGAGACCGGCGAGCAGACCGTGATCACCCGCCAGGTGGTCGACCCGCGCAGCATCCGGGCCCTCGAGGACATGCTGCGGCTCTACCACGACTTCGCCGCGCAGAACGCCGACGACCAGCAGCTGCGCTTCGAGACGGCGCGGGCGCATCGGCGGGTCGGCGCGATCCACGTGCGGCTCGGCAAGCCGGCCAACCTCGCCAGTGCGGCGAACGCCTACCAGCAGGCGCTGCAGCTGTTGGCGGCGATCACCGACCGCGACGTCACGCGCGAGAAGGTCGCCGTGCTCGCCGACCTC
>JAEUHU010000532.1 GCA_016793305.1 Planctomycetota bacterium
GGGCTCGGCGCGTTCGCGCTGCAGCGCCTGCCGATCGACGCCGTGCCCGACGTCACCTCGAACCAGGTGCAGATCAACACGCTGTTCCCGTCGTTGACCGCCGCCGAGGTCGAGAAGCAGATCACCTACCCGATCGAGAACGCGCTGGCCGGCATCCCCGGCCTCGAACTGACGCGCAGCTTCTCGCGCAACGGCTTCGCGCAGGTGACCGCGGTGTTCCGCGACTCGGTCGACGTCTACTTCGCGCGCAACCAGATCACCGAACGCCTGACCGCCGTGCAGGCGCTGCTGCCCGCGGGGGCCGTGCCGTCGATGGGCCCGATCACCACCGGGCTCGGCGAGGTCTACATGTACGTGGTCGAGTTCGTGCATCCCGACGGCACCGGGGCACCGGTCGCCGACGGGCACCCCGGCTGGCAGCACGACGGCAGCTACCTGACGCCGGAGGGCGAACGGCTGCGCAGCGAGCTCGAACGCGCCACCTACCTGCGCACCGTGCAGGACTGGGTGATCCGCCCGCAGCTGCGCAACCTCGCCGGCATCGCCAGCATCGACAGCAACGGCGGCTACGTGAAGCAGTACGAGGTGCAGCCGGACCCGCAGCGCCTCGCCGCGTTCGGGCTCGACTTCGACGACCTGGTGCGCGCGTTGGAGCGCAACAACCTCGCCACCGGTGCAGGGTTCTTCGAGCGGAACGGCGAGGCGTGGACAATCCGCGCCGCGGCCCGCTTCGAGCGGCCCGAACAGATCGCGGAAGTGCCGGTGGTCGTGCGCGACTCGGTGCCGATCCGCGTGCGCGACGTCGCCACGGTCGTGCTCGGCCACCCGTCGCGCACCGGCAGCGCCAGCCAGGGTGGCCGCGAGGTCGTGCTCGGCACCGCCCTGATGCTGCAGCGCGCCAACAGCCGCCAGGTGGCGATCGAACTCGACGCACGGCTCGCCTCGATCCGGCCGTCGCTGCCGCCCGACGTGCGCGTGCGCACCGTGCTGAACCGCAAGAAGCTGGTCGACGCCACCGTCACCACCGTCGCGACGAACCTCGCCGAGGGAGCGCTCCTGGTGGTCGTCGTGCTGTTCCTGATGCTCGGCAACATCCGGGCGGCGGTGATCACCGCACTGGCGATCCCGCTGGCGATGCTGATGACCGCGATCGGCATGCTCGAGGCCGGCATCAGCGGCAACCTGATGTCGCTCGGTGCGATCGACTTCGGCCTGATCGTCGACGGCTCGGTGATCATCGTCGAGAACTGCCTGCGCCGGCTCGGCCACGAGCAGCACCGGCTCGGTCGCTTGCTGACGCTCGAGGAACGGCTGCACGAGGTGATGGTCGCCGCCCGCGAGATGATCGGCCCGTCGGTCTACGGCCAGGCGATCATCGTCACCGTCTACCTGCCGATCCTGGCGCTGACCGGCGTCGAGGGGAAGATGTTCCGGCCGATGGCGCTGACGGTGATCATGGCGCTGGCGGCGGCGTTCGTGCTGTCGCTGACGCTGGTGCCGGCCCTGGTCGCGATCGCCGTGCGCGGCCGCGTGCAGGAGCACGACAACTGGCTGGTGCGCGCCTGCAAGCGGCTCTACGCGCCGGTGCTCGAGACGGTGCTGCGGCGGCGCTGGCTGGTGGTCGGCACGGCCGGGGCGGCGTTCGCCGGCAGCCTGCTGCTGTTCCAGCGGCTCGGCGCCGAGTTCGCACCGAACCTCGACGAAGGCGACGTCGTGGTGATGGCGACGCGACCGGCGTCGACCGGCCTCGAGACCGCGACGCGCCTGCAGTTCGAGATGGAGCGGGCGCTGCAGGCGATCCCCGAGGTCGGCACGGTGTTCTCGCGCACCGGCACCGCCGAAGCGGCGACCGACCCGATGCCGCCGAACCTGAGCGACACGTTCCTGATGCTGAAGGACCGCGAGCACTGGCCGGATCCGAAGCTGCCGAAGGACGTGCTGATCGCGCGCATCGAACGGGCCCTCGAGGACGTGCCCGGCGCCGAGTTCGAGTTCACGCAGCCGATCCAGATGCGTTTCAACGAGCTGATCGCCGGCGTGCGCAGCGACGTCGCGGTGCGTGTCTACGGCGACGACTTCCCGGCGATGCAGCGCACCGCCGAGCGCATCGCCAAGGCCCTCGGCGAACTGCCGGGAGCGGCCGACATCAAGGTCGAACAGACCGACGGCGTGCCGATGCTCGAGGTCGACGTCGACCGGGAGCGCACCGCGCGGGCCGGTCTCGACATGGCGGCGGTGCAGGACGTGCTGGCGGTCGCCGTCGGCGGCCGCAGTGCCGGTGTGATGTTCGAGGGCGACCGCCGCGTCGAGGTCGTGGTGCGCTTGCCGGAACGGGCGCGCGCCTCCGCCGACGCGCTGGCGAACCTCGCCGTGCCGCTGCCGCACCCGCCCGACGTCGCGGGCGACGCGTTCGGCCGCACGCTGCCGCTCGGCTCGCTGGCCGAGGTGCGTGCCACCGACAGCCCCTACCAATGGAGCCGCCGCAACGGCAAGCGCATGATCACCGTGCAGGCGAACGTGCGCGGCCGCGACCTCGGCTCGTTCGTCGAAGCGGCCCAGCAGCGGCTGCGCAGCGTGCCGTTGCCGCCCGGCGGCTGGCTCGAATGGGGCGGCACCTACCAGAACCTCGCCGAGGCGCGCGAACGCCTGCTGGTCGTGGTGCCGCTGGCGTTCTTCCTGATCTTCGTGCTGCTGTTCTCGATGTTCCGGCGCGTCAAGTACGCGCTGCTGGTGTTCAGCGGCGTGCCGCTCGGGCTGTCCGGCGGCATCCTCGGACTCTGGCTGCGCGGCCTGCCGTTCTCGATCTCGGCGGCGATCGGCTTCATCGCGCTGTCGGGTGTCGCCGTGCTGAACGGTGTCGTGATGGTCACCTTCGTCGACCAGCTGCGAGCCGAGGGCATGCGGTGCCATGAGGCGATCCGCACCGGCTGCCTCGTGCGCCTGCGGCCCGTGTTGATCACCGCCCTGGTCGCGTCGCTCGGCTTCGTGCCGATGGCGCTGGCCCAAGGCCAGGGCGCCGAGGTGCAGCGCCCGCTGGCGACCGTCGTGATCGCCGGGCTCGTCTCGAGCACGCTACTGACGCTGCTGGTACTGCCGGCGCTCTACCGGCTGTTCACCGCGTTCGAACCCGACCAGGTCGCGGCGAGCGAGCCGTGGGAAGCGCCGGAATCCGGGCCGCTGGAGGTGCGCGACGGCGTGCCACCGGAGTGAACCGGGTTCAGCCCGACGGCGCTCGCGCGCGCTGGTCCGCCGCGCGCCGCAGCCACCACGTGAGCAGGATGCCGACCGCGGCGAACCCCGCCATCGTCGTGAACGCGAGCCCGCCGGCGCGTTCGTAGACGGCCCCACCGACGAGGCCGCAGACCACCATGCCGATGCCCGAGTTGGCGGCCCCGAGCAGGCCCTGCGCGGTGGCCCGCTGGTGCGGGGCGACGCGCCGTTCCAGCGCCCGCATCGTGCCGAGGTAGGTCGCGGCGAAGCTGACGCCATGCAGCCAGTTGGTCGCGAACAGCACCGGCACCGACGTCGTGGCCCCGATCAGGATCCAGCGCACCACGGCGCCGAGCCCGCCGAGCCACAGGATCGTGGTCGGGCGCAACCGGCCGAGCAGATCCTTGGCGACGAAGAACATCACGATCTCGGCGACGATGCCCTCGGCCCAGAGCACGCTCGCGGTCGCCTTGTCGATGCCGTGGTCGACCCAGTGCACCGTGGACAGGTTGTAGAACGTCGCGTGGCTGCCTTGGATCAGCGCCGACGCGACCAGCAGGCCGACGAACGGGCGCGAGCGCAGCAACGCCCACCACGGCTCGGCCGGCACCGCCTCGCCAGCACCCGCGACCCCGTCCGCGCTGCTGCGCGGCAGCAGCAGCGAGCCCAGCGCCATCACGACGGCTAGCCCGACCAACGTCGGCAGGATCGCGCCGCTGCCGGTCTGCTGGAACACCACGCCTGCCAGCAGCAGCACGAGCAGGTAGGACAGGGACCCGATCATGCGCATGCGGCTCCATGCGAAGCCCTGTTCGCTGCCGGCCTGCAGCGCCGCGGCGTCGAGGATCGGGTACATCGGCGAGTAGAGGCTGCCGAACAGCAACGCCACGGCGAAGCACCACCACAGCGGTTGCACAACGAGCCACAGCGCCATCACGCCCGCACTGGCGAACGACAGCCACACCAGCAGGGCGCGCGCCGCCCCGCGACGATCGGCGCGATGGGCCCACAGCGGGCCGGCGATGGTGCGCGCGACCGTCTGGCCGGCCATCACCACGGTCACGTCCTGCGGCCGAAGCCCCGCTTCGTCCTTCAACCAGACCGGGAAGAACTGCATGAACACCGCCAGCACCGCGAACGCGGCGGTGTAGAAGGCGGCGAAGCCGAGCCAGCAGCGCATCGGGCTCGGAGCAGCGGACGGACTCGGCACGGAGGCCATCGTGCCGGGCCGGCCCGGCGGAAGCTATCGCTGCACGAACACGCCGCCGTTCTGCTCGGCGAGCCGCCGCAGCAGGTCGGCACCGTCGCCGCCCGGCTCCCCGGTGTGCACGCAGTGGATCTTGATGCGCGCATAGCGGTTCGCCTCGCGCACCATCTCCAGCAGCGTCGCGGTGTCGCGCACCGCACCCGAGGTCGGCTGGCCGTCGCTGAGCACGAACAGTTCGTCGAGGCCGCTCCTGCTGGTCTCGCCGTAGCGCTGTTCCTGCCACTGCAGGGCCGCCTGCAGGCCGTCGTGCAGGTTGGTGCCGCCGTCGGCGGCGATGCGGCCGAGCAGCTCGGTCAGCGAACGCACGCTGCGGCCGTCGGCCTGGACCGGCTTCTGGGTCCAGCGTCGCGCCGTCTCGCTGAAGGTCAGCACCTGGTACTGCGATTCCTTCGGCATCGCCTGCACGGCCAGCACCAGCTGCTCCTTCGCCGCCTGCAGCCGCGTCACCGGCCGGCTGCTGCGGCCGGTGGTCGCCGCCGAGGCGCCGTCCATGCTGCCGCTGCTGTCGATCAGGAACGCGATCGACGAGCCGGTCACCGGGACGCCGAAGAACGTCGCCGCGGTGCCGCCTTCGGCCGGCTTCTGCAGCGTCTTCGGCACCACGATCGCGTCGCCTTCGGCGGCCCAGAACGCGCGCCACTTCTGCGGTTCCTCGGCCGGCACGAGCGCCCCGGTCAGACGCTGCAGCAGGCTGCCCAGGCGCTGCCGCAGCATCGGCGACGCGCGCTTGTTGACGGCGTCGACCAGCGCGTCGGGCCGCTGCACGACCCGTTCGAGGTGCGCGATCAGCGGCTCGATCGCAGCCCGGCACGGGCTCGCTTCGACGAGGTCGAGCAACTCCATGTCGGTGCGCCAGCCACACTGGCCAAGGCGCTGCAGCGCCCGGCCCAGCAGGTCTTCGCGCGCCTCGTCGGTGAGCTCCTCCGGCGGGTTCTTCAGCACGTCGAGCAGCAAACGCACCTGCGCCTGCGACGCCACCGGATGGCTCTCGTCGGCGAGCACCTCCACCAGCGTCGCCACGGTCTCCAGCGACCACGGCGGCAGCAGCGATTCGGCCGCCGCGAGCCGAACGCGCGGCTCGTCGTCGCGCAGGGCGGCGAGCAGCACGCCGCGCGCCACCGGCAGGTTCTTCTTCGCCAGCGCCTGCAGCGCCGCCACGCGCCGCGCCGCACCCGGGCCGAGCGGCACCACGGCCTGGCCGGGGCCGGGCGCTGCGGCGACGAACGCGTCGGGCGCGCGTTCGCCGGCAGCGGTGCGCATCACCACGAACCAGGCCCCCTGGTCCTCCATGCGCAGCAGGGTCAGCATGCCGAGTTCGCGGATTTCCAGCGTCTCGAGATCGACCAGCGCGTGGTCGAAGCCGATCGCCGCGACGTCGAGCACGGCTTCGGCGAGCTCCTCGTTCGGGTTCTTCTCGGCGAAGTAGAGCAGCTTGCCGAGCATGTCCAGGTGCGTGACGCGGCCCTCTTCGCTCTCGTAGACGAGGCCCGCCTGGCGCATCGCCTCGAGGTAGCGCGGCTGCAGGTCGCGCCCGCTGCGCACCACGGCCTTCGCGCCGAGCCGGCCCTGCCGGTAGTCGGCGGCCCAGTCGCGCAGCGCGCGTGCGACCGGGGAGCCGTTCGAAGGTGGGCTCGGCACCTGGGCTGTGGCCGGGACGCCGACGAACGCCAACACGAGCGACGGCAGGGCCGCCGCCAGGGTTTTCCGGTGAGACATCGCGATCTCCGGGGAGAGGGGTTGGCGGCAGCATAGCGAAGCAAGCCCGGCCCACGGGCTCCATGTCGGCCCCGCCGGTCGCCGATGGAGCCACCGTGGAGATCGACTTGGACGCGATGCCAGTGCGGCTGCGAGCCCGACTGCTGCTGGCCCTTGCCCTCGGGCTGACCTTGGTCGCCGCGGGTGTGCACCACTACCTGTCGCGCCCGAACCGCTGGCCGTCGGTCCAGGGCACGGTGCTCGAGAGCCACTACCTCGACACCCGGGCCGAGCACGGTGGCCCCTACGTCCACTACGCCTACGAGGTCGACGGACGCCGCTTCACGTCGAAGCGGCTGAGCCAGTTCGTGGTGCCGAGCCGCTACAGCAGCGACCGCACGCACCCGGAGTCGGTGGTGATCCCGTTCCTCGCCGCCCACCCCGAAGGCAGCGCCATCGAAGTGCGCTACGACCCCGACGACCCGAACACCGCGGTCGTGCTGTGGACCATGAACGTGCCCGGCGCATGGGTCGCCGCGGCGATCCTGCTGTGCCTGTGGCTCGCGACTGGCTGGGCGTGGCTCCAGCTGTGGAGTGGCGAGGCGACGCCACCCGAGGAGTCGCGCGCGCCGCAGCGAGATCCGGGCGTGGACGGCGAGCGCAGGGCGGCATCGAGCGAGGCCGCGTGCTGGCGGCAGCAGTACGTGCGCGCACCCGAGCGGATCGACGAGCCGGCGCCACGCTGAGCGACAGGCTGGCTACGTGTGCGCAGGCAATCTCGCACAGGCCCCAACCCCTACCCAAAGGTCACAGTTCGCCCCGCCATTTCGTAGCAGCGCGAGCCTGTAGGTCCCCAAGCACGCTCTCGATCTGCTCCAGCGCCGAACGGAGATCATCGGCGATCTCCTCGGCCAGGATGTGCGGGTCGGGCAGGTTCGCCGAGTCCTCCAGGCTCTCGTCACGCAGCCAGAACAGGTCGAGGCTAACCTTGTCGCGGGCCAGGATCTCGTCGAGGGTGAACGGCCGCCAACGGCCATCCGGCTTCTTCTCCGACCAGGTCGCCTTGCGCTTCTGTCTTCCCTCAGGCTGGTAGCAGGCGACGAAGTCGTCGAGGTCGGCCCGGGTCATGCGCTTCGTCTTCAACGTGAAGTGCACGTTGGTGCGCAGGTCGTAGACCCAGACGGTCTTGGTCCACGGCTTCTCGCTGCCGCGCTTGCGATCGAAGAACAGCACGTTCGCCTTCACTCCCTGCGCGTAGAAGATGCCGGTCGGCAGCCGCAGCAGTGTGTGCACATCGCATTCGTGCAGCAGCTTGCGCCGCACGACTTCCCCCGCACCTCCCTCGAACAGGACGTTGTCGGGCACGACGACGGCGGCGCGGCCGTCGATCTCGAGCAACGACTTCACGTGCTGGACGAAGTTGAGCTGCTTGTTCGACGTGGTCGTCCAGAAGTCCGGCCGGTTGTAGCTGATCGACTCCTTGTCGGTGTCGCCTTCGTCGTTGACCACCGTGATGCTCGACTTCTTGCCGAACGGCGGGTTGGTCAGCACGACCTGGGCATGGTGCTTCGGCTCGTTGCGCAGCGCATCCTCGGTGACCAGAGGTGGCGCATGCTCGTCGTCGGTCGGCCCGACGCCGTGCAGCAGCAGGTTCATCGCACACAGGCGCGAGACGCCATCGACCAGTTCGACGCCGCGCAGCGCCTCGTAGCGGAGGTGCATCTTCTGGTCGCGGTCCAGCTTGTAGGTGCGCGCTAGGAAGCTGTGTGCCGCCAGCAGGAAGCCCCCGGTCCCACATGCCGGGTCGGCGACGACCTCACCAGGCCGCGGGCGCACGCATTCGACCATCGCGTCGATCAGCGGGCGCGGGGTGAAGTACTGGCCGGCACCGCCTTTCACGTCCTGCGCGTTGCGCTCGAGCAAGCCCTCGTAGGCGTCGCCCTTGACATCGGCCGCGAGGTTGAGCCAATCCTCCTTGCCGATCAGTTCGACGATCAGCTGGCGCAGCTTCGCCGGGTCTTGGATCTTGTTCTGGGCCTTGCGGAAGATCAGTCCGAGCATGCCGCCCTGGCGACCGAGCACGCCGAGGGTCTCGCGGTAGTGCTGCTCGAGATTGCTGCCCTCCATCTGCGGACTGGCGAGGTCCGACCATCGTGAGCCCTTCGGGATGGCCTGCTTCTCGCCGGTGAGCTTCTCGCGCTCGTCGGCCATCTTCAGGAACAGCAGGAAGGTCAACTGCTCCAGGTAGTCCTGGTAGCTGAGGCCGTCGTCGCGGAGGACCTGGCAGTAGCTCCAGAGCTTCTGGACGAGGCGGTTGCTGGCTTCGGTCATGGTTGGAATACGTAGGCGCGGGTCGCAGCGTGCATCAGCGCGCTGCTGTCGCAGCAGTAGATCGTCTCGGCCAACTCAGCCGGCCTCCGCAACGACGATCTGCTCGATGGCCGGGAGATGCTTCAGCTTCACGTCGAGGTAGCCGGCGAGGGTGCTCGCGCTGATCAGTTCGGCTTGGAAGGCCGACAGAACCAGTCGGACGAACGTCGCACCAGCCGACGAGACGAGGCGTTTCGGCAACGGCACTGGACCACCGCCCAAAGGCGCAACCGCTCCGAGTCGCTTGGAACGCCATCGCTCGTAGAAGTCCTTCGACGCCAACCCGAGCGCAACCAGCCGCCGGACCACGACCTCTTGGCTGACCCAGAACCGGCGTGAGATCCGCTGCAGCTCCGGCTCCGGCCATTCCGGCCGATACGCCACAGCCTCCTGGGCAAGGTCGTCGGCGGGCACGAGCAGTTCCGCTGCGAATCGGTTGCACCAGACCTCCTCGGCGGCCCCTTCGCCCATGTCGCACACGGCACCCTTGGGCCGCACCAGGTGGCCCAGCTCGTGCGCCAACGTGAACACGCGAGCCACCGCTGCATCGGCGCTGTTCATCGCGATCACGGGGAAGGGCTCGTACCAGCACGAGAACCCGCGGGTCTCCTCGACTGCGACACCGCTGATCTGGAAGACCAGCACCCCTTGCGCCTCGATTCGCCGACGCCAAGCCCGGAGGGCGGCGTACTGGTCACTCCAGCTCTTTCGAACGCTCGCATCGATGCCGAGCCGGGCCCGAACCCGTTCCGCAGCAGCCTCTGGCGAACCGTTCCGCGCCACGTCGAGATCGAACCTGGGCGGCAGTTCGTGCAGCTCCGTACCAAGGTCCAAGGCGATCTCCCTTCGCGATGCCGCCCTTCGGAGTTCGACGATCAGTTCCGGCGACGGGTCGCGCGGCGAACCCAGCAGGCGGCGGAAGTCGGCCACGAGCTGCTGCTCCCGCGGCGGTTCCGGCAGAAAGAGGGCTGCCAACGGTCGTCGATACGCTGCCGCCAGCTTGCGAACCTGCGCGATCGTCGGTCGCTCCACTTGCGGCTCGTGCTCCCAGCCAGCCAGTCGCGCTGCATCGACATCGGCGGCCTGTGCCGCCTCCTCGAGGCTCATGCCGATCGACTCACGTGCCCAGAGCAGCATGCGCGGCGAGGCCAGGCCTGGGATGGACTTGCTCACGGGGTTCGCCAGTGGGTGGCTGGACGTCTTGTTCTACCACGCTCGACTACGGCGTCAGCGTGCGCGGTTCCCTTCAGCTGGAACGTAGAGCCGCACGTCGACCTCCGGCAGCGGTGCAAACGCCGCCTCGATCCGCGGTCGCACTTCCCGCCACTCCAGCCCGCCGAGGCCGCAGCCGAGTGCGGGCACGGCGAGCGACCGGATGCGTCGCTCACGGATCTCGACGACCAGACTCTGCAAACCGGCCTCGATGTCCTCGATGCGCGAGCCGTCGCGCCAGTGCTGCTTGGTCGGGAAGTTGACGAGGAACCGCGGGTTCTGGAGAAGGCCGGTAGCGAACACGAACATCGCGCCGGTGTGCACCTCGCCTGCCTTGCACGCCTTGGCGTAGGCTCTGAAGTTTACTGGGAACCGCTCCTTGAACTGGAGGGCGATGCCCTTGCCCATAACGCCGACACAGTTGACGGCGTTGACGAGGGCCTCGACGTCGGCGTCGAGCAGGTTGCCGCTGGCGAGGGTGATCAAGCCGCCTCGTGGTTGCTGGCTTCGATCATGGGGACGAGTCAGGGGCGTGCGTGATCACCTGGAGCCGAGGGATGCCGACGAAGTGGCGCGAGTTGTGAGTTACGAGCGGCAGGTTGTGGCGCAAGGCGCATGCTGCGATCCACCAGTCCCCTCGGTCCTTCTGGTCGCGCCCAGTCTGGCGTTGATGAGCGGCCACTTCCGCCCATCGCGATGCCGTCTCGCTATCGAACCCCAGGATCGTGTAGCCGAGCATGGCCTGCTCCAGGGAGTCGCGGCGCTTCTGGCCCCACGAGTGCTCGATCGCCCACAGACGAAGCTCGGCCACGCTTATGAAGGCAAGGCACAATCGCTTGCCGAGCAAGTCTTGCGCGTAGAAGTCCCGCCGCGAGTCCCGTTTGAACAGGAACGAGAAGATGTTCGTGTCGACGAGTAGCGCGGTCATCCGCCACGCACCTCGCGCAGCATGTTCAGGAAGTCGTCGACAGACTCGTCTTCCGGCCAGTCGCCGGCGAGGGCGTCGAGGTTCGTCACCGGCACGACTCCCTGCCTGCGAGCCAGTTCGTCGACGCTCAGGTTCTCCCAGAAGCCACCGAATCGCGGATCAGGCATCCCGACGCTGACCTGAGCTGGCACGACGTTGGTAACCGTGGCGCGGATCGCGCGACCGCTCAGGCGCTCGATGCGGCCGGTCACGCGAACGCGCTGCCGACGCAGTTCCGTGACGGGCTCGTCCAGTCCCTCGGGCAGGATAAGTGCCACCCGGTTGCCGTCGACCTCGTCCAGTTGTGCGGTGCGCTGCTTCCAGTCGCACTCCCAAAGCACGCCCTCGATCTCCCCTTCGGCAACCTGCGGCTGACCAACGTTGGTACCACGCAGGTTCTGACGGAAGGTCCTGGTCAGCCGCGCCGACCGTCTCCGCTCGCCGTCGAGAAGGGTGATGCTGATCGCATCGACCCCCTCACCCAACGGCTTGGCGAGAGTCTCCCAGCCGTCGACAACGCCAGCTTGAAGGCCCGCATCCCAGCCGGCGGCTCCCGACTCGACCTTCTGCATGGCGTCGAGCATCTCCTCGGCGACTCGAACGCCTGGGTCCCCGTGCAGGGTGTCGCGGTCGCGTTGGCCCGCATACTCGAACGTGAGTACGGCACTGCCTTTGGCGAAGGCCGTGAGGTCGAGCGCGCAGGTCTGCTCGATGCCCGTCGGGAACCGGCCACCGCCTCGGCGGTGCGAGGCGAGCATGCGGCGCAGAGACAGCTGCAGCTCCTTGGCGACGGCCGTCAAGGTGTCGACGCTGATCCGGCCGGGAACAGCAGGCCCTTCCAGGCGCATCTCGATCTTGGGTGGTTCGGGTGTCGGCTTGGTCACGGCTCACCTCCGGACGGAAGGTTTGGTCGGAGCGGAAGGGCGCATCGTAGCGGGATTCACGACCAACGCCGTCGTTGGAGCGGCCCCTGGGGGTTGATCGACAAGTCGGCCCTCGAAGGCCCACTTGAGGATGGACTGGCGCAGGCGCTGCACCCGCCGCCTGCCGTGTGCTGCGGAGCCATGCAGGTTTGCCATTCCAGACAGCATGCGATCGAGCTCGCTCCTGACACGCAGCTGCTCAGCTTCTGGAGGGACCGGAACCGGGAGGCTAGCGATCTTCGAGAGGCTGAGCGTGTGCAAGCCCGACGTCGAACTTGCTGCGCGTTCGATGTGGCCTCGGCCGCTCGTAGAGAGCATCCAGGTCAATGACCACTTCGGCAGGGTGGCGCCGGCAAAGCGGACCTTGATGATGTGGTTCTGGTGTACGCATCCGGGGACGCTGCCGTTCCAGAGGGCGACACGGCCGATCTGGTCGACGCTGCCGTTGCCCTCCACGACGAGAAGGTCGTCGGCCAGAAGCTCGGCGCGCTCGGCTTCATCCTCCGTGACTCCGATGCGCTTGATCTCGTCCAAGCGAAGTTCATCGGCGTAGACGTTGGCAACGCGAAGGTAGGGCCGCTGCTTTGCGAGCTTCTCCCTCTGGGCATTCTTGGTGAGGCCACCGGAGATGATGCCAAGTTGGTCCATGCTGGCCCAGCACCAGCCCTCGGGCAGCTCGGGTAGGTCAGTCGTGTCCGGCGCGGCGGGTTCTTCGTACTTCGCCTTCCAGCGGTCGTCGGTCGGCGGCTTGCCCTTGGCCTTCAGCTTGGTGAGTTCGGCTTCTTCCCAGCGGCGGCGGCGCTCGGCGAGGATGCGCTTCAGCAGGACGGAGGCGGGTTCGTAGCTGCGGCCTTCCTTCTTCGCGAGTTCGGCTTCGGTCGGGACGAGGCGACCTTCGACGGCGGCCTTGAGCACGGAGGCGCGGTAGCGCTCGAGGTTGCGCTGCACGCGCTCCAGGGTCGCGGTCGCGGCGTCGAGGCGGGAGAAGTGGGCGTCGATCGCGGCGACGACTTGGCGCTGCTCTTGCAGTGGCGCAACGGTTGTCGGGAGCTTCTTGAAGCGATCGTGTGTGAGGTTGAGACCACTGTCGCTGATGCCTGTCTTCATGGCATCGATCGCCATCTGCGCAGCCTGAGACAGAAGCTGTGCCTCCAAGAAGCGCGGGTCCATGACGTCCGGCCGAGCACGAAACCGGTACATCTTCCCGGACAGGATGAGTCTCGGCCGCGTCTCGCGAACCAAGCACGGCACGCCACATCGAACTCTTGGTCCAGCGCACGTCAGGAGGATGTCGCCCGCTCTCACCTCAAGTTGCGGCCGAGGCTTCAGATTGTCGGGTAGCTGCTTGTTGTGCTCCGGCAGGAATCGGCCTGGCTGAATCGCCGTTGTCTTGAGCACGCCCCAGGCGTCGCTGGTAAGCGAGGGTTCCTTGAGGCACTGCGGACTCCAGCCATGGTGCAGCACGCGGCCGTCATCCAACGGTGCGAGCACCTTGTCGATCGTCGTGCGGGTCCAACCCTGAGGAATCTCTTCTGTCATGCCGCCAGCACCTCGTTCACCTCACGCAGCACGTCCGCCAGCTTCCCTCCGAACACCAGCTGCGCCCGCCCGAGCCCACCCTCCTGCACGAACGGCACCCCGTCGAAGTCGTCGATCGTGATCTCGACACTCGTCGCCACCTGCTCGCGGATCATCTCCAGCCACTTGACCTGCTCCGACGTGAACCGTCCACCCTGCTTCTCGAGCCATGACGCGAACCGCGCCTGCACGGTCTCCGCGAACGGCACCAGTTCGTTGTCCTGCTTCAGCGCGTAGCGCACCAGCGACACCACGTCGACGAGCATGCGCCGCGCCGAGGCCCCGCGCACCCGATCGCGCGCCAGGATCTCGTAGGCGCGCCACAGCTGTTCCTGCGAGCAGCCGACCGGCGCTTCACCCAGCGCTGCGGCCAGCGCCTTGATGTCGTCGTAGCGCAGCCGGCGCCGATGCGGGACCGAGTAGAAGAACTGCAGCGCCGCCATCTCGTCCTTCTTGTCGGCGACGAACTGCTCGAACCGCTGCACCAGGGCCTGCGCCTTCTGCTTGGCTTCGGGGGAGAAGCCGGCCTCCAGCAGTTCGTCGCGGCTGACCGGGTCGATCACCTGGTCGCATTCCTGCCGCACGGTGACCAGCACGTCGCACAGCGTCGGGTTGTCGACCAACGGCTGGACGGAGGCGGCGACCAGCTCGGCCTTCGCAGCCGCGAGCTGGGCCGCGTCGGGGACCGTGGCCGGATCGAGCTGGAAGCGCTGTCGGGCTGCGGCCTCCTGCGCGTCGGTGTCTAGCGCCTGCACGAGCCCGTGGCTGATCGACGCCAGCGTCAGCCCGCCGGACGCACGCAGCAACCGATCCTGCTGCGCCGCCGAGCATCCGCGATCGAGCCGCGTCAGCCGCGAGACCAGGGAACTCAGGCAGGCGTCGTCGGCACCGCCCTCCCGAACCCGATCCAACAGCGTGCGCAGCGGCACCCCTGGCTGCTGCTCGAGAGGCTGAGATTCGGCGACCCACTTCTGCTCCGTGACCCCGATGCAGTCCACCACCACGAAGTGCGTCTTCTTCACCGGCTCGCCCGCGATGTGCTCCATCGTCGTCGGCGGACAAACCCGCACGCCGCGCCCCTTCATCTGCTCGAACAGCAGTCGGCTCTTGACCATGCGCAAGAACACGACCACCTCGACCGGCTTGATGTCGGTGCCCGTCGCGATCATGTCGACCGTGACGGCCATGCGCGGCAGGAAGTCGTTGCGGAAGGCGGCGATCAGGTCCTCCGCGCGATCGCCGTCGACCTTGTAGGTGATCTTCCGGCAGAAGTCGTTGCCGCGGCCGAACTCCTCGCGGATCACGGCGGTCACGTCTTCGGCGTGGCTGTCGTCCTTGCAGAAGAACAGCGTCTTCGGCACCTCCTTGCGGCCTGGGAAGATCTCGGAAGACAGCTTCTCGCGCAGCGTGCGGATCACCGTGCGCAGCTGGTCGCGAGCGACGACGGCCCGATCGAGGTCGCCTGCCGTGTAGGTGATCGGCTGGTCCGGGGCCTCCCACCGAAGCTTGCGGGTACGGCGGTCGCGCAGGCCGAGCACCCGTTCGCCAGTGGCGGCGATCGACGCGCCCTGCTCGGTGATCTTGGTGCGGATCCGGTAGACGTCGAAGCCGACGTTGACTCCGTCGGCGACCGCGTCGTCGTGGCCGTACTCGATGACGACGTTCTGGTCGAAGAACGCGTAGGTGTGGGCCGCGGGAGTCGCGGTCAGCCCGATCAGGAACGCGTCGAAGTACTCCAGCACCTGACGCCACTTCGAGTAGATCGAGCGATGGCATTCGTCGACGAAGATCACGTCGAAGTACTCGGGCGGGATCGCGCGGCAGTATTGAACCTCGGCCGGCTCGCGCCCGTCGTCGGCGTCGAGCAACGACGTCGCCTCTTCCGACTCGGCGAAGTCGGAACGCCCCTGCAGCATCGAGTAGAGCCGCTGGATGGTCGTGATGACCACCTTGGTCGACGCCCCGATCACGTTGCTCTGCAGGTGCTGCGTGACGTAGAGCTCCGGGAAGCGGCGGTTGTCGTCGGGGGTGACGTAGGCGCTGAACTCGTTGTCGAACGCCTGCTTGCCCAGGTTGCTGCGATCGACCAGGAACAGCACGCGCCGAGCCCCGCCGAACTTGATCAAGCGGTAGATGGAGGTGACCGCGGTGAACGTCTTGCCCGACCCCGTCGCCATCTGCACGAGCGCTCGCGGCCGGTTCTCGCGCAGCGAGCGTTCGAGGTTGGCGATGGCCCGCACCTGCACCGGGTAGAGACCCTTCGTCGCCAGGTCCGGCATCGCCCGGAGTCTGGCCCGCAGCGTCGAAGGCAGGGAGGCCTCCGCCGCGGTGTGGGCCCCAGTTCGCTCCACCCACTGCTGTAGGGAGTCGGAGGCGAGCCACTCGGCCAGCGTCTCCGGCTGGTGGACGGCGAAGACCTCGCGGCTGACTGGGTACGGGTCGAGACCGTTCGCGAACAGGGTCTCACTGCCGTTGCTGAGGTAGACGAACGGCAGCGGGCGCACCGGAGCGGTGACACCAGCCGGCAGCCCGCTCGCGTAGTCACCGGCCTGCCATTCGTGGGCGCGTAGGGGCTCACCGGCCCGCTTGGCCTCGAGCACCCCGACCGCTCGCCCATCGACGAACAGCAGGTAGTCGGCGACGCCATGGCCGGACGCCATCTCGAACTCGCGCACGGCGACGCCCCGCCCAGCAGCGAGGTCGACCTGGGACCGGTTCTGCACCAACCAACCCGCGGCCAGCAGATTCGCGTCGATCGTCTGGCGAGCTTGCTGCTCTGGGGTGAAGCCGGAGGAGGACATGGAGGGCGGTTGGTCCCCACCGAGCGGCCAGCGGCACCAGTGACCACGGTGGATCCCGAGCCCCGATCATGCCGCGCCGATTCTGCGCGAACCACCATCAGCCATGGAGTTGCAGCCACCTAGCAGCTGCACCGGCGCGGCTGCTGGCTCACTCCGATCGCCGTATTGGGAACAGCATCGAGCGACAGGCTCCCCGACTCTCGGGGAATCGCCGCTTGCCACCGCCCGCCGAAGGCGGGCCGTGGCAATGCCCGATGCCGGGCGTCGACGCCACCCTTCCCGCGCTTGCGCGGGGAAGGGTGGTGGAGGCGGCGGGAATCGAACCCGCGTCCCGAGATGCTCCGTCCTGGGCCTCTACGCGCGTAGTCCGTCGTTTGGTGTCGCCAGCGCCGCTCCGACGAACAGGATCGGCACTGGCCAGCTCGACTGTGTCTCGTCGTGGATGGGCCGAGCAGCCACCACACGACCAGCCTGCTGTGTTGCGCCTCGTACCCCCGCAGGCGAGGGGTCCTCGGCGTCACTACCTAGTTCTTAGGCAGCGAGGGAGTAGTGCGTGTTGGCACTTGGTTGGTTCCAGTCGGATTTACGAGGTGCCTGGCCCTCGGCGCGCCACACCAGGTCGAGTCGGCATCCGGTCGAAGCCGATCGCCCCCGTCGTGAC
>JAEUHU010000545.1 GCA_016793305.1 Planctomycetota bacterium
GCGCGGCCTCAGCGACGAGGTGCAGAAGCAGACCGCCCACCTGCAGCAGGCGCTCGACGACCTGCAGCGCTCGCACCGCCAGCTGGCGCAGGCCGAACGGCTGGCCTCGCTCGGCACGCTCGCCGGCGGCGTCGCCCACGAGTTCCACAACGTGATCGGCGGCATCCGCGGCTGCGCGCACGAGCTGCTGGCCGAGGAACGGGACGCCGAGCGCCGCGAGACGCTGGCGGTGATCGTGCGTGCGGCCGAACGCGGCTCCGGCATCGTGCAGCAGCTGCTGCGCTTCGCCCGCCGCCGCGTCGAGCAGCAGGGCGACGTCGACCCGGCGGCGGTGCTGGCCGATGCACTGCGGCTGTGCGAGCCGGCGGCGCGTGGCCAGCAGGTCCGCGTCGAGCGCGCGTTCGAGCCCGGCCTGTGCGTGCGCGGGGACGCCGACGCCCTGCACCAGGTGGCGGTCAACCTGCTGCTGAACGCGCTGCAGGCGATGCCGAACGGCGGCACCCTCAGCCTCGGCGTATCGGCCGGCCCGGCGCCCGACGAGGTGCTGCTGCGGATCACCGACACAGGGCACGGCATCGACCCAGCCGACCTGCCGCACCTGTTCGAACCGTTCTTCACGACCAAGAACACCGAGCAGGACCCGAACCGACGCGGCAGCGGACTCGGCTTGTCGGTCTCCTACGGCATCGTCACGGCCCACGGCGGCCGCATCGAGGTCGAGTCCCAGCTGGGCGTCGGCACGACGTTCCGGGTGCGGCTGCCGCGGCATCGCCCCTGACTGCCACGGGGCGCCTGGTGTCCTTGCGCGGCAACGTTTCGCGCCGGGAACACCGTGTCGCCGATGTGACACCTTCGGGCCGCCGGCCCGTGGTCCCTCACACGGCCTCGACATTGCTCGGCGGGCGGCCGATGCTCGTCGACCAGACCGTGACCCCCGTCCCTCCCGCCGCCGGACCGCAACTGCGGGTGCTCGTCGCCGACGACGAAGAGAGCATGCGCCACTTCCTTCAGCGTGGCCTGCGGCGCCTCGGTTACGCCGTCGATGCGGTCGGCGACGGCGGCGAGGCGGTGGCCCGCTGGCAGCAGCAGCCCTACGAGCTCGGCGTGTTCGACCTGCGCATGCCGAAGGCCGACGGCCTGCAGGCGCTCGGCCGGATCCGCTCGACCGACCCGCAGGCCCTCGTGGTGCTGATGACCGCGCACGGCAGCGTCGAGAGCGCGGTCGAGGCGATGCACAGCGGCGCCGCCGACTTCGTCACCAAGCCGTTCACGCTCGAAGAACTGCAGGTGCGGCTGCAGCGGGCCCTGCAGCTGCGGGCGACGCAGGCGCAGAACCACCACCTGCGCGCGCTGCTCGAAGCACCCGACGGCGGCGTGGGCCTGTGCGCCAGGAGCCCGGCGATGCAGGAGGTGCTGCGCCAGATCGAACTGCTGAGCCACAGCGCCGCGACGGTGCTGCTGACCGGCGAATCGGGCACCGGCAAGGGCCTCGTGGCGAAGGCCCTGCACCTGCGCAGTGCGCGCGCCGAGCACCCGTTCGTGGCCCTGAACTGCGCCGCGGTGCCGGACACGCTGCTCGAGAGCGAACTGTTCGGCCACGAGCCGGGCGCGTTCACCGGCGCCCGCACCAAGAAGATCGGCCTGCTGCAGCGCGCCGACCGCGGCACGCTGTTCCTCGACGAGATCGGCGACATGAGCGCGTCGGCGCAGGCGAAGATCGAACGTTTCCTCGCCGACCGCGAGTTCGTGCCGCTCGGTGGCCAGACACCGGTCTCGGTCGACGTGCGCGTGCTGGCGGCCACCAACCGCGACCTGCCAGCCCTGGTGCAGAGCGGCGCGTTCCGGCCCGAGCTGATGTACCGGCTCGACGTGGTGGCGCTCGAGCTGCCGCCGCTGCGCGACCGACGCGAGGACGTGGCGCCGCTGATCGCCCGCTGCCTCGCCCAGCACGCCCGCCCCGGCCAGCCGGTGCCGCAGCTGAGCCCGGACGCGCTGGCCGCGCTGTCGACCTACCACTGGCCCGGCAACGTGCGCGAGCTCGAGAACGTCGTCGAGCGCATGGTGGTGCTCGCCGGCTCGCGCAGCCAACTCGGGGTCGGCGATCTCCCGGCCGAGGTGCGCGGGGACGGCCACGACGCCGCCGACGGGCAGGACGACGAAGGCGCTGCCGGCGGCGGCCGCAGCGAGGACTACGAAACGGCCCGCCAGCGCTTCGACCGCATCTACTTCGCCAACCTGCTGCGCTCGGTGAAGGGCAGCGTCACCAGCGCCGCCCAACGCGCCGGCATGTCGCGTGGCCACCTGCACCGCCGGCTCCGCGAACTTGGCCTCGATGCCGAAGCCGCCCGCCATCCGACCGACTGATCGCCGCGCCGCTCGCCACGCCGAACGGCCCGGCGCGGTACGCTCGTTGCCTTGGCCGCGCCCAGCATGACCCCCTCCCGCCTCGCCCTCCCGGCCCTCGCCGCCTCGTTGCTGCTC
>JAEUHU010000585.1 GCA_016793305.1 Planctomycetota bacterium
TGCCACCGAAGACCCGTTGCTCGGCGGCGTCGTGACGTTCGCGACCGGCCCGAACCTGTCGGGCATCCGCTTCCTGCCGGATCCGTCGAGTGGGCGACTCGAGGTGCGGGGTGCGGGGGGCAGCGCGTTGCAGCTGCTGCCTCTGGACTTCTTCAACGTCGCCCTCGAGATCGACCACGACGGCGACGGCGAGGTCGACGCCAGCACCGAAGCGGAGTGGGCGGCGTTCTGACCGAGGGTCCGACCGCTGCCGTCCGTCCGGCCCGCGGCGCTGGCGACATGGTCGCCGATGCGGCAGCATGCGCGGATGAAGGACCGCTGGATCGCCCTCGCCGCCGCCCTGTCGTTCGCCGGCCTCGCCGCCCCCGTTCTCGCCCAGTCGCCGGATCCGGCACTGGCCCGTCTGCCCGCCGACGCGACCACCGTGCTGGTGGTGCGCGACGTGCTGCCGCCGCTCGAGAAGCTGCTGGCGTCGCCTCCGGTGGCCGCCCTGCTGAAGGCGACGGGTGACCTGCAGCAGGAGGCGTTCGGGCTGCGGTTCGACGCGGCGGGGCTGATCCAGCAGATCAACCTGTTCCGCAACTACGTGCCGGTGTCGGCTGGCATCGGCATGAGCGACGCGAGCCGCGACGCCTTGGTGGCGATCGTTCGGGCCGGCGTGCAGACCGCCCTGCTGCTGCAGAGCCGGCGGGTCGAAGAGGTGCCGGAGCCCTGGACCGAGCAGCTCCACGACGAGCTGGCCGACGCGTTGGCCGCGGTTTCGGAACCGTCGCTGGTCGCCTGGCTCGTGCTGCGCGACGAACGCACCGCCGAGCAGTGGTTCGACACCGTGGTCGAGGCCGTGCAGCCGCTCGATCGCGACGAGGCGGTCGAGGTGGCGGTCGTCGACGCCACGCTGACCCTGCAGCTCGACGTGCTGCGCCTGGAAGGGCAGCGGCTCGGCAAGCTGCTGGCGGCGAGCGGGGCCCCGGTGCCGAAGGAGTTCGCGCTGCGCATCACCGTGCAGCTCGTGCAGGACGGTGCCGAGCTGCGGCTGCGGGTCGGTGCGCCGTCGCCAGGGCCGCTGGCGAAGGATCGCATGGGCCCGTTGTGGAGCGAAGATCCGGCCCAGGTGCTCAGCTCGCGTGTCGACCTCGTGGGACTGGCCGAAGCGCTCGCCACCGATGTCGAGTACGGCAAGGCACTCGCGTCGGTCGACGGGGGCCGGTCGTTCGCACTGGCGAAGCTGGTGGCGCAACTGGAAGCGGCGGCGCTGCAGATGGAGAGGCTGGCGGTGGTCAGCGAGGGCGCGATCCGGATCGACGACGGCGTGCGGTTCGTCACCGAAGCCGACCTCGGCGCGGATCTGGAAGACCAGTTCGTCTTGCCGGACCGCCTGCTGCGCTGTGTGCGCGCCGAGGAAGGACCGCTGCAGGTGAGCGCCGTGACGCTGGACATGCAGCTGCTGATGCTCGTCGAGCAGTACCTCGAACGGGCGGGGCGCCGTGGGGTGCCGCCGATCGACGTGACCGGACTGCACGAGTTCCTGGGCGGAGAGTCGTCGGCGGTGTTCGGTGGCGGTACCGCGTTCGTCGCCCGCGCCGCGTCGTTCCGCGGTGCGCCCGGCTGGACGAAGGGGCCGATGCCGTTCGCGGCGTTCGCCGTGCTCGCCGTGTTGGGCGAAGGCGAGGACGGCCAGCAGTTCCTGCGGGAGCTCGGGCTGCGAATCGGCGACCTGGTGGACGCCGACGGTGTGCTGTGGGAGCCGAAGGATCTCGGGCTCGGGGTGCCGACCCAGGCGCTGCGGCTCGGCTTGCTGCCGGCTCCGTTCGGCGAGGGGATCGACGCGGACTTCTCACCGCATTGGCTCGTCTGTGACGGCGTGCTCGTCTTCTCGACCGACCTCGGCTTGTCGCGCGACCTGATCGGCCGGCTGCGCGATGCGTCGCCAGCGCCAGTGTCGACCGAAGGTCGCCGCGTCGACTGGCAGTCGTGGCGCAGCGACCATCTGGCTGCTGCGCTGGACGGGGGCTCACGCTGGCTCGAGGCCATGGGCACGATGCGGGACATCGAGCAGCTGCAGCAGTGGATGCCGTTGGTCACCGCGTGTGTGCGCGCCCTCGACCGTTTCGAGTGGATCACCGAGCTCGACGGCCAGCGGCTGCGCGAGCGCTTCGACCTGCGGTTCGCGCGCCGCAGCGACAAGTAGCTGCGGCCGCCGCGCGCCGGGTGGCTTCAGCGAGGTGCGCGCAGCACCGCGGCGACCTGCTCGGCGACCCACTGGTTGCCTTCGCGCGTCATGTGGCCGCGGAACCACTTCGCCTGCAGCGAGGGGTCTGCGGCAAGCCGTTCGCGGTAGCGGCTGGCGAGGTCGAGGACGGCGATGCCCTGCCGTTCGGCGTGGTGCAGCACGTCGAGCGCATAGGGGGCCGGGTCCTCGCCGAGCAGTGCAACCAGCAGGCGCACGCCGTCGGTCCGGCAGCGCGCGGCGATGCGTTCGAGCAGCTCCTTGCCGAGTTCCGGGCCGCGGCCGGCGAGCGGTGGATGCACGACCTGCTTCTCGTTCTCGAACCACCAGGCGCGCACCGTGTTG
>JAEUHU010000005.1 GCA_016793305.1 Planctomycetota bacterium
CTGGCGGCGCTGGATCCGCACTACGCGGTCGAAGCGGTGGAGCTGTGCGACCTGTTCCCGCACACGGAGCACATCGAGGCGCTGACGCTGCTGCGGCGGCGGTGAGGCTCACCCGAGCAGCAGCGCCAGATCGTCCTTCGACAGGTCCTGCAGCAGCGAACGGTCGTCGCCGAGCACCGCCTCGGTCAGCTGGCGCTTCTGCGCCTGCAGCTCGAGCACGCGCTCCTCGATCGTGCCCTTGCAGACGATCCGGTACGCATGCACCGTGCGCTGCTGGCCCATGCGGTGCGCGCGGTCGATCGCCTGCAGCTCGGCGGCCGGGTTCCACCACGGATCGAGCACGAACACGTAGCTGGCCGCGACGAGGTTCAGCCCGGTGCCGCCGGCCTTCAGGCTGATCAGGAACACCTTGCAGTCCGGATCCTCGGTGAAGCGCTTCACGCGCGCCGGGCGGTTCTGGGTGCTGCCGTCGAGCCGTTCGTAGACGAGAGAACGCGCCTGCAGGTGCGGCTCGATCAGGTCGAGCAGCGTCGTGAACTGCGAGAACACCAGCGCCTTGTGCCCTTCCTCGGCGATCTGCTCGAGGGCCGGCAGCAGCACGTCGAGCTTGGCACTGCTCTCGTGGCTCCGCTGCGGATCGATCAGGCCCTCGTGGCAGGCCGCCTGGCGCAGCCGCAACAGGCCCTGCAGCAGCACGAAGTTCTGCCGGCCGTCGAACGCGTCGCCGCCGGCGAACAAGCCGCGGAAGTGCTCGGCGAGCTGCGCGTAGCGTTGCGCCGCGGTGCCCTCCAGCGTGCAGAACAGCGTCTGCTCGACCTTCGCCGGCAGGTCGTGCAGCACCTGTGCCTTGGTGCGCCGCAGCAGCACCGGCCGCAGGGCCCGCTGCACCAGCGCGCGGCTCTCGGCAGAGGCCTCCTTGGCCGTGCCCTTGCCGAACAGCGAACGGAACCCCGACAGCTGCCCGAGCATGCCCGGGTTCAGGAACTCGAACAGCGACCACAGCTCGCCGAAGTGGTTCTCGACCGGCGTGCCGCTGAGTGCCAGCCGATGGCGCGCGGCCAGCAGGCGCACGGCCTTCGCGTTCTGGCTGTTGCTGTTCTTCACCGCGTGCGCCTCGTCGAGCACGACGTGGTGGAAGCGCAGGCCGAGCTCGGCGAAGCGTGGCGCGTCGTTGCGCAACGAGCCGTAGGTGGTCAGCACCAGCTGCGCCTTCGCCAGCCGGTCGCGTCCGTGTGTCTCCCACCGATCGCCGGTGCTGAAGTCGAGCACCGCGAGCCCCGGTGCGAACTTCGCCGCTTCGGCCGCCCAGTTGCCGATCAGGCTGCGCGGCGCCACCAGCAGGCTCGGCGCTTCGGCGCCGCCACCGGGGCCGTGTTCGCCGGCCAGCAGCGCCAGCACCTGGACCGTCTTGCCGAGCCCCATGTCGTCGGCGAGGCAGCCGCCGAGGCCGAAGTCGCGCAGGAAGTGCAGCCAACCGAGGCCTTGCTGCTGGTACGGGCGCAGCTGACCGCGGAAGCCCGGCGGTGCGTTCGCCGGCTGCGCGCTGCGGAACGACGCCGCACGCTGCTGCATCGTGGCGAAGCGTTCGTCGACGTCGACCTGCGTCTCCTCGAGCTCCGTCAGCAGCGCATCGAGCAGCAGCGCCCGTGTGTTCGGCACGCGCAAGGCGCCGATCGTCGGCACCGGCTCGGCGCCGGCTCCGTCCTGGCCTTCGGCCGCATCGCCGCCGCTCGCCTGGGTCGCCCCCATCGCGCGCAGCGTGTCGAGGCGGCGCAACCACTGCTGCGGCAGCACGCCGAACGAACCGTCGCCGAGTTCCACGAAGCCCTCGGGCGTGGCCTTGCGGCGCAGCAGCTCGGGCAGGCTCGCGGTGGCGCCGGCGAACGTCATCTGCCCGTCGACCGCGAACCAGTCGATCGCCGATGCCACCTGGGTCGTGGCGCTCTCGAAGTTGCGCACCTTCTGGCCGCGTGCCAGCACGCGCACGCCGGCCCTCGAAAGCGCCTTCACGACGTTCGCCAGTTCCTCGCGCAGGAACGCGTAGTGCCCGCGCGTGCCCGGCGGCCCGACCGAGCGCAGCCCCGCCTCCTGCAGCACCGCCAACACCGCGGTCTCGGCCTCGGGATCGCGGCGCAGCACGAGGCCTCCTGCCGGCACCAGCGGTTTCGGCTCGTCGGCGGCGATCAGCTCGCCGCCGTAGTCGAACTGCAACTGCGCCAGCAGCTCGGGCGCGTTCGGGTCCTTGGGCCAGGTGATCGGCACCACCGCGATCGGCTTGCCGAGTTCCTGTTCGGCCAGCAGCGGCGCCAGGAACCGGGCCGAGCCCGGCACCGCCGACATCGTCGCCAGCATCTCGGCGAGTTCGCCGTTCGGCACGACCATCGGCCCGCGCGTGCGCAGGTCGCGCACGAGGTCGTCAGCACCGCAGGTGTCGATGCGCAGCAGGCGATCGCCCCGCACGACGACGCCACAGTCGAGGTCGAGCACGTCGACCAGCGCCAGCGTCTCGTGGCCGCGGCGGAAGGCGCCCCGCAGGATGGTCGAGGCAGCCCCCTGCGGTGCCGGCACGCGCGACAGTTCGAAGCAGAACGGCTCCTGGTGGTCGCAGTGGAGCGGCTTGGTCGAACCGTCGGGCAGGTCGAGGTAGAGCCGCTGCGATTCGTTCAGCAGGTCGAGCACCTCCGGCAACAACCGCGGCGACACGCGCCACGGCACGGCCAGCTCGAGGTCGGCGGTGCCGAACTCGGCGGCGTAGAAGCCGAGCGCGAAGTTGCGGTCGCGCAGCATGCGCTGCAGGAGGTCGCGATCGACCGTGGGCAGGGCGGCGAGCTGCTTCTGCCGCAGCTGCGTCGTGCGCGGCACGCCGAGCGTGCCGTCCTGCTTCTTCGGGCGCAGCACGAGGCGCACCGTGAAGCCCGGCTCGCTGACCAGCGTCGGCGTGGCGACGTGGTATTCGACCACCGGCATCGGCAGGGCCGGCTCGGCCTGGCCGAGCGCCGCCTCGGTGACGCGGCTCACCCGCTGGCGCCAATCGCCGGCCCCGCTGCCCCCGAGGCTGCCGTGCCCCGGTGACGGCCCACCCGGTGCGAACCCGGCCGGGGCACGAGGGCCGCGCTGGCCCGATGCGGCGCCCGGCGGCGTGGCCGGTCCAGCGTGGTCGGCGTCCTCCGCCGCGAGGCCGAAGTCGTCGTCTTCGCCCTCCACCACCGGCGCCGCTGCCGTGGCCGGAAGGACCGCCCGCGGCGGCCCCCCCTTCTTGCCGGCCGACTCGATCGCCAGCAGCGACGCCCACAGGTGCTCGCAAATGCCGGCCATCTCGTCGGCGCCGCAATCGCACGCGAGCCACGCCGCCGCCACGTCGGTGACGTCGCGCAGCTCGGTGACGAACGTGCGGCCGCTGTCGGCCACCGTCGCCGTCCAGCGGTCGCGTGCGGGGCTGCGCAGCGACACCGCCGCACCGCGCCAGAGCTCGGCGCCGCGCTTGCGCAGCCGCGGCAGCACGTTCTCGCCGTGCTCCTCTAACCACCCGGAGGACATTCGGGCCGCGAGGCTAGCGAGGAACGCCGCGGCGGCAACGGGGTCGCGCGCGCGACCGGGTGGTCACTTCGTGCCGTGCTTCGCCGCGATGCGGCCGCGGAACGTCGTCATGATCGCCTTCGCGAGGTCGCACGACCCGGCGATCCACTCGGCGTTCATCAGGGCGCGCGGGCTGGTCTTGGCCCGGATCGCCGCCAGATACGGCTCGACGCGCGCGAACAGCAGCAGGCCCTCGCCGTTGCTCTCGAGCAGGAACTCGGTGGCGACGACGCCGTGCTTGGCCATGCCGTAGACCATCTCCCAGTAGGTCGAGGTCTGCCGGTAGGCGCGATTCAGCGGATGGTCGGGGGCGAGGATGGCCAGCGCCTCGGC
>JAEUHU010000044.1 GCA_016793305.1 Planctomycetota bacterium
CTGCCGAAGGAACTCGCCGACGAAGCGCGGCTGCGCGCCTACCTCGCGGCTCCACTGACGCTGTATCTCGGCACCGGCGACGACCACGAGGACGAGTGGTTCGACACCAGCAACGAAGCGATGGCGCAGGGCAGCGGCCGGCACCAGCGAGGCCTCGGGCTCTACTGGACGGCGCGTACGCTGGCGACGGTGCGCGGCTATGCGTTCGGCTGGCGCCTCGTCGAAGCGACCGGCGTCGAGCATGACCACGAGACGATGTTCGCGCATCCGATGTGCGAGCTGGCGCTGTTCGGCACGATGGCGAAGCCGGCCGGTGGGGCCGATGCGGCAGAAGACGCGAAGCCGCCGACCGACCCGAAGCCGGGTGCGTCGAAGTGACGACGGCGCGCGGCGAACGAGCGGAAGTCAGCCGAGCTCGAACGCGCTGCGGTAGCAGGCGTGCGCCTGCAGGTGGTCGACCAGCTGGCGCAGGTCGCGATCGTGCGCCAGGGTCGCACTGTCGCCGACCACGGTCAGGTGCCGTCGTGCGCGCGTCAGCGCCACGTTGAGCCGCCGCAGCTCGGCGAGGAAGCCGACCGTGCCCGCTTCGTTGCTGCGCACCAGCGACACGACGACGGCCTCCTTCTCGCGCCCCTGCAGGCCGTCGACGGTGCCGATCTCGAGCCCTTCGTCGCCGCAGAGGCGCGAGCGCAGCAGCTGCACCTGCGCGTTGTAGGGCGTGATCACCGCGATCGCCGACGCCGGCACGCCGGCTTCGCGCAACGCCGTGACGATGCGCACCACCAGCTCGGCTTCGCCTGGGTTGCTCTTGCTGCCTTCGTCGTCGCCGTCGCTCTCGTCGTGGCCGGCCCCGGCGGTGTCGACGAAGCACAGTGGCTCACTGGTCCACTCGTTGGTCGCGACGTCGGGCAGGTCGGTCAGCAGGTGCGAACGAACGCTCTCTGCCGCTTGCAGGGCCCCGCCGTACAGCGTCGCCGACGGCCACGCCATGATGCGCTCGTGCATGCGGTACTGGACCCGCAGCATGCGGCCGAGCCGCGCGCCGTCCTTCGACTCCATCAGCCGCTCGAACAGCGTGCGCGCGAGCCCGCCGCGCGCCGCTTCCTCGGACTGGATGGTCGGCGGCAGCTGGCGATGGTCGCCCGCGAGCACGCAGCGCCCACCGTGTGGCAGCGCGATCCAGCACGCGGCCTCGAGCGCTTGCGCCGCCTCGTCGATCACCACGCGATGGAACGGCCGGGTCGTCAGCAACTCGCTGGCGGCCCCGGTGGTGGTCGCCAGCACGACCTCGGCGCCGTCGACCAGGCCCTTCGTGATGGCTCCCTCGAGCTGGCGCAGTTCGCCGCGCAGCGCGCGCACGCTGTTGCGCGCGGCGAAGCGGTCCTGCCGGCTCTTCGCCCGGTGCACCGCGCGCAGGCCCTGTTCGACCTCGCGCTTGATGTCGCGCAGCAGCTTCTGCTCGGGCGCGTCGGCGACCAGCGCGGCCAGCGACACGTCGCGCACGCTCGCCTGCACGCGCGCGGGATGGCCGAGGCGCACGATGCGCAGGCCGGCGCGCAGCAGGCGCTCGGCGAGGTTGTCGACGGCGACGTTCGACGGGGCGCAGGCGAGGATGCGTTCGCCGCG
>JAEUHU010000084.1 GCA_016793305.1 Planctomycetota bacterium
ACAGGACCTGGACATGGTCGGGGTCACTCGGCCGGGTCGGCAGGATCTCGACCTCCTGCTCGTGGATCAGGTGGTTCGCGCAAGCGATGCGGAGCCGACCGCGGCCGGCAGGCACCTTGAAGTCGCCCCGCTGCCAGGCGCTGGCCTCGCGGCCGTGCACCAACCGATCGTCGTAGAGCGCGAGTTCGCTGCCCTGCACGACCAAGCGCGCCTGCAGCAACGAACGCCAAGACAGCGGCGCCCCGTGCACGACGACGGCACACGCTCCAGTCGGGAGGTCCGGCACGACCAGTTGGAGATCGGGCGATGCAGGCATGATGGGCGACACCAACAAGGGTGACTGGTCCACCGCCACGATCCGCCCCTGCCGCACCAGCGGCACGAAGGCGCTTGCACTCCCCGGCGCGATCTCGCCGCGCGCATCGCGGAACCAGGGCCCGACCAATTCGAAGTGGCCGTCGCCGTCGGCGACCAAGGCGCGCTCGACGGTGCCCCCGTCGACCGACGGACCGAGCACGGTCACCGGGGCCTGCGGCAGTGGCTGCCCGCGGGCGTCGACGACCCGACCGCGGATCACCGGTTCGTGGGGCACCAACGAGAACTCGCCGAGCTCGATCGGGCCGTTGTGCAGCGGCTCGACCAGTGTGCGTTCCGCGGCCAGCCCCTGAGTCCCGCCGATGCCGTCGACCCAGACGGAGCGCAGTTCGGTGCCGCGAAGCCAGCGTGCGTCGAACCCGGCCACGAAGCGGCCGTCGGGGCCGACTTCGACTTCGTCCTCGAACCCGCCGGCCTCCGTGCGCGCCCCGATCCGGACGCGCATCGGCACCGCACCGTTCGTGGTGTGCACCCGGCCGAGCAGCCGCGGTCGTGGCGGATCCGTCTCGAGGTCCACCTCCAGCACGGGCGGGCCACCGGGCCGCGCCAAGGCGGCGAACGGCAGGCGCAAGCGCCCGATCTGCACTTCGCCACGCACTTCGCCGGTCCTGCCGATCGGCCCGACCTCGATGCCGCGACACGTCACCGGCGCGATGCGGCGCGGTGCGTCCACCAACATCTCGGAGCGCGAGCTCCACAGCGACGTCTCGGCCGGCGCCGTCAGCCAGGCGGCATCCATCGCGACCGCCGTCGGCACACCGTGCCGCAGGAACCGCAGTCGCAACGTGACCTGGGGCGGCAACTGCAGACGCGCCATGCGTCCCGGTGCGGCCTCAGTGCGGACCGGCGCGTCCAGGGGACCGATCCAGTGGGCCGGCACGAACGTGACAGGCCGAGGGTCCGCGCGCAGGCGTCCGAACAAGCCGTGCGGCGCGAACCGCGCGACGCCGAACTCGTCGCTCACCACGACGTCCCCGGTGCGTTCGTTCCGCACCGGGAAGCCCTTCACCGGCTTGCCGGCCGCGTCGACCACCAGCACGGCGTGGTGCTCGGTCCGCTGCACCACCCAGACGAGCTGGTCCTGTTCCGTGCGCTCGCCGACCCTCACGAAGTCCGGCCCGAGCTCGCACTCGGCCTCGGCATCCGCTCCGTGCAGCACGAGCCGGCCGTCCGGATCGCTGCGCACGACCCGCGGCGTGGTCGGGCGGATTCCGAAGCGCTGCAGCCAGCCGTCGACGAGGTAGGGCGCCTCCCGCTCCACCCGCCCGAGGCGAACCCGCACGCCCGGCAGCGGCAGGCCGGTCTCGGCATCGCGCACGAGCACGACCTTCTGGCGCGGGCCCGGATCGGTGGACGCCGTGTGCTGGGCCCGCAGGCCAGCGACGAGCGTCAGCGCGACGAGCCACACGTCTCGAGGAGCACACCCCATGGCCGCAGGATAGCCGCCCGCCCGGCGTGCGTTTCGTCAGGTGCCGGTGAACGGGCGCCCGTTCACAGCCAGCCGCGCTTCTTGAACCAGCGCAGCATCGCCAGCGCCGTCACCAGCATCACCAGCAGGCACAGCGGATAGCCCCACCATTCCTCCAGCTCCGGCATCCACTTGAAGTTCATCCCGTAGACGCCGACCAGGAACGTCAGCGGGATGAAGATCGTCGAGATCACCGTCAGCAGCTTCATGACCTCGTTGAGCTTGTGGTTCACCATCGACAGGTGCAGCTCGAGCAGGCTCGCACTGAGCTCGCGGTGGCCTTCGACCAGATCGATCAGCTGCACCACGTGGTCGGCGACGTCGCGCAGGTAGGGCATGACGTCGGCCGAGAAGTGCCGGTTCTCGCCGCGCGCCAGCGAACTCACCGCTTCACGCAGCGGCCAGACCGCGCGCCGCAGGTCGAGCAGGCAGCGCCGCACGCCGTGCAGCTCCGGCAGCACGCTCGCCGAGGCCGAGCCGTCGAGCACCGTGTGCTCGAGCGCTTCGAGCCGGCCGTCGTGCTTCTCGAGCAGCGGGAAGTAGGCGTCGACCACCGCGTCGAGCAGCGCGTAGGCGAGGTAGTCGGCGCCGCGCTTCTGCATCTGCCCGTTCGGGTCGCGCAGGCGGTTGCGCACCATGCCGAAGCAGTCGCCCGGTCGTTCCTGGAACGTCAGCACGAAGTCGACGCCGAGGAACAGCGCGAACTGCTCGGTTTCGGCATGGTTGCTGGCGTCGACCATGCGCACGACCACGAACAGGTGGTCGCCGTAGTCCTCGACCTTGGCGCGCTGGGTGACGTTGACGACGTCCTCGAGGGCGAGGCGGTGCAAACCGAACAGCTCGCCGAGGCGCCGCAGCAGCGGCACGTCGCCGAGCCCGACCACGTCGACCCACACCACCTTGCTGTCGCGCCGCAGCGCTTCGATGCCGGCGAGGTCGATGGTCGCGTGTTCGCGCACGCCGCCGGCACCGTAGCCGACCGCCCCGAGCCGCATCGGCAGCGCGTCCGGAGCCGGCAGCAGGTTGCTCGGCGAGGTGCCGACCGGCCGCGGAGCGCGGCGCTGGCGGCGGCGCCGCGGCGGCTTCGACGTGGGCCCCGACGGCGTCGGGGCGTTCGGCTCGGTCGGCCCGGCAGGCTCGGGTTCGCTCACGCTGGCGGATTCTGCCGCGGCGCGGGCCACGGCGGAACCACGGACGTGGAACTCGGGGCATCTGGCGTCGCGAAGGCGGGCGCTCCACGCCGCGCAGGCCACGCTCGCCGCGCCCTCAACGCAGCGTCGTCAACACCGCGTTGGCGAGCGGCGCCGCGGCCCGTGCGACGGCGGCGGGTTCGGGGAACAGCTCGACGAACGGCGTGAACTCGCGCAACAAAAGGTCGCGCCGCACCTCGAGACACAGCGTGCTCTCGGGTCGCTGCACCGCGAACGAATGCGCCAGCGTCACCGGGTGCAGCGCGTAGGTGCCGTTCTGCACCACGTCGAAGCCGGCGGCGGCGAACTCGGCCGCGGCACGCTTGGCGAGCACCGGCGACGCGAGCTCGCGTCCGTCGGGGTCGTGCGTGATCAGGTCGACACCGGCGCGCAGCGGCCAGCTGCCGATCCGGTCGGCGGCGTAGGCGGCCCGCAGGTTCCTGCCGATGTGCTCGTCGACGGCGACGTCGATGCTGCGCGGCGCGTAGGTGTGCACGAACAGCGTGAGGCCACCCGGCAGCACGCTGCCGAACGCCGCTTCGACCACCGCCCGGTAGGCGAAGTAGCGGTCGAGCAGCAGTTGCTGGTCGGCGGGCTCCTGCACCCACGGCGGCATGCCGGGCGTCATCTCGCCGGCCTTCGACGCCTTCGGCACGCTGTCGCGGTCGACACGACGGTTGCAGTCGACGAAGGTGCGCGGGATCCGGCAGCGCACCACCAGTACCGTGCGGCGCGGCTGCGTCTGCACGATGCGCTGCGCCACGGCGGCGGCGAGCTCGGGCGCGCCGACGTCGGTGTTGACGAAGAAGAAGTCGCGCAGGCCGTCGTCGTAGCGACCACGCAGTTGCGTCCGCAGCGTGTCGAAGTCGGCGGCGCGCGTGGCTCCGTGTGCCACTTCGAGCAGCACGTCGGGTGCGGCATCGGCAGCAGCGGCGCTGCCACGCAGGTAGTCGACGTCGCAGACGCCGGGCAGGGAACGGAGCGATTCGGCCATCGGGCGAGGGGATACCGCGCCGAACCCGGCCGTGGCAAGCCTCCAACCAGCGGAGCGCCACCGGGCCTGCGGCCCAGGCGAACTCCGACGGCTCAGCGCGGCCGCAGCGTCGTCCAGCCCTCGACTTCGGCGAGTTCCCCCTCGAACACCGCCTCGGCACCCTCGGCCTGCATGCGCACCTTCTGCGCAACCCCGGGGATCCCGACGAACGGCACCTCGACGCGGCCGTCCGGACCGCTGCGCAGCGCCGCGAAGTCGCGCGTCCAGCGCGATCGCAACGCGTACAGCACGTTCTGCAGCGGCTCGTCGTCGCCGCGCATCGACGTGCCGGAGGCACGCACCCGCGCCCCGGCGACCGGCCGCTGCTGCTCGTCGCGCAGTTCGAAACGGGCCCGCACGAGCGGCTGCAGCGTCAGGCTCGACGTGACCCGGCCCTCACCGACCTGCACCACCTCGGTCGCCGATCCGGTCGCGTCCAGCGCCACCACGAGCCATCGACCGCACGGCACGCGCGCGCTCGTCTCGCCCCGCGCGTCGAGCGGCAGGCGCAACAGCGAGTCGCGCACCAGCATCGCCATGCGCTCGTACGGCACCAGGAACACGACGAGTCCACGCGCTGGCGCCCCGAAGTCGGTGGCGACCCGGACCTGCAGCTCACCGAGCGACGTCAGCGCGTCGAGGCCCTGCAGCTGCGGCAACACCCGCTCGGGCGAACTCGGGAACAGGAGCGGCGGACCGTTCCTCTCCACCACCACGAGACGCAGCGAGTGCACGTCGGCCGGGACCGTCGCGAACGCGAACGATCCGTCGTCCCCGACCACCGTGTGGTAGCTGCGCGGATCGTGGCGATAACTGCCGTTCTCGACGTCGAGCTTGCCGACCACGTCGAGCTGCACACGGGCACCACGCGCCGCCGGTCCGAGGCTGCCGACCAACGGCGACGGCTCGGGCAGCACGAATGCGAGTTCGTCGCCCGCGTGGTTCCGGACGCGCGCGCCGTTCTCCCGGACGAACAGACGCCAGACGCCGCCACAGACTGCAGCCCGCCCTTCGGCGAACGCGAACAGCACGAGGTCGCTCGAGCCCGGCGAGCGCAGCGGATCGCTCGCGTATGCGACGGTGACCACGCAACGCCCCTCGGCGTCGGTCACACCGAGGTCGCGCCACCGGTCGGCGGTGACGGTGCGGCCGCCGTCGGTGTTCCACATCGGCACGCGGGCGATGCGCTGCCGCAGGCGCACGCCCGGAGCGGGCGTGCCGTCGCCGTGGGCGACCCGCACTCGCACCCGCTGCGGCGGCGGCACTTCGAGGCGCTCGGTGTTGGCAGGCACGACGAGCAGCGGCTGGTCGTCGGCGGTCCGAACCTCGACGAACAGGCCCGGGTCGAATGCCGGGAACGGCAGCCGCAGCGCGCCATTCGCCGATTCGAGGGCGAACTCGGGTCCCGGCTGCGGGGTGCCGAGCACCCAGCGCAGCGGCCCGTGTGCCGTCCACGCCTCGGTGCCGGTGAGCACGAGCTGGGGGCCGTGAGCCGGTGGTTCGCAGCGCAACGTCACCAACGCGCCGGCCCCGAACCACGCCGCGACCGGCGACACCGCACGCGCCCCGTCGCCGTCGACCGGCCCGATCGCCCACGCGACGTAGCAGAGGCCCGGCTGCAGCTTCGCCTGGGCGCGGCCGCGCGCGTCGCTCTGCACGACCCACTGGTCGGTCGCGGCCCCTTCGAGCCCGAGATGCGGATGGCCCCCGGCGAAGGTGACCTCGGCGCCGACCAGCGGTCGCCCCAGGTGGTCCTCGACGCGCAGGAACGTCGGCACACGCTCGCCCTGCTGCGCCGGCAACCGCGCCAGCAGCGCCAGCAGGAGCCACAGCACCGTGCCCGAGCGCGCGCTGGGCCACTTCCCGCCATCGGCGGCACACGACGAGCGGAGCATCGCGCCAGTATCGCCAGGCCGGCACCGACCGCCATCCTGGAGAAGCCGGCGCACCGCCCGGGCCCGCCGCCGATTCGCCGATCGCATCGGCGGTTCCACTCCAGTCGCACCCCGCCCGAGCCGATGGACCGGTCATGCGAGTGCTGCCGATCCTGCTGCTGGTACAGGCCCTGCTGGCCCCAGGTTGCGCCGACGCCGAAGCACCTGCGCGCGCAGCGACGGCCACCTTCGCGGCGTTCCAGCAGGCGCTCCGCAGCCACGACGAGAACGGCTGCCGCCGGCTGCTGACGCGCGAGTCCGCGGTGGTGATCCCGAGCCTGCCCTGGGAGAGTGCTGCCGCCGGCGAGCCGCTGTGCATCGACGGGGCGTCGGCGGTCGGCAGCGCGTTCCACGTGCACGTGCGCGACCCGAACCAAGGTGGCCAGAAGGCGACGTTCGTGGTGGTGCGCGAGTACGGCGAACTGGTCGTGGACCTGGTCGCCTCCGCGGCCTGCAACGCAGTCGAGGTGGAGCGTGAGGGCGCCACCGAGGCCGACTTCCACCGCGAACAGTTCGAGCCGCGCGAGCTTCTGCCGGCCGACTACGACCGCATCCGGCTGCACGAACTCAGCCAGCCGAAGCGCTGACCTGTCCAGGAACCGTCGGACCGTGCAACGGAGGCGGGAACTGGGCTGGCCGACCTCGTAGCATGCGCCGCCCCCCGTTCCACTCCGCCATGACCGAAGTCCTCAAGACCCTCATCCTCGGTTCCGGCCCCGCCGGCTACACCGCCGCGATCTACGCCGCCCGCGCCAACCTGGCGCCCGTGCTGCTGACCGGCCGCCAACCCGGCGGCCAGCTGACGATCACCAGCGAGGTCGAGAACTACCCGGGCTTCCCCGAGGGCGTGATGGGCCCGGAGATGATGGAGAAGTTCAAGGCGCAGGCGGAGCGCTTCGGCACCGTGGTGCACGACGAGTTCGCGTCGACCGTCGACCTGAAGAAGCGCCCGTTCACGGTCACCACCGAGAACGGCATGACCTTCGAGACGCAGACGCTGATCGTCTCGACCGGCGCCAGCGCGCTCTACCTCGGCCTGCCGAACGAGAAGGCGCTGCAGGGCCGCGGCGTGTCGGCGTGTGCCACCTGCGACGGGTTCTTCTTCAAGAACAAGGTCGTCTACGTGGTCGGCGGCGGCGACTCGGCGTGCGAAGAAGCGAACTTCCTCACCAAGTACGCGAGCAAGGTGTTCCTGTGCGTGCGCCGCGACGCGCTGCGCGCCTCGAAGATCATGCAGGACCGCGCCCTGAAGAACCCGAAGATCGAAGTGCTCTGGAACACCACGGTCAGCGACGTGCTCGACGTCAAGGCGGGCAAGGTCAACGGCCTCGAGCTGACCGACACGAAGTCGAACCAGAAGCGCAAGGTGCCCGCCGACGGCCTGTTCCTCGCGATCGGCCACCAGCCGAACACCGAGCTGTTCCGTGGCACGCTGAAGATGGACGACAAGGGCTACATCCAGACGGTGCCCGGCAAGACCGCGACCAACGTGCCCGGCGTGTTCGCCGCCGGCGACTGCCAGGACAGCTACTACCGCCAGGCGATCACCGCCGCAGGTTCGGGCTGCATGGCGGCGATCGAGGTGGAGCGCTTCCTCGAAGAGCAGCACGCGCACTGAG
>JAEUHU010000101.1 GCA_016793305.1 Planctomycetota bacterium
GGTCTTCAGCTCGCCGCGATCGCGGAACGCGGCCCAGATCGCCTCGCGTTCGCGCAGCGGCTGGTCGTCGGCGGCGAGCATCAGCAGCAGCGGCCACGGCGCCTGCAGCGGAAAGCGCGGCCAGCGGCGTTCGGCGCGCACGTCCGGCGGGAACGCGTGGCGGTCGTTGCGCACGTACCAAGCCATCGACTCGGCGGCCGGTGGTGCCTGATCGCGTGCGGCCGGCATGCGGCCCTTGTTGCGGTAGGCGGTGAAGAACAGTTCGTGCGCGGCCGCGATGCGCTTGCGCAGGCCGTCTTCGTCGACCGCAGCCTGGGAGAACCAGTGCACGGCCCGATCGCCACAGTCGACCTTCACGTCGGGATGGCCGTGTGCTGCCATGTAGGCGTGGAACTCGGCCTGCAGCTCCGCCGACGCGATCACGTCGGCGGCGACCAGCGGCCGACGGACCTTGCGCACACTCTTCACCGGTTTGCCGCGCGGCTTCGCCCGCCCGGCCTCGTCGTACTCGAGCGGCGGCAGTTCCTCGAACGGCTCGTCGACCTCGATCGGCGCGTGGTCCTCGAGGAAGTCGACGATGTGGTCGTCCCGATCGCGCGGCCGCGAGGGATCCTTCGTGTCGACGCGCACGCGTGGATCCCCCGGGATCGTCAGGACGAGCGGCGGACGCGGGCGCACGTCCGGCAGCGCCGCCCCGGGCGCTTCGTCGGCGCCGTCGTTCCAGTCGAGAGCCCGGTCGCGAGGCCCCGCGTACGATCCCTGGATCGCGAACGCGAGCGCCAGCTGCCGATAGTCGCGCCGAACCACGTCCGCGCCCAGGTCGAGCTCGAGCGAACGCAGTGCCAGCAGCACCGGCAATGGCTCGGCGCGGCACCCATAGACGGACTTCGCGAGCTGCGGGTCGCTGTCGATCCAGGCCAGGAACTCGGCCGGCAGGTCGATCTGCCGCTCCCGGCAGGCCGCGAGGGTGCGTTCGCGAGCCTGCGCGACCAGGAGGTCGGCGGCCTCCCCCCAGCTCACCTCCCCACCGGAGGGCGACGGGGCCTGGGCGGCAAGGTGCCCCGACGAACCTGTGGCGAACGTGCCCGCGAGCAGGGAGAGGACGAAGGAGGCGGGGCGGAGCATGGGAGGACGCCGGGGCAGGCCGGAGTCTAGCGAACCGCCCGTGTGCGACCGGGGCACCTTCCCAACCAGGGGCAAGGGGGCCATGCCCGGCGCTCCCGAGGCCGGGTCGAAGCACTCGATCGATGTCCGCAAGTCGTTTCTTGACAGAATCTTGTCCGACTCCATACACGTGGCCACGCCACCCATGGGGAAAGTTCTCGTCGACGATGGTCAACCCGACCGAGGCCCGGTCGAATGGTGGGCCGATATCCGGCGAGGCCCCCGATGACCGACTTCCCCGAGCTGCAGCCAGCCCGCATGCACGACGACCAGAGCCTCAGTCGCCAGCATCGCCAGCCCGATGCGGCCCAGCCGGCACCACTCGCCGGCGCCCCGAGCAACGTGACGCAGCCCACTCCACCTGACACCAACACTCCGCTGCTACCGGCGGTGACGGTCCCGGTCGCACCGGCGCTGCAGGTGGCACCGAGCACGCCGCTGGCCCAGCTCGACCGCACCACCCTGTTCGTGAACCGCGAGCAGTCCTGGCTGGCGTTCAACCGCCGCGTGCTCGAGGAGGCCCAGGACCCGACCAACCCGCTGCTGGAGCGGGTCAAGTTCCTGGCGATCGCCAGCACCAACCTCGACGAGTTCTTCGAGATCCGCGTCGCCGGCGTCATGGAACTGGTCGACGCCGGCCTGCAGGGCGAGAACCCGGACGGCATCAAGCCGCAGGACGAACTCGAGCGCGTTCGCGCCGACGCGCGCGCCTTCACGACGACGATGCAGCGCACCTGGCGCGAGATGCTGCTGCCCGAACTGGCCAAGGCCGGCATCGAGTTCCGCGAAGTGCGGCAGCTCGGCGCGAGCCACCTGAAGTGGCTCGAGGGCTACTTCCAGAAGCAGGTCTACCCGATCCTGACGCCGCTCGCGATCGACCCGGCGCACCCGTTCCCGGTGCTGCTGAACAAGTCGCTGAACCTGGTGGTTCTGCTGCTCGATCCGCGGCAGCCGCGCCGCACCTACCGGATGGCGGTCGTGCAGGTGCCGCGAACCCTGCCGCGCATCCTGCGGCTGCCGGAGCTCGACGGGCAACGCGGCTACGTGTTCACCGCCGACGTCGTGCAGGCGAACCTGCGCGAACTGTTCCCCGGCCTCGAGGTCGTGCACGCGAGCACGTTCCGCGTCACGCGCGACAGCAACCTGGAGGTCGACGAGGTGCAGGGCACGGACCTGATGAGCTCGATCGAGAAGGAGCTCGTGAAGCGCCGCCGCGGCGAGCCGGTGCGGCTCGAGATCGACCACGGCGCGCACCCGGACGTGATCGACCGCTTCCAGAAGGCCTTCGGGCTCGAGACGGACGACATCTACTTCTGCGACGGCCCGGTCAACATGGGCCGCATCCTCGAGCTGCACTCGATGGTCGAGCAGGCCGACCTGAAGGACGCCCCGGCCGCGCCGCGGCGTCAGTGGAGCTGGAACGGCGCCGACGAGATGTTCGCCGACCTCCGCGAGGGCGACATCCTGCTGCACCACCCGTACGAGTCGTTCGCGACCGTCGAGGACTTCGTGCGCTTCGCCGCGCGCGACCCGAAGGTGCTCGCGATCAAGCAGACGATCTACCGCGCCGGCAGCAAGAACGTGATGGTCGAGGCGCTGATCGAAGCCGCCCAGCAGAAGAAGCAGGTGACCGCGATCGTCGAGCTGAAGGCGCGCTTCGACGAGGAGGCGAACATCCTCTGGGCCCGCCGCATGGAGCAGGCCGGCGTGCACGTCGTCTACGGCATCGTCGGCATGAAGACGCACGCCAAGTGCACGCTGGTGGTGCGGCGCGAGGACGACGGCAGCCTGCGTCGCTACTGCCACCTCGGCACCGGCAACTACAACCCGGCGACCGCGCGGCTCTACACCGACATCGGCATCCTGACCGGCCGCGCCGACTTCGGGGAAGAGGTCGCCGAGACGTTCAACATGATCACCGGCTACACGCGCGTGCCGCAGATGGAGCACCTGCTGGTGGCACCGTTCACGCTGCGCGACAAGCTGCTGCAGCTGATCAAGACCGAGATCGACAACAAGAAGGCGGGCAAGCCGGCCGGGATCCGCGCCAAGCTCAACAACCTCGCCGATCCGCAGGTCATCACCGCCCTCTACGAGGCCTCGCGCGCCGGCGTGCGCGTGCAGCTGTGCGTGCGCAGCGTCTGCTGCCTGCGCCCCGGCGTGCCCGGCATGTCGGAGAACATCACCGTGGTCGCGATCGTCGACCGCTACCTCGAGCACAGCCGCGTCTACTACTTCGAGAACGGCGGCAATCCGCAGGTCTACCTGTCGTCGGCCGACTGGATGGTCCGCAACCTCGACCGGCGCGTCGAAGTCGCGGCCCCGATCCTCGACCCCGAACTGAAGAAGCGCGTCGTCGACGAGGTGCTCGGCATGGCGCTGGCCGACAACGTGAAGGCGCGGCGGGTGCTGCCGACCGGCCTGAGCGAACGGATCGCGCGCGCCGACGGCGAACCGGCCGTGCGCAGCCAGCAGGTGCTGCTGGAGATGACCCTGAAGCAGCCCGAGTCGACGCCGGAAGGTTCCGTGTCGGATCCGCAGAAGCGCCGCAACAAGAAGAAGAAGCGGGCCTGAGTCAGGCCGGGACGTGGCGAGGTACCGCGGTGGTGGCTAGCCTGTTGGTTCGCGGGCGGAAGCCCCGGAGAGAACCATGCGCACCCCCACCCTCGCCGTTCCGTTCCTGTTCGCCCTGCTGGCCGTCGGCTGCACCGCGAAGGTCGAGCCCTCGTCACAGGTCGATGCCGCCGCACAGACGGCCATCGAGGCCGTGGCCAAGGCCAACCCCGACATCCTGCGCCTGACGGTGCACATGCAGCCGACCGGCGCCAGCGCTCCGATCGCTGTGGCGAGCACCGCCGCCGACAAGCTCGGCAAGCCCTCCGACAAGGAGGACGTGCAGGCCATGCAGAGCGGCCAGACGGTCGTGCTGGACGAGAAAGACGCCGTCGACGTCACCGTTCCGGCGATGCAGAAGGACGGCAAGTGGACCGCGGCGATCGGCGTGACGCTGAAGGCACCCGCCGGCGCCGACAAGGAAGCGCTGAAGAAGAAGGCCGCCGAGATCGCGAGCGGCCTCGAAAAGTCGCTGGCCACCAAGAAGTGAGGGATCGGCTGCCCCGGAAGGAAGCCGCCCGCTCCGAGGTGACCTGGCCGTCCCATGCCCGGCACCAGCTGCCCGGCACCGGCTGCCACCTGCCCAGAAAACGAAGAACCCCCCGAAGGTCCGCCGTGAGGCAGGTTCGGAGGGTTCTATCTGGCGAGGACGACGGGAATCGAACCCGCAACCACCGGATCGACAGTCCGGTGGATTCGCGAAAACTCACCGCTTGCGAATCTGCCATTGCCTGCATACCTTGGCCTCCATGGGCCAAACTGAGAAAGCTGGCGTTTCCGGGGACGAACAGAATCGCCACCAGATTCGCCACCAAACTGCACGAGAAGCGGGGGGAAAAGCCGGTCCGGGCCGACCGCGCAAGGCGCCAGAGAACTGCCGGTACGTCGGCTGGACCGAGCGCCACGGCCACCGCTACCAAGCCTGCCCCCGCGTCGACGGCGCCCGCGTCTACGGGAAGAACACGACGCGCGAGGAAGCCAGCGCCGAAGCGGTGCGCATCCTGCAACGGGCCAAGGCCAGCGCCGGGAAGTCGCTCATCACGCTGCGCGTAGCCTGCCAGCAGATCATCGACCTGGCGCCGTCGGCCGGGACGAAGCGCGACTACGACGAATGCTGTGTGACCCTGTGCGCGTTCTTCGGCGCGGAATCCCCGCTGCACGAGATCACCACCTCCCGCGTCCGCGACTTCATCGCGCACCGTCGGGCCACGCGCTGGCGCGGACAGCCGATCGGCGAACTCCGCATCGCCAAGGAACTGCGCGTACTCGGCCGCGTGTTCAACGTGGCGATCCGGAACGAGCAGTTCCCCGACGCATCCCCGCTCCTCAAGATCGAGAGGCCCACCACGCGCCCGGTGGAAGCGCAGCACTACTCCACCGACGAACTCGCCGAGATCCTCACCACGATGCGCGCGCAGACGTGGCCAACGACGGAACGCGCGTGGCGCCTCGTCGCCGTGCTGGCGTTCTCCGGCCTGCGCCGCGACGAACTGTGCCGCCTCACCGCCGGCCAAGTCGACCTGACGGCCGGCATCCTGCGGCAGATCGAGGGCAAGCGGAACGTCGCCAACCTGCCGATCACGAAGCCGCTCGCCGCCGTGCTGCGGCCCCTCGTCGAGAACCTCAAGCCCGGCGACCACCTCGTTGCTGCCGGCGAGGCGCGCGGGCCACGCAAGGAAGGCAACCGCCCGCGCAGCGACCTTGAGCGCCGCGAAGGGATCATCAACGGCATCTTCCGCCGCTTCCGCGACACGCTGCCGGAGCGCCTGCGCGAACGGTTCCACCCGCACACGATGCGGCACACGCTGCGCACGATCCTCGCCGACAACAACGTGCCGACGCACATCCGCAACGCACTGACTCGCCACGCCGGCCGTGGCGACGGCGCGCGGTACGAACACGTCTCGCCGATGCTCCTCCGCAACGAAGCCGGCCGCGTGCTGGATCCTCTTCTCTCGTTGGTCGAACCGGCCGCCACGTCGACGAACGTCGAGCAGCGAGCGCAGTAGGTTCACCGCTTGAACCTCACGCGCTCGCCTGAGGACGCAGGCGATGGCTTGCCGGCGACGTGGCCCATTCGCAGGCGACGTTGCGCAGCCGCTTCGGCCGCCTTCGCCCGGCGACGATCAAGCCATGCGACGTAGTCGGGTTCGGCGACGCGCCACCGCTTGGCCGAGATCGGCACCAACGGAACGCCATCGTCGAGGAACTCGCGCACCAGTTCGGCCTGGGCGATGCCGAGAGAGCGCGCGAGAGCACGCACGTCGAGCATCCTGCCATCGACAGGGAAGGTGGTCACTCCGCCACCCCCCGACCGCGAAGCCGGTGGAGGAAGTGCTCCCAATCGGCGCGCCGCACCAGCCAGCGCCGCTTCCCGTCGTCCAGGACCTCTAGTCCGCCGCGCTCCAGGAGCCGACGGCAATGGCGCCAAGGGATGCCACCAAGCACCTCCGACACCTCGCCTTGCCGCACAAGGGAAGAACCTTGAGCCCGCCTCTCGCTTCTAGCTTCTCCACTCGCAGTCTGCATACCGATTCCGTTCCCCTCCAGGGGGCGTAGCACGAACACTGTGCATCGGAATCCTCGGCTGGCGTGACACCGTCAGTGCAGTTTAGCGCACCGACTCGCAGGCAGTATGTTGCACAGCCAGAACGGCGTTGTCAAGCCACAAGGCGAGCGGCAACGCCGCGCACGAACACGGCTCAGGCGAACGGGCCGGTGACTCGCAAACTCGTGCTGGAGGCCAGCGACGATGCAGCGCGGGTGCAGTCATGGCCCGCCGATGGGCGCATGGTTCGGCGCTACTCGGTGGCGGCCGATGCGGTGCTCGGGCAGGCGGTCGCGGCGAAGCATGCTGAGTCTCGCCAGTTTCGCGAGGCTCAAGGCAGAACAGGGGCACAGACTATCCGGAACCCGACCAACGACCCACCAGCAGAAGGGGCCGAGTAGTTGCGGGACGCGGAGCGACACCCAGCGGTTGAACTGCCAAAGCCGCCGCCACGCCAAACCCTGTTCGGTCCACTTGTCACGTATGGATCCAAGACCGATCCCCCAGGGTAGTTGGCTGTCCCGTCCCAGCTATCGAGGCACCACTCCGCGATGTTCCCGTGCATGTCGTGGAGGCCCCACGCATTCGGGGAATAGCTACCCACGACCGATGGTGCCGGCCCACCACAGAAGTTGCTCGTGAAGTAGCTGTATTGGAACATCGCTTGCCCGCAGTCCAGCGACGACCCGTAATGGTACTCAGTCGTCGTTCCGGCCCGACAGCAGTACTCCCATTCGGCTTCCGTCGGCAGGCGATACTCGTACCCAGGCGGCAACCTGCCCGCCGCAGCCTCAAGCACCGTCAGCGCGTCACAATAGGC
>JAEUHU010000090.1 GCA_016793305.1 Planctomycetota bacterium
GATGGAGGAGCGGCTGAAGGCACGCGACCAGGTGCTGCTGTTCCTGAACCGCCGCGGCTTCGCCCCGGTGCTGCTGTGCCCAGGCTGCGGCGAGGCGGTGAAGTGCGAGCACTGCTCGGTGTCGATGACCTGGCACGCGCGGCTCGGGCGGCTCGTCTGCCACTGGTGCTGCCACGAGAAGCGCCGCCCGGAGCAGTGTCCGACCTGCCAGCACGCCGGCATGCACGAGCTCGGCGTCGGCACCGAACGGCTCGAGCAGGCGGTCAAGGAGCGGTTCCCCGAGGCGATCACAGCCCGCATGGACGCCGACACGATGGCCGAGCGCGGCGCCCACGAACGCGTGCTCGCCGCGTTCCGCAAGCGGCACATCGACGTGCTGATCGGCACGCAGATGATCGCCAAGGGCCTCGACTTCCCGGACGTCACGCTGGTCGGCGTGGTGTCGGCGGACACCGGGCTGTTCGTGCCCGACTACCGCGCCGCCGAGCGCACGTTCCAGCTGCTGCACCAGGTCGCCGGGCGCGCCGGCCGCGGCGAGAAGGCCGGCACGGTGGTGATCCAGACGTTCTGCCCCGACAACTACGCGGTGCAGGCAGCGGCGAGCAACGACTTCGAGTCGTTCGTGCAGCAGGAGCTGTCGTTCCGCAAGGTGACCGGCTACCCGCCGTTCGCGCGGCTGGTGCGGGTGCTCGCCGAGTCGCGCACCGAGGCGGAGGCGCGCGAACTGCTGCGTGCCGCGGTGCAGCCGCTGCAGGCGATGGCGGACGTCGAGGTGCTCGGGCCGTCGCCGGCGGTGATCGCCAAGGTCAAGGACCACTGGCGCTGGCACATGCTGGTCAAGGCGTTCACGCCCGCGTCGTTCGCGATGGCGATGGCGGCGATCGGCACGGTCGAGGACCTGGCGACGCGCAGCTGCCGGGTCACGCTCGACGTCGATCCGAGCAGCCTGATGTAGGTGCTTGGTCGGATCGGCTGAGCCGGATCGCCCTGCGGGCGAGGGGCAGCGGACGCCGCCGCGGAGCCGGTTGCTTCGATTCGCGACAGCGTGGAACGACGCGGCAAGCGGCGTCGGAGAGGCCTGAGCCGGATCGCCCTGCGGGCGATTCGGCTCAGATGGCCTTCACGTGGGCCATCACGAGCTTCGTCATCTCGAACATCGTCACCTGCGCCTTGCCCCCGAACACGGGCTTGAGCTTGTCGTCGGCGTTGATGTTGCGCTTGTTCTTCGCGTCCTGCAGGCCGTTCTTCTTGATGTACTCCCACAGCTTGCTGGTGATCTCGCTGCGCGGCATCGGCTTGTCGCCGACCACGGCGGCCAGGAGCGCGTCCGGTTGGACGGGTTTGGAGAGGGCGGGATTGAGCTTCTTGGCGGAGCCTTCGGACTTCTTGGATGCGGCCATTCGCACGAGGCTAGCGCGGACCCGGCTCCCGCCACAACTGCTTGCTGCGTTCGATCGGCCCGTTGCACCACTTGGCGGGATGGGCGGGGACGGATCGCCGAATTCGAGTTTGCCCACATCCGCTCCGGTTGCTTCGCGCAGGAATGGCCAAGGGCCGCTCCGAGCCGCCGTGATCAGAGGTTGCGCAGCAGTGCGACCTGCTGGTCGAGCACTTCCTGGCGGGCTCGCGTCAGCTCGAAGGGGAGCGTCGTGCCGGCTTCGGGCACGTCGACGGTCCCCAGTTCCCATGGCAGCAGTCTGGTCGTGGTGTTGCCCTTGCGCAGGAGGATCCGCGGCGCCGCTGCACCGGCTCGCGGCGCCCGCACCATCGCCTTGCCCGAGGCGTCGAACGGCACGCCGTCGTGTTCGCCGAGCGACAGCACCAACTCGAAGCCCTCTGGCAATTGCGGCATCGGCTGCAGCCGCACGGTCAGGGCGGGGCCGCCGCCGAGCACGACGTCCTGGTCCGTGGTGACGACGCCGAGGTCGACCTTAGGGAAGGCGCCGCCGCGCGGCGCGACTTCGACTTCGGCGCCGTCCTTCGGCAGCAGCAGCTTCACGACACCGTTGGTCGGTGACGTGCCGTGTCCGGTGCCACCTTCGCGCAGCCATACCGTGCACTCGTCGGTCGGTCGTCCGTTGGCGTCGCGCACGCGGACTTCGACGGCGATCGCGTAGGCGCGCCAGTCGAACGCCATGAAGCGAGGATCGTGGGCCTCGACGCCGCTCTCGCAGCGCAGGTCGGGCAGCCGGTGCAGCACGCGGCCTCCCTGGTGCACGACGAAGTGCCAGTGGCCTGGCGGCGCGTGCAGCTCCCGTTGGCCGAGCGAGAACGGCAAGTCGACCGCCTCGCCTTCGCCTGCGGCCGGCTCGAGGCGATAGCCGATCCGGCTGAGGAAGTTGCCTTGCAGGTCCGAGGCGAACCGCACGCGCGCGGCCCGCTGCACCACGAGGCGCAGGTCCTTGGTGCCAGGCGGCACGGTCACGTGCCATGGTGGTCCTGCGACCAGGCACCAGGTCGACTCCACGCCGAGGCGGACCGTGGGGAGCGTGACTTCGCCGAACAGCGCGAACCGGCCGGCCTGGTCGGTGCGCACCCTCTGGTAGCTGTTCGTGTGGGTCTCGACCTCGAGATCGGCGACCGCCTTGCCGTCGGCCGTGACCACGTCGCCCGACACGAGCAAGGGGGGCGCCTCACAACGCAGCGGCGGCAACTCGGTGCGGGTCTTGCCCGCGGCCTGCACGGCGACCTTGCCTCGGCCGCGCAAGGGGCCGCCAGGCTCGTCCGCGAGTTCGAGCACCAGCTCCACGTCCTTGGCCCCGACCAGCCCGTCCGGCATCGCCACTTCGATCCAGCCCTCGCCGTTGGTCCGAGTCCAGTCGCCGTTGCTGCTCCGGGGTCGCCGCCACTGCAAGGTGACCGCGCTGTCGCGCGCCGCAGCGCCCGACGGGTCGAGGATCTGCATCGCGAACGTTGCATTCGCCTGGCTGCGCACGAGCGCCACCGGTTCGGTCGTTGGCGTGGCCGTACCCGTGGTGGTCGCCAGCTGGAGCCTGCCGCTCTGGACCGTGATCGCGAACGCCGCGCCGCGCTCGACGAACGGCCAGCGGGCGCTGCGTTCGCCGGTGCGCTCGCCGACGATCGCCGGCGCCGCGTCGCCGCACTGCAGGGTCCACTCGAGCGCGCCGCCCGGCACCAAGTCGCCCGCGAACGAGGCCTCGACGGCCGTGGTCGCCGGCAACGGCAGCCGCACTCGTTCGCCAGGGGCTGGCAGCGGCGCTTCCCGTGCGGCCTGGCTCGCGACCTCGAGCTGCACCACCGCGGTCGACGGGCGTGGGCTCAGCAGCCGGAACGTCGCGGTACCGTCGGGTCCGCTCGTGCCCATCCGGATCGGGGTGTGGCGCTCCGTGTCGCGCAGGGTGATCGGCACGGCGGCGACGGGATCCCCGTCGGTCGTGACGACCTCGACCGTGTGGACGCGTGGCGGCGCCAGGGTCAACAGCACGCGCGGCTCGGTCGAGGTCTCGGAGACGAAGCGGCGCACCGCCAGTTCGCCCTCGAACGCCAGCACGTAGCCCTGCCTCGGTACGCGGGTCGCGCCGCGTTCGTCGACGCGGTAGCGCGTGCCGCTCGCCGCCAGCACGGCGAAGCGCCGCGGCTCGTCACCGGGGTGCTGCTGGCTGGCCGCCGCGCGTTCGGCTCGCCCGGCCGCGTCGTCGCGCCACGGCGTGAACACGACGACGGCAGCTGCAGCCGGCGAACCGTCGGGCTTCTGCACGACGATGCGCATGCCAGAGCGTTCGGGGGGGTGCGGCTCCTTCGCGGCGAGCACGGCCAACGGATCGTCCGTCGGAGCCGGTGCCGGCGCGTCGGCGGTCGGCACTTGTGCAGCGAGGGGCAGCGTCAGCACGACCAGCAACAGCGTCGACGCGACGGAGCGGAGCAAGGAGTGCGGCATGACGTTCTTCCGGGCCGCGGGCGCGGCTCGGCGCAGTCTATGCCGCCGACGTGCGTCGTCGATGCGGCGCGTCCGGAGTTCGTGCGCAGCCGCGGGACGGACTACTTGCCGCCGCTCTTCGGCTTCTCGCCCTCGTGCTCCTTGCCCTTGCCACCGCCGTCGGCCCGGCGCGTGTAGTGGATCGTCAGCATCTTCATCTCCTTGCCGTCCTCGCCGGTGACGAACATCTCGAAGCGCATCGACTTCGCGTCGACGTGCGTCGTCACCATGCGGTGCTTCGCCGGCTTGCCGTCCATGCCGGGCGCCATGCCGGTCATCGTCAGCACCTTGCCGCTGGCGTCGAAGTCGCCCTCGAGCACCATCATGCTCGGGCTCATCGAGTCCATCCACGTACCGACGTACTTGCCCTTGATCGGGTCGAAGCCGGTGGCTCCCTTGCCGTGGAACGGCGCGCCCATGAAGTCGCCGGTGAAGTCGTCGAACAGCCAGAAGCCGCCGAGACCTTGCGTCATCGTCGACACGCCGGTCGACTTCATCGTCGAACCGTCGGGGCTGTGGAACTCCATCGCTGCGTCCCAGACGCCGGCGTTGGCGGCGAGCTTCTGGTGCTGTGGGCCGGGCTTCGGCGGTTCCTGGGCGGACAGCGGGGCGAGCAGGAGGAGGGGGAGCAGACAGGCGAGCAGGCGGGTCTTCATGGTTCTCCGGGGTTCGGGCCACCGGTGTGGTGGCCCCGCCATCCGACGAACGACGGGGGCCGGAATCGACACCCAGCCCGGAAATCCGGTCGGGGCGGCGCGATCAGGGCCGCGGCCGCGAGAACACGTAGCCGTTCGCCTGCTGGCTCAGGTGGCATTGGAAGCACTGCTGCTGCATGTCCTTCACCACGTCGCCGGCGTCGGTGAAGCCGGCGAAGCCCCAGCCGCCGGTGTCCGGGAAGGCCGCGTCGGACTTGTGCATCACGCCGAGCACCTTGCGTGGGCCTTCCTGGATCGCGTTGCCGCCGGCGTCGGCGGCGAGCAGGTCGAACACCAGCACCGAGCCGTCCGGGAAGCGGCCGTCGGCCATGCCCTTCCGCGCGAGCGGGTTCGCGTAGACGTGGTGGATGCCGCCGAACGCGTCGTGCAGCGCGTGGCCGGGCTGGATCACCATCGACTTGACGTGGTGGAAGTCGCGGTGGTCGCGCGGGTAGGGCACCGGGTCGCCCTTCTGCAGGGCGGTCGACGTGCAGGCGGCGACGAGGGCCATGCCGGCGATGGCGGCGGCGAGGAAGAACGGGCGGAACGGAGGCTTTTGGATCATGGTAGCGAGTCGATACCAAATGCTGCACGCCTTGTCCAGATGGTAGCGAGCCGATACCGTGCGGGCGTGACGGCCGAACTGCTCCACGAACTGCTCGAACGCCTCGGCAACCTGCTGCGCGCCGAGCAGCGGCGGCTCGGCACCGCGCACGGGCTCCAGCCGGTGCACCTGCAGGCGCTGGCCTACCTGGCGCGCGCCAACCGCTACAGCGACTCGCCGATCGCCGCGGCGGAGTTCCTCGGTGTCACCAAGGGAACGATGTCGCAGACCCTGCGCGTGCTGCAGGAACGCGAGCTGGTGCAGGCCGACGACGACCCCGCGGATGCCCGGCGCGTGCGCTTGCAGCCGACGGCCAAGGGGCGCCGGTTGCTGGCGCAGCTGCCGTCGGCGCTGCTGCGCGAAGCCTTGCCGGCGGCCGCGGCCGAACGGCTGGCGGGTTCGCTCACGGAGCTGTTGCGAGCCCTGCAACGCAGCGCCGACGGCCGCACGTTCGGCGTGTGCCGGACCTGCCGCCACTTCCAGAACGAAGCCGGCGGGGCGCGCTGTGGGCTGACCGGCGAGCCGCTGCCGGTGGAGCAGACCGAACGGCTGTGCCGCGAGCACGAGTTCCCGCCCGGGCCAGCGGTGGGGGACTGAGGGGGGCTCCGGGAGCTCGGTGGCCCGCCGGAGTTGCGGTCGGGCGGCTGCTTCCACTACAAGGACCCCCCGCCTCCCGACCCCGCCAACCGCCATGCGTGCCGACGATCCCGACGAACAACCCACCCGAGCGGGGGGCAAGTCGCCCGACGACCGCGCAGAAGAGCGCACCGTTCCGTCCCTCGACGGCAAGGGTGGCAAGGACGCGGGCAAGGGCAAGGACGGCAGCAAGAGCCCGGGGAGCGGAGGCGCCGCACCTGCCGACCAAGGCAAGCCCGGCGCCGCGAAGGCCGCGGGCGGTCCGCAGCCAGGTACTGGCGGCCCCAGCGCTGGCAAGCCTGCTGCCGGCAAGCCCGCGGCGGCTCATCCCGCCGACGCGCCGCGCCCGGCGGCGAGCAACGACCCGCTGCTCGGCAAGGACCTCGGCGGTTGCCGGCTCGAGAAGCTGCTCGGCCGCGGGGCGATGGGTGCGGTCTACAAGGCGCGCCAACGCAAGCTCGATCGCGACGTCGCGGTCAAGATCATCCGTCCGGAGATGATGACCGACCCGCGCATGCTGAAGCGCTTCGAGGTCGAGGCGCGCACGGTCGGCAAGTTCAACAGCGCGCACGTGGTGATGGTGCACGACGTCGGCTTCGAGCTCGGCGTGCACTACCTCGTGATGGAGTTCGTCGAGGGCAAGAACCTCCGCGACCACGTCAAGCTGCTGGCCGGTGGTCGCCTGCCGGCGGGCGAAGCGCTGCCGCTGTTGCGCCAGGCGATCCGTGGCCTCGAAGAGGCGCAGCGGCTGCAGGTCGTGCACCGCGACATCAAGCCCGACAACCTGATGCTCACCGACCGCGGCGTGCTGAAGATCGCCGACTTCGGGATCGCCAAGCCCCTGCAGGAGGACTTCAGCATGACGCTGACCTCCGAGCTGGTCGGCACGCCGTTGTACATGAGCCCGGAGCAGTGCCAGGGCGAAGCGAGCCTCGACTTCCGCAGCGACATGTACTCGCTCGGGGCCACGTTCTACTACCTGCTGACGGGTGAGCCGCCGATCCGCGCCAGCTCGGTCTACGAGCTGATCCAGACCAAGACCAAGATGGCGAGCCTGTGTCTGTGGAAGGCGCTGCCGGGGCTCGACGAGAACAACCCGTTGTCGCGCGTCGTCGAGCGCATGACGGCGCTCGATCGGGAGGACCGCTACGACAGCTACGAGGCGCTGCTGAACGACCTCGTGTTGGTCGAGCAGGGCCAGACGATCCAGGTGCCGAAGCCGAGCGGCGGCAAGACGCGGCGGGCCGCCGCGGCGGGCAGCCGGCGTGGGGTGTGGATCGCCGCGGCGGCGGTGCTGGCGGCTGGTGGTGGCTTCGCGGCCTACCAGTTGTCGAAGCCGCCCGCGGTGGTCGTCGGGCCGAACGTCGACGTCGCCGCCCGGCTCGCGCAGCTGCGCGCCTCGTGCAAGGAAGGTGGCCCCACCGCGGCGATCGCGGCGGAGCTGCGCGGCCTGCCGTCGTCGTTCGAGCGCGACCAGCTGCTCGGCGACGTCGAGGAGGGGATGCGCATCAAGAGCAAGCTCGACGGCATCGTCGTGCCGAAGAACCTGGCGCTGCCGTTCGCCGAACTCGAGTTGCACTTCGACAAAGTCGACGCCGCGGCGCTGACGTCGCGCGCCACCGGCCCCGAGGTGCGCACCTGGTTCACGCGCTGGCGCGACAGTGCGCGCGCCGAGGACCAGCTGGGCGCACTCGCGTCGAAGGAGCTGACGCTCGCGTTCGCTCGCTGGCTCGACGATCGCAGCAAGTGCGCGGGTGACCAGCAGGAGCTCGCCGCACTCGGCGAACGCCTCACGGTGATCGAGGAAGCGCGGCGTGTGCTGCTCGATCGCTTGCCGTCGCTGCGCGACCAGGTGCAGCAGGACCTGCCGACCGACCGGCTCGACACGGCGCGGCGCGACCTGAAGGGCAATGGCATGGTGCGGCCGGTCGAGGTCGACGCCAGCACGGCGCTGGCGGCGATCGCGGCCGAGTTCGCGGCCACGGGACCCGAGGCGGCGCTCGAGCAGCGGCTGAAGGAACTGCAGCCGACCGTGACCGCTCAAGTGCAGCAGCGCGACGCGCTGCTCAACGCCCTGCGGAAGGCCGAGACGCAGAGGGAACTCGTGCTCGGCGCCAAGGTCAGGTTCGCCGGCCAACGGCCGGTGGCGCCGTTCGCCGATGTGCGCCAGTACTTCGACAGCATCGATGCGGCGCTCTCGGCGCTGCGTGAGAACGGCGAGCTGCCGGCCTGGGCGCAGGCGTTGCGCGAGCAGGCCCGTGACGAGCAGCGCCTGTGCGACGCCGTGGTGGGTGTCTGTGCGGCGGCGTTCGCGCAGTGGCAGCAGGCCCCGGACGGACCGACGACGCTGGACGCGCTGCGCACGATGCGGCAGCGCGGCATCGAGCTGTTCCCGTCGGCCAAGGACCGCTTCGACACAGCCGTGCCCGAGGCGGCGCTGGCCCAGCGCGAAGCCGTGGTGCAGCGCGACGCCGGACGCACCGCCTGGCTCGGCGACGCGCGCGCGTTCGAGAGCCAGCTCGGCAATCTCGCGAAGCTCTCCGAATGGCGCGCCGCCGCCGCACGCACCGCGGAACGGCTCGCGGCCGTGGAGAAGGCGTCGGCGGCGTTCGCCGACGATCCCGACGTGGCGAGCCTGCTGCAGCGGTTGCGCGAGACCTGCGGGCGCTGGCGTGCGGCCGATGCGACGCTGCAGACGATGGCCAAGGAGTTCGGGCAGGCCAAGCTGAGCCAGGTCGAGAGCGCGCTCACGGTCGGGTTGTCCGGGCATGAGGGGGCCCAGGAGCTCGAGGCGATCGGCACGGCCGTGCGCGCCTGCCGCGACGCCTTCGACGGCCTCGCCACCCGCCTCGACATCGCGGCGGCGAAGACCTCGTTGGCCAAGGCCCGCACCACGGTGCAGGGGCTCGCCGGCGTGCTGCCGGAGATCGACACCCGCGTGCGCAAGTGGAGCGAGGGGCTCGACGCGCTGCAGCGAGCCACGGCAGGCATGGTGCCGATCCCGGCCGGGCGGCTGAACACACCGGCGGCGGCCGTCGACGCGTTCTTCCTCGCCGCGAACGAGTGCTCGCGCGCCGAGTTCGTGCAGTTCCAGACGGAGCTGAAGGCCGCTCTGCAGGGCATCGACGACGCGCAGAAGCGCTTCGCGGCGGTGGCCGACCGGCTGGCGGGTGCGGGCCTCAACGCGGACCGGCTGCGCCAGCTGCTCGACTTCGAGCCGACCGGCGGCGAGCGCGCGCCGGTGCATCGCGTCACGTGGTACGCGGCGGCCGCCTATGCCGCGTGGTACGGTCGGCAGCTGCCGCGCCCCGAGGAGTGGGCGCTGGCGGCGTTCGGCGACAACAACGCCAACGAGTTCCCATGGGGAGCTGGTTGGGCGACTTCGAACGACAAGCGCAACATCCGCAGCGACGTCGCCGACGTCGACAACGGTGGCAACTCGTGGCGCGGGGGCAATCTGCACCACCTGGCCGGCAACGTCGCCGAATGGCTCGCGGCCGATCCGGCGGCCCGCGAGGCGCAGCTCGCCGGTGGGCGCTTCAGCGATGCCGAGGGCAGCGCCAAGGAGCAGGCGCGTGGCAAGCTGATCCCGGCCGCGAAGGACGACGGCCAGCGCGGCTTCGGCTTCCGCACAGTGCTGCGGCCGAGGTCGTTCGCACCGCTGCAATGGCCGCAGTGAGGGGCGGGCGCGTGCTGGGCACGTGAGCCGACCCGAGCCGGAGAGCGGCTCGGCTCAGCTGCTGCTGGTCTTGCGCGACAGGATGAACAGCTGGCGCGACGGGTCGCGCAGGCGCAGCTTGCGCAGCTCCTCGACGAAGCCCGAGTATTCCCGCGCTTCCTTGCGCGACTTCGGTACGCGCGTGATCTGGCCGTTCTCGACCTGGATCGGCGCCATCGTCACCACCACCTCGGCCGACGGGAACTCGATCTCGAGGGGCAGTTCGTCGTCCTCGCTGACGTTGACGACGTGGTTCTTCTCGGCGGCCGTGGCCCAGTCGTCGTTGACGACGACGAGGCAGGGACGCGGGTTGGTGGCGACGTCGATCGCGTCGAACACGAAGCGTTGCTTCGGCACGCCGCCGCAGGCGGTCAGCAGGACGAGCGCGGACGAGGACAGGAGGATGCGTGCGGTCATGGCGCTCATTGACGGGCCTGCAGGGTGATGGTGACCTGGGTGTTGGTCTCGATCATGCGGTCGATCATCTCGCGGTCGAACCACTCGATGTGCGGCTGGTAGTCGGGGTGGGTCGCCTGCACATAGATGCGATCGACCGAGCTGAAGTCGAACACCAGCGGTCGGCTGCCGCCCTTCACGGTCGGCACGCCATTGACGAACACGGTGGCGTCGGCCGGGTCGACCTTGAGCACACGCACCGGTGCGCCCGAGCAGGCGCACAAAGAGAGGAGGAGAGCTGTGGCGACGGTTCTGCGCATGGGCGAAGCAGTGGGATGACGGGGCAGGAACATACGTCCGACCGCGGGGGAGTCCAGCTTCCGAACTGGGTGCGCGCGTATGCTGCGGACGATGAGGTCGCCGGCGTGAAGTTCTTCGAACCGTCCCTGGACCCCGCCGAGGGGCTCGGTGTGCTGCTGCTGTTCCGTCTGGTCGAAGAGTCGGTGGGCTCGTTCTTCCGGCCCGATCGGCCGATCCACGTCACCCGCGCCCCCGGCCGGCTCGACGTGCTCGGCGGCAGGGCGCCCGGGCCGGAGTCGCTGGTGCTGCAGATGCCGATCGCCGAAGGGGCCTGCGTGGCGATCCAGCCACGGGACGACTCGTTGGTGCGGCTGTGGTCGCCGTGCCGCGACGGCTCGCGAACGCAGATGCTGTCGCTGGACCTGCGCGACCTCGGGCTGCCGGGCCAGCCGATCGACGCCGAAGAGGCGCGCGCGCTGTTGCTGCCCGGGCCACGCGACCGCTGGGCTGCCTACCTGCTCGGTGCCGCCCTGGCACTGGCGCAGCGTGGCTTGCTCACCGAGCCGCGCGGCGCCGAACTGCTGCTGCACAGCGACATCCCCGAGACCGCCGGCGTCGGCGCCTCGTCGGCGATCACGCTGGCGGCGTTGCGTGCGTTCGCCCGGCTGCACGGCCTCGAACTGTCCGCCGACGAGCAGCTGGCGTTGTGCCTGCAGGTCGAACGCGAGTTCGTCGCCGCGCCGAGCCGCGCGGTCGACGTGCGAGCACTGCTGCACGCCGAAGCCGGCGAGCTGGTGGCGCTGCGCGGCAGTGCGGGCGCGTTCGCCGGCAACCTGACGTTGCCGAGCGACCTCGAGATCGTCGGTCTCGACACCGGCGTGCTGCCGCGTGGCGAACGGGAGATCGGTGCCGGCGGCGCCGACGATGCGCAGGCGCTGCGCTTCCGGGAGCTGCTCTACGGACAGCCTACGTCGGTCCACCGCAGCGAGCTCGGCGACCAGCTGTTCACAGCACATGCTGCCTACGGCGCGTCCGGCCGCGGCGAGTCGGCGACCGACTTCGTCGTCGAACAGGCGAAGCTGCGGCGGGCGGCCGGTGGTGCCGTGCTCGGCGCCAAGGCGACCGGCCGCGGCGGCGGCGGCACGGTGGTGCTGCTCGGCGAGCACGGCAAGGTCTGGTACGAGGCGCTGCGCATCAAGAAGGCGCTGCTGCAGCACACCGGGCACAGCGCGCACGTGTTCCGCTGGTCGTCGCCGGGTGCCCTGTCGTTCGGCGCGATCGACCTGCGGCCGGTCGGCAAGGGCTGAGCGCCCGGCCTGGGCTTGGCTTCGGCGCCGGTGCCGCGAGGTGGCGCGTCCCCGCGAGC
>JAEUHU010000102.1 GCA_016793305.1 Planctomycetota bacterium
GCCGGCGTGTCCTTCATCAGGCCCTGTTCGCGGGCGAACACGGCGGTCTTGGCGACGAACAGCGGATCGGCACCGAACGCCGCACCGGTCAGCTCCTGCAGCTGCTTCTCGGCGTCGGTGTAGTAGGTGTCGCGCAGGCAGCCGGTGGCCGCGAACTGGGCCAACAGCTGCTCGTTGGTCCGCACGTAGGCGGGACCGCCGGCTTCGTTGGTCGTCGGGGCCTTGCCGAGCAGGGCGCCGAACAGGCTGCGGAACAGGTTCTTGTTGGCCATGGCAGGAACTCGGTTGGAGTGGCGAAGGGGCGGACGGGCGATCAGGCGATCAGGCGATCAGGCGGAACGGGCGATGGCGGGCGGCGAGCGGTCGACGATCCCCGCCAGCAGGGCTGCGACTTCGGCGAGCAGCTGGTCGGTGTCGCGGTGGGAGGCGGGCAGCACGAGGGGCGTGCTCGCACCGGTGGCGAGGTCGCGCAGCACGGCCGCGACGCAGTGCTGCTCCCGATCGATCCGCACCTCGACGTCGACCGTCGCGGTCTTGTGCACGGTGACCGTCGTGGTGGTCTCGCCGTCGACGACGAACACGTTCGGGGCGCTGGCGTACGGCTGCAGCACCCTTGCGAGCCGGCCGCCGCGCGCCGAGAACGCGACCGCCATCGGGGTGGGTTCGAGCTGGGAAGAACGGGTCGTGGTCGTCATCGGGGATCTCCGTCGCGGCCGGGTTCGGCGTTCGCGACGCCCCGCTAGAGCAGCAGCCGTGCCAGTCGCCGCGGGATTTCGCAGCCGGTCCGTGAGTTGGCGCTGGCAAGGTGGTTCTGTCGATCTGACGGCTCCAGGTCGGCCCCGCGCCACTCGACCGAGGCTAGCGTATCGGATAAGCCACGCGCCCAATGGCCAAGTCCAAGGGCTACACCGTCGTCAGCTTCCTCGGCAGCCAGCTCGACCGCGGCGGCGCCGACCGCTGGGGGCACTGGCGGCCGAACGTGGCGATGTGCCAGCACGAGGACCTGCTGGTCGAGCGCCTCGTGCTGATGACGGACCGCCGCTTCAGCAAGCTCTACGACCAGGTCGTCGAGGACATCGCCCTGGTCTCGCCGGAGACCAAGGTCGAGCGCCGGGACTTCGGCGTGCGCGACCCGTGGGACTTCGAGCAGGTGTTCGACCACCTCTACCGCATCAGCCAGGAACTCGCGTTCGAGCCGGGCCGCGACGACCTGCTGGTGCACATGACGACCGGCACGCACGTATCGCAGATCTGCCTGTTCCTGCTGACCGAGACCCGGCACTTCCCGGCGCGGCTGCTGCAGACCGGACCGCCGCCGGGGAACAAGAAGATCCCCGGTACGTGGCAGATCATCGACCTCGACCTGTCGCGCTTCGACCGCATCGCGCAGCGCTTCGCGCAGGAACGCGCCGCCGGCCAGTCGCTGCTGAAGTCGGGCATCCGCACGCAGAGCCGCGCGTTCGAGGAGCTGATCACGCAGGTCGAGCGCGTGGCACCGGTGTCGAAGGCGCCGATGCTGCTGATGGGGCCGACCGGGGCGGGCAAGTCGCAGCTCGCCAAGCGCATCTACGAGCTGAAGAAGCAGCGCGGGCTGCTCGGGGGGCCGTTCGTCGAGGTCAACTGTGCCACGATCCGCGGCGACGGGGCGCACTCGACGCTGTTCGGGCACAAGAAGGGTGCCTTCACCGGCGCCCTGCAGGACCGGCCGGGCCTGCTGCGCGCGGCCGACGGCGGGCTGCTGTTCCTCGACGAGATCGGCGAGCTCGGGCTCGACGAGCAGGCGATGCTGCTGCGTGCGCTCGAGGACAAGCGCTTCCTGCCGCTCGGCAGCGAC
>JAEUHU010000167.1 GCA_016793305.1 Planctomycetota bacterium
GATGATCACCGCCTGGCTCGCGCACAAGCGCGGTGCCAAGGTCGAGCTGCACGTGCCGCAGCGCGGCGACAAGCGCCGCCACCTCGAGCTGGCGCAGGAGAACGCGCGGCTCGCCGACGCGATGGCCGCCGACGCCGAAGCGCGCCGCCGGGCCGGCGCCGAACGGTTGGCGCGGCTGCTCGACCTGCCCGACCCGCCGCACCGGCTGCACTGCCTCGACGTGTCGACGATCCAGGGCACCAGCACGGTCGCGTCGCGCGTCTGCTTCGTCGACGGGGCGCCCGACAAGTCGCAGTACCGCCGCTTCAAGATCTCCGCCGAACACGCCGGCGACGACTTCGCGGCCATGCAGGAGGCGGTGCGCCGTTCGCTGCAGCTCTGCCTAGAACGCGACGACGAGGACCTGCCCGACCTGCTGGTGATCGACGGCGGCAAGGGCCAGCTCGCCGCCGCCGAACGCGCGCTCGGCGAGCTCGGGCTCGGCGAGGAGCTGTGGCTGTGCGGGCTCGCGAAGTCCCGCCTGAAGGGGCTCGGCGACGCGCGCGCCGAGAGCGGCGAACGGCTGTTCGTGCCCGGCTCGGAAGTCGCGCGGCCGTTGCCGCCGCAAGCACCCGAGACGCTGCTGGTCGCGGCGTTGCGCGACGAGGCGCACCGCTTCGCGATCACCTACCACCGGCAGACGCGCGGGCGCATCACGTCGGAGCTGGACGAGGTGCCCGGGGTCGGGCCGACGCGCCGCAAGGCGATGCTGCGCCACTTCGGTTCGTTGTCGGGCCTGCGCGCGGCGAGCCGCGAACAGCTGCGGGCGATGCCGGGTCTGCCGCAGGCGGTGGCGGATGCGGTGTTCGAGCGCCTGCAGGGCTCGGCCGGTGGTGGGGCGGATGCGAACGGCGGCGGTGATCAGCGAGAGGGCGAGCGTTCGCGCGATCCGGGCTCGTGAGGTTGGAGGATGGGCATGCGGCGATTCCTTGGCGGCATGGGACTCCTGCCTCGGTCGGAACCGTCGGCTACGAGTTGCATCGGTCAAGGTTGGAGCCGGGCGGGCGGTTCGTCCCAAGGGTCCCTCGGTTCGTCCCACGGCTGTCGGTTCGCGCTTCTTGCCGGGTAGAAGGGAATGCATGAGGACAGGGCAACTGCGGCCGAGGCGGCATGTGTACGCCGGGGTGGCGAACGTGGTGTGGGTCGCATTGTTCCAGAGCCTGGTCTGCACGGGGAACATGCCGAGCTTTGGCAGCTTGTCGACGTCCGATGGCCGCCAGCACTTCCTCTGGCTGGTCACCCGGACTCTCGTCGGATGTCTGCCGCTGCTCTGCTTCTTCGGACTGTGGGCGCTGGGGCGGTTCCGTTCGTTGGATGTGGGGCCCAATGCTCGACTCGTCGCGGTGTGGGGCGTGTGTGTAGGTCTTGGGATGCCCCTTGGATTGGCCCTGCACGTTGGCCTCGAGGTCATGTTCGATCTCAGGACGCAGATGGGCAGCCCGGTGGATCACATCCTGCCGACTGCAGCGGGTTGGTACGTGTTCCTGCACGGTGAGGTGACCATGCCTCCTTCGACGCTGACCCATGAAGAGAGCCTGCGCGCATTGCGCGCCCAGCTGCAGCCGCACTTCCTGTTCAACACACTGCACGCGATCGGGGTCACCGCGAAGCAGGATCCGGACGCTGCGCAGAGAATGACGACCCAGCTCGGGGATCTGCTGCGCGCGGCGTTGGTCGACCGCGGCGGCAAGCTCGTGTCGGTCAGCGAAGAGCTGTCCCTGCTGCAACCCTACGTGCAGTTGCAGCAGGTTCGCTTCCAGGATCGCCTGCGCATCGAGACCGACGT
>JAEUHU010000174.1 GCA_016793305.1 Planctomycetota bacterium
ACCGAGCCCGACACGGTGCTGAACGCGATCACCGGGGCGGCGGGCCTCGCCGCGTCGGAATGGACGCTGCGGCACGGCCGCACGCTGGCGCTGGCCAACAAGGAGTCGCTGGTGGTCGCCGGCGACTACCTGATGCCGCTCGCCAAGGCGCACGGCGCCACCATCCTGCCGGTCGACAGCGAGCACTGCGCGATCTTCCAGTGCCTCGACGGTGAACGCCCGGCCAGCGTACGGCGCATCTGGCTGACCGGCTCGGGCGGCCCGTTCCGCACCCGCGACCTCGCGACCTTCGGCTCGATCACGCCACAGGAAGCGCTGAAGCACCCGACCTGGAGCATGGGGCCGCGCATCACCATCGGCAGCGCCACGATGATGAACAAGGCCTTCGAAGTGCTCGAGGCGCACTGGCTGTTCGGCCTGCCCGCGGAGCGCATCGAGGTCGTGCTGCACCCGCAGAGCATCGTGCACTCGATGGTCGAGTTCTGCGACGGCTCGATCCTGGCCCAGTGCGGCGTGCCGGACATGCGCGTGCCGATCCTGTTCTGCCTCGGCCACCCCGAGCGGCTGCCGTTCGACTTCCAGCCGTTCGACCCGCGGCGCTGGCAGAAGCTCGAGTTCGCGCCGTTCGAGCCGGAACGCTACCCCGCCGTGGCCCTGGCCTACGAGGCCCTGCGGAGCGGCGGCGACGCCGGAGCCCGCCTCAACGCCGCCGACGAGGTCGCCACCGCGGCGTTCCTGGCCGGCCGGATCCCGTTCCCGGCGATCGCCCGCATCGCCGCGGCCGTATTGCACGAACGCCCGGCGCGCCCGATCGCCTCGTTGGCCGACGTGCTGTCTGCCGATGCAGAAGGGCGGCGTTTGGCCACCGCCTGCCTCGATCGCCCCGCGGCCCTACCCACCCAGAGCAGAGAACCCTCCTGATGGCCTTCGGCAACGTACTGCTCGCCGCTCTCGGCATCGGCCTGCTGATCTTCGTCCACGAGCTCGGCCACTTCCTGGCGGCGCGTCTCGCCGGCGTGCGCGTCGAGGTGTTCTCGCTCGGCTTCGGCCGACGCCTGTGCGGCTTCGAGTGGCGCGGCACCGACTTCCGGCTGTCGCTGGTGCCGTTCGGCGGCTACGTGATGGTCGCCGGCCAGGACCCGAGCGACGACCGCTACCCGCGCCGCGAATCGCTCTACGCGAAGTCGGTCGGCCAGCGCGCGTTGTTCTGGTCGGGCGGCGTGCTGATGAACGCGCTGCTGGCGCTGGTCGTGTTCCCGCTGGTGTTCTTCACCGGCGTCGAGTTCCCGGCCCCGATCGTCGGCAACGTGCAGACGGGCTCGCCCGCCTGGGAGGCCGGCATCGCCCCGGGGGATCGGGTGCTGGCAGTCGGCGACAAGACGATCCCGTCGTTCGACACGCTGCACATCGAAGTGGCCCTGAGCGGCGGCCGGCCGACCGAGCTGACGCTGCAGGGTCCCGACGAGACCCTACGCAAGGTGACCGTGCAGCCGCGCTGGAACGCACGGGACGGCCTGTGGGAGCTCGGTGTCGGCATCGCCGCCGACCCGACCAAGCCCGCCGTGGTGCACCTGCTCGGCAAGAGTCCGCTGGCGGAGGCCGGCGTCGCTTCGGGCGACGAGTTGCTGGCGGTCGACGGCAAGCCGGTCACTCCCGAAGAAGCACTCGCCGAGCTGCAACAGACCGAACGGCAGGTGCAGCTGCGCCTGCGCCGGCAAGGCAGCACGCTCGAGGTGCCCTTCCGACCCGCCGCCCAGCAGGTGCCGCGCATCGGCGTAGCCCAGGCAGCCACGTTCGTCGGCGGCCTGCGCCAGGGCGTGCCGGCGATCGACCGGCTCGGGCTGCGCCGCGACGACCAGGTGCTCGCCGTCGACGGCCGTCCGTTCGTCGGCGACGGCCTGCCCAGTGGCGATCCGGCGAGCCTCTCGCTGCTGGTGCTGCGTGGTGCGCAGCCGCTGCAGCTGACGACCCCGCTCGAGCCGGGCGAGCGCTCTGCCCTCGCTGCGGCGATCGTGTTCCGTTCCGGACCACGCCTGCTGCTGAAGCCGACCGAAGGCTCCCCCGCCGCGGCTGCGGGGCTCGCACCAGGCGACCTGCTGCTGGCGATCGACGACCAGCCGGTTGCCGACTTCGAAGACCTGCGCACCCGCATCGCCGAAGCCGGGCCGCGCCCCCAGCGCTTCACCATCGCGCGCCTCGGCGACGCGGCGACCCTCGGTCCGGCGGCGGTCGATCCGGTCCAGGGCGACCTGCCGCGCCCGACCAAGCTCGAGCTGACCATCACGCCGCGCCTCGAGTCGATCGCCGACCCGAACGTGCTGGTGGTCGGCACGGAGCGCAGCGAGCTGGTGCAGGCCGAGACCTTCGGCGCGGCCGTGGCGCTGGGCACCGCCCGTTCGCTCGACCTGGTGAAGCAGATCTACCTGACCCTGAAGCGCATGGTCACCGGCCAGGTCGCGGCGAAGAACCTAGGTGGCATCATCCGAATCAGCCAGGTCAGCTACCAGGCCGCCAAGAAGGGCTTCGTCTGGTTCCTCTACCTGATGGCGATGCTCAGCGTGAACCTCGCCGTCGTGAACCTGCTGCCGGTGCCGGTGCTCGACGGCGGCCACCTGCTGTTCCTGCTGATCGAGAAGGTGAAGGGATCGCCGGTGTCGGCGCGTGTGCACGGCTACAGCCAGGTGCTCGGCCTCGTGTTCGTGCTGATGCTGGTGCTGTTCGTCACCTACAACGACATCCTGCAGCTGTTCTGAGCCCGATCGCCCGCCGGGCGATCCGGCTCAGGCCTTGCCAGGACGCCGCAACGCGGGATCCGTTCGCCGCGAGATCGACGCACTCGACCCCGCTGCGTCGTCTCCTCGGAACGCGAGCTGGCTGGTTTGCAGCCTGGCCTGCTGCTCTGATCCGGCGGTGCGCTTCCTGCCGATCCTGCGCCTGCTCCGCGTGGGCACGCTGTTCTCGCCCGCCGCCGACGTCGTGGCCGGTGCTGCCGTCGCCGGCCTGCCGTGGAGCCCGGAACTCGTCCGGGCAGCACTCGCGAGCCTCCTGCTCTACGCCGCCGGCATGGTCTGGAACGACATCGCCGACCGCCGGCTCGACGCCGTGCAGCGCCCCGAACGGCCGCTGCCGAGCGGCGCCATCGGCCTGCCGTTCGCACTGAGCCTCGGCACCACCCTGCTCGCCGGAGGCCTGCTGCTGTCGCCGTGCCCACTGCACCACGCAACGATCGCCGCCCTCGTGCTGGTCTACGACTTCCTCGGCAAGCGCGTGGAATGGCTCGGCGCCGTCCTGATGGGCCTGCTGCGCGGACTGAACCTCGGCACCGGCTTGGCACTGGCCACCGCCTTGCAGGCCGACACGTCAGCCACGACGCAGCGGCTGGTGATCGCGGCGTGCTGCTACGCGGCCTACATCGTCGCGGTCACGATCCTCGGCATCTTCGAGGACCTCCCGCGCGTGAAGGGCCGCGCCGTCGCCACCGTCCAATCGGCCCCGCCCCTGGTGGCCTGGGCCGGCATCGTCTCGGTGCAAGGCTCGCTGTGGCCGGCCCCAGCTCTCGCGGCCGTGCCGGCCCTGCTGTTCCTGCGTCGCAACAGCCGGATCCGCACCTGGAGCCAGGCCGAGATCCGCCGCTCGATGACGTTCCTGCTGCTCGGCACGATGCTCTACACGGCCGGGCTCTCACTCGCCGCCGGACGCTGGCCCGAGGCGGTCGGCATCGTGCTCGCGATCGCGCCGGCGCGCTGGATCTCGCGGCGGATCGCCCTGACCTGACCACGACGCCGCATGGCGCCGGGGCCTCGCTCACGCGCGCATCAGCCCTTCTGGCCGAGCGCCTGCAGCCGCGCCTGCCACGCCGCGCGCGCTTCCTCGCGACTCATCACGCCCTGACGCACGAGGGCCTTCAGGGCCGACTTGAAGCGCTCCAGGTCCTCGTTGGCGCCGCCCGGCGCAGCCTCGGCAGCCGGCACCGCATTCGGCGCCGGCTTGCTGGTCGACGGCTTGCTCGCCGCCGGTCCCGCCGCGGCGCTCGACTCCACCTTCGGCGCGGCAGCGCTGGCCGCGGCCTTCGGGGCCGCAGCGATCTGCTTGGCGGTTGGCGCCGGTTCCGCTTCTGGCTCGCCGGTCGCTTCGTCGGCGGAATCGTCGGCCGCATCGTCGGAGACCGCCGCCACCAGGTGCTGGTCGATCGGCACCGCGACCGCCGGGCCCTCGCCACTTTCGCCGACTTGCGTGCGGAATTCGCGCCGCACGTCCTCGAGGTCGATCGAGAACGGGTCCTGGCCGATGTGCTTGTCGGTGCCCTCCGCGGTGCCCGACCAACGGAACTCGTCGAGCGTACCTTCCTCCAGGTTGCCGAGCCTCGGCTCCACCTGGGTCTCGGCGACGCCGGCCCGACGGTGGTGCAGCACCGTCAGCACGAAGTTGTTCATGCGCGCGAGCGCGTCGATCAGGAACGACTCCATCTCCTGTTCGACCTTCTGGCCAGCCTCCTGCTGGGCGTCCCGCGCGACGCGCTCGACGATCGCCGCCGCCTGACGGGTCGCCATCGCGAAGAAGTCGTGGACCTCGCGGGTCAACCGCTGGTCCTGGATCTCGCGCGCCTCGACCTGCTCGAGTTCTCGCAGCGCCTGGTTCTCGTAGCCCAGCGTCGAGGGCTGCGGTCCGATCTTGGCGCGCATGCGCTTGCGTTCGCGCCGGTAGTCGTCGAACCCCTGGTCGCTGAAGTTGCGTACGGTCATGTCTCCTCCGTGTCGGTGCTCTGCACCGGACCGACCGTCTATCGGGTGCTGCCATCGGGCTCTTGACGACTCTGGGCCACCAATTCCTGGAGCAAGGCCAGGGCTTCGGCACGGCCCCATGCGGTCGGGGCTTCCTCGGCGGCGGTCGCGACGGCCCGCAGCAGGCGGCCGACCTCGGGACCGGGTGGCACACCGAGCGCCAGCACGTCCGCGCCCTGCAGGAGCGGCGGCCGTTCGGGCGGCAGTTCGGCCAGGCGCCGCCGTGCCTCGTGGTACAGCCGCAGGTCGCCGTGGCTGCCGAGGCAGTCGGCGCGATGGAACGCGAGGTGGCTCGGGAAGCTGGGGCTGCGCATCCAGCGTTCGGCGCGGACCGGGCGCATCTGCGGCAGCGCCGCGAAGCGGATGTGGTGCGCGCAGACGTCGACCACCGCGTCGCGCAGGGCGTTCGCGGCGCAGAAGCGGCGCAGGATCGCTTCGGCCATCGCCGCCCCGAGCACATCGTGCCCGTCGAACCGGATGCGATCCTCGGCCTGCCGCCAGGTCGGCGGCTTGCCGACGTCGTGCAGCACCGCTGCCCACGCCAGCACGGGATCGTCCTCGGGCACGTGGTCGAGTACCAGGCCGGTGTGCGTCAGCACACAACCTTCGGGGTGGTACTCCGGCGGCTGGGTGACGCCCGCCATCGCCGCGACCTCGGGCAGCAGCACGTTCGCGAGCCCGGTCGACACCAGCAGGGCGAGGGCTCGCCCTCGCCCGGGACCGGTGAACGCCCGCGTCAACTCGGCGAACTGCCGTTCGGCCGACACGCTCGCGACCGCTGGAGCCGCAGCCTGCAGGGCGGCGAAGGTCGCAGGCTCGATCGTGAGTTCGCAGCGAGCCGCGAACCGGATCGCACGCAACAGCCGCAACGCATCCTCGGCGAAGCGGCGGCTCGGTTCCCCGACGGTTCGCAGGCAGCGCGCCTGAAGGTCGGCGAGACCCTGCACTGGATCCTCGACTCGGCCCGAGCCGAGGTCCGCGTACAGCGCGTTGATCGTGAAGTCTCGCCGGCAGGCGTCGACCTCGACGCGATCGACGAAGACGACGGCGTCCGGATGCCGCTGGTCGCTGGCGCCGACGTCGCGCCGCAGCGTGGTGATCGCCAACGAGCCGACGTCGCTCGACACGTGCACCACGCCGTAGCGCCGATCGCGCGTCTCCCCCTCGGGCAACACGGCCGCGACCCGTTCCGGCACGAGATCGGTGGCGAGATCGTGGTCGCGCACCGGCAGGCCGAGCAGCAGGTCGCGCACCGGCCCACCGACCAGCCACACGCGGCCACCGGCGGCCCGGAGCCGCCTCGCCAACGCGTGCACTGCGGCCGGCACGGCGGCCGGATCGATCCTGGCTTCGGACATCGGGCAGGACGATACTGCAGCGATGCAGCAGCGGCTGCGCTCGGGCGCGTTCAATCCGGCGAACTGGTACCTGACGCTGGGCCTCGGCCTGCTCGGGGCGAGTCTCTGGTTGCCGTGGTGGACGGCGCAACGGACCGCGCGGATCGAGCGGCGCGCCGACCAGATCTGCCAGCTGCTGCTCGAAGCAGCCTGCGACCTGCTGGTGCCGATCGACGACACCACGGTCGAGTTCGTGTTCGCCCGCCTGCAGGCCGGCACCGCGGCCGAGGGCGTGCAGGTCGCCGACCTGGAACGTCAGGAGCCGCTGCCCGGTGCGCTGCTGACGCTGCGCAACAAGCACTTCCTGTTCGGCCTGTTCCCGGCCGAGCCCGAGCCCAACCAACGGATCGGCGAAGGCTCGGTACCGGCCCTCGAGGTCTATGCGTGGCCCGCGAGCCGCCTCGGCCCCGGCCACTCGGCCTTCTTCGCGGCCGAGGACGCGCCGCGCGCGTTCACCCGCAACCTCGCGCGCGACTACCACGGTGCGAAGGTCGCCCCGACGCGGAGCAGTGGCCAACGGCCGGTGCGGGGTCAGGACCTGGGCGGGTCGTACCGCGGCATCGACGACGAACGCTGGCTGCTGCACTGACCGCCGCCTGGTCGCCCGGCGAGCGAGCCAGCTTCAGAACATGTCCTGCAGGAAGTCGTTCCACAGGGCGCGCACCGGCGGAGTCTCCTTGCTGCGCTGGTTCTTGAGGCGCAACGCGTCCTCGAGCGTGAGCCAGCGCATCGTCAGCTGGTTGAGCGCGAGCAGGCGCAACTGCGGCAGCTCCGTGGTGTCGAACAGCAACGTGCGCAGCGGCTCGATCAGGCGCTGTGCGAGCTGGTCGTCCTCGCGGTCGGCGGCGATGCCGCCGAGCACGGGGACCAGGCGAGCTCGCAGCGACGTGGCCTCCTTCGGCAACGCGAGGAACTCCTCGAGCACGACCCCTTCGCTGCCACGCAGGTTCAGCAGCAGGGTCGGGATGTAGTTGCGCGTCGTCAGCTCGCCGACCGCGGCGCGCCCCACCACGATCTCCGGACCGCGATACAGCTCGAGCAGGCAGTGCGCCGCCGCGTCGCTCGCGTTCTGCGCCAGCGACTGCAGGAACGGGCGACCCTCGCCGACCGGCGCCCGGTCGAAGCGTTCGCGCAGCACCGGCACCGCGCGCGGATCGCCGCTGGCGGTCAGCTCCGCGAGCACCTGGTGGAGCCGCGTACTCGTCGCGGTCTTCGCTTCCTCGAGCAGCACGTCGACGATCCCCGCGCGGCCCCGCTTCACCAGTTCGCGCATCGCGATCGCCCGCACCTCCCACGCCTGGTCGGGTGAGGCCAGCACTTCGAGCACCGCGACGACGTCGTCCCCCTGGATGCCGGTCAGCACCATCAGGGCGGCGAGACGGACGTCGGGATTGAGGTGCGTGGTGGCGCGCAACAGTGGCTCACGCAGCTCGCCGAGCTGGCCGAACGTGGCACAGTGGCGGATCGCGAGCTTCAGCATGGCGAGGTCGGAGGAACCGAGGTGCTCGCGCAACCAGGTGGTGCCCGAGGTGTCACCGACCGCGTGCAGCACGCCGGCGATCACCGCCTGGAACTCGCCGACCGCGTCGAGCCAGCGGCCCCGCAGCACCGTCGCCGCCTGCTCCGGCGTCATCAGCAGCGCCTCCTTCAGCACCTGATCGCGCACGGCGGCGATGTACGGGCCGTCCATGATCTGGCGGAACAACGGCACGGCGTCGTCGCCGAGCCGCTGCCGCACGCCGCGCAGCCATTGGGACCGCGACCGGGTGTCCATCTGCGGGAAGGCCGCCGCCAGCTCCCGGAGCGTCTCCGGCTTGCCCGAGGCGCCCAATGCGGCGAACGCCGCCTGGACCACCGCCGGGTGCTTGTGCTGCAGGGCCCGCCGCAGCGCCGCGTCGAACGCCTGGTTCCCCATGCGGCCCATCGCCTCGACCGAGTTCTTGACGATGTCGACCAGCGCCGGGTTGCCCATCGCCTTGTCCATCGCCGCGATCAGCGGGTCGACCGCGTCCTCGGGCGCGCGCCAGAAGAACTCGGTGGCCAGCTGCCAGGCCTCGCGCCGCGCCATCCCGAGGTTGCCGACCAGGCGTTCCAGCATCTGCCGGCGCGTGCGGTCGTACTCGAGACCGCTGTGCGGCGGGTACTCCAGTGGCACCGGGAAGTCGGCGACGAACGGAGCCAGCCGATACGGGTTGTCGCTCGCCCCCTGGAGCTCCGTGCCTGGCTGCACCGCTTGGGCGGCGGCCAGGCTCGAGAAGACGATGGCGGACAGGACGGCGCGCACGGACTGGGAAGGCATCGGCGAAGGTCCTCTAGTGTTCGGCGCCGGCAGCGTCACAGGGCACCGCCCGGGGCATCGGCCGGGAACGCGCGTGCGGCGAAGGCGAACTGCCCGGCTGCTCCACGGTCACTCCACGGTGGCCTGCAGCAGCCCCTGGGCGTGCAACAGACGGCTCTCGGCGGCCCGGAAGTCGAGCTGGTTGCGCAGCAGCCGGCTGCGGGCCGCACTGAGCTCCTGGTTGCGGCGCTGCACCTCGAAGTTGGTCGACACCTGGGCGCGCAGCTTCTCCCGCTCGGTGCGCAGGTTGGTGACCGCCAGTTCGACCGAGGTGGTGCCGGCGACGATGCTCTGCGCCAGGGTCTGCAGGCTGCGCACGGCCTCGCGTACCTGCCTCGTCACGTCGAGGCTGGCCGCGTGCAGCAACCGACGCTGGCGTTCGACCTCCAGTTCGGCGCGCTGGGCCCGCGAACGCGCCGCCTGGTTGCCGAGCGGGATCGCGAACTCGAGGCGCACCGCCCAGTCGGGGAACTGCTGGTCCAGCGAGTCGCCGAACGCCTGTTGGAACTCGGTGCGCACGCCGTCGCTCGAGTACGAACCGACCAGGTCGAGGCTCGGCAGCGTGTCGCGCTGGGCCTGCAGCATGGCGACTTCGGCGGCGGCGATCGAACTGCGCAGCGCGCGCACGTCGGGGCGATGCTCCATCGCGACCGCGACCAGCGGTTCGAACGCGAGCCCGTCGACCTTGGGCTCGACGGCGATCGGCGACGCGGGCCGCAGGTTGATGCGCCACAGGTCGTCGCGGCTGCCGTCGTACAGCAGCCGGCGCAGGTCGTCCTCGCGGGTGCGGATCGCGTTCTCGGCGACGATCAGGTCCTCGCGCCGCCGCGCCACCTCGGCCTCGTCGGCGATGCGATCGACCGCCGCCTGGGCCTGCACGCGGATGCGTTCGTTGGTGATGCGCAGTTGCTCCTCGGCGATCGCCAGGGCCTCGCGCACGACGCGCCAGTTCTCGCGCGCGAACACCAGTTCCCAGTACGCCTGCACGATCTGCAGCAGCGTGTCCTGGACGGTCCGGTCGTAGTCGTGGTTCGCCTGGTGCAGCCGGTAGCGCGCCTGGTTGATCGGGGCGAGGCCGTAGTCGCTCCACGCCGAACGCAGCAGCGGTTGCCGGTACGA
>JAEUHU010000275.1 GCA_016793305.1 Planctomycetota bacterium
GTGAAGCCGAAGCCGCGCGTGAAGTCGCCGTCGGTCTTCAGGTCGATCAGGCCGAGTTCGACGCCGAACCGGTCGAGGTCGCCGGTGGTCAGTTCGACCAGCGCCGCTTCGATCAGCACCTGCGGCTGGCGGCGGTCGAGCTTGTCGATCAGCAGCTGGATCTGCTTCCACTTGGTGCCGGCCGCCGAGACCAGCAGCGAGTTGCTCTCCTTGTGCGCCTGGATGACCGTGCGCCGCGTGCGGCGCGCGGCCGACGCCCCGGCACCCGCGGTCTGCGTCGCCTGCTGCTCCGCGGTGTTGTCGTCCTGCAGGAACGTGTTGAGCGTGGTACGCAGGTCGTCGGCGAGCACGTTCTTCAGGTTGATCACGTTCGCCGCGCCGTCGACCGGCTGGGCGGGCACGTCGAGTCGCGCCACCAGGTCGAGCGCCTCGCGCATCTGTTCGGTGGTGCCGCTCAGCACCAGCGCCTTCTGCGAACTGTGCACGACGACCTTCAGCTGCGGCTGGCCGGACGCACCCGGCACCGGGCCGCCGCCGGCGGCGTTCTCCTGCAGCACCTGCTGGCGGATCTTGACGCGGCTCTCGAGCACTTCGGTCAGGATCGGCTCGAGCTCTTCGGGGGCCTGGTGCTCGAGCACCACGACCTGCACCAGCAGGTTCGGCTGCTCGACCGGCACGTCGACGAGGCGCAGCAGTTCGGTGGCGGAGAAGACCTGCGGGCCGAAGCCCTGCAGCAGCATCGCCGACGAGTTGCCGACGTTGCCGAGCGTCAGCGTGCCGCCGCCGGTGGGGGCGCCGGTGCTGGCGAAGAACGGCCGCAATGCGTTGGTGGCGATGGTGGCGTTGATGTGCTTCAGCGGCACCGTCGTCAGGATCGGGATGCCGGTCTGGTTGCGGTAGTCCGGCACCTTCTCCAGCGGCACGTAGATCGCGCCGTTGGTCACGTCGCGCGCGCGCTGGCCGGTCATCGGCACGATCTCGAGGATCTCGAGGTCGCCTTCGCCACGCGACACCACGGCGAGGCCCTTGATGTAGAGCATCGTCTGGAAGAACGCGTAGAAGTCCTCGGCGAACCGGTCGCGCTTCAGCCGGAACGTGCCGAGGAAGCTGATCGTGTTGTTGCCCGCCTGGGTGCCGGTCGTCAGGTCGGTCTGGCTGAAGGTGAACCGTTTGCCGGTGACCTCCTGTGCCCACTTGATGAACTCGGTCAGGTCCATCCCGTTCGTCTCGTTCATCGAGAACGCGATGGTGTCGGTGGCGGTGTCGACCACCATGCGCGGGGTCGGCTTGTTGGGGTCCTGGCCGCCGGGAGCGCCTCCTCCCTGCGCCGTTGTCGGAAGTGCTGTAGCGAGGCTGGCGACCAGGCAGGCGGCCCACCGCAACAGCAGGGGGGTGTTCCTGCGGCCCGGCGAGCCCGTCTGGCCTGGCGAGCCAGTAGGCTGGCCGGAGACCGGGCTCAGGTTCGAGGAGCGGGCGACGAGATCACGGCTCGGGGCGTGGTCGGGCTTCATCGTGGGCGAACGGGCGCGGGTCAGCAGTCGATCCTGCTGCGACGGATCGGCGCAGCGTTTTATTTCCGCTGCGTGGCGCAAGGAAGCATCGAGTCGTGGTTTCCGACTTTCCGTTTGCGCCGTTCGCATGGCATCGGTTCATTCCGACGGCGCTGCTTCGAGGTGACTCGAGCCGCACTCGCCGCGGGCCATGAAGCTGTCCGAACTGATCACCACCGACCTGGTCGAAGTGCCGCTGCGCGCGGCGGACAAGTGGGAGGCGCTCGCCGCCATCGCGCGCATTCCGGTCCGCGGTGGCCGCTACCCGCAGGCGATGGTGCCGATCGTCGAACAGGCGCTGGTCGCGCGCGAGCGCAGCATGACGACCGGCATGGAGCACGGCATCGCGATCCCGCACGCGGCGATCGACGGCATCGACGAACTGGTCGCCGTGCTCGGCCTCAACCCGGTCGGCATCCCGTTCGAGACGCTCGACGGCGCGCCGGCGCGCATCGTCATCGGGCTGGTCATCCCGCGCAGCCGCAAGCTCGCCCACATCAAGACCCTGGCCGAGATCGCCAAGTTGCTGTCGCGCGCCGAGGTGCGCGACCGGTTGCTGCGCTGCACCGACGCCGCGAGTGCGGTCCAGGCGCTGGCCGACGTGCAGGGGTCGCCCAGGTAGCTCCGCCATGGCAGTGGAGGTTGCAACCAGCGCCCGCGACGGTGCTGCGGGGGATCGTCGCGATCGTGGCGCCAAGGCTCCCTTCGGCCTGGCCGCCGGCCGCTGCCCGCTGGCGGAGCCAGGTATCCTGCTGGGCATGATCTCGCCCGACCCCGAGGTGCCCGGGCCCGAGCAACACGGGGCCGCGCGGCCGGGCATCCAGGCCCCGGCGGCGCTCCGAGCCGGTTCGGCCGTCGGCCAGGCCTTCGCGGCGTGTGCCGCGGCCGGCATCGGGGCGGCCGTCGGTGGCTTCGCCGTGGTGCTGCAGACCTTGGAACGCGCCAGCCTGCCGTTCGGCGCGCACGGTGCGATCGGCTTCGGGGCGTGCCTCTCGGGCAGCCTGCTGGTGGCGGTCGCGGCGGCGCGCGCGCCCGCCGTGCTGCGATTGGCCCTCGCTGGAACCGCTGGCCTGTCGTTCGGCATCACGGCCCTGCTGCAGGGCCTGGAGGCGCCCGCCGCCGCGGTGCTCGTCGGGCTGTCGCTGGGACTCGGCCTCGCGGCCGGTGTGGCGCCGCGGCAACCGCGCCATGCCGTGCTCGCGGCGATCGTCGCGGCGTGCATCGTGATGCTGTGGCAACGGGTCGGCCCGATCGCGGTCGATCCGGTGCTGGCCGCGACGTTGGTCTCGGCGCTGTGGGCTGTGGTGCTGGTGCCGGCCTGTGCGGTGGCCGTACCGACGGTCGATCGAGGCCGTCGCCGGCTCGGCCGCTTCGCGCTGTTGCTGCTCGGGGTGAGCATGGCGCCTTCCACCTTCGCCGGCCCGGCCGCTGCCGTGCCGATGGCGACCGCGGCGTCGCTGGCGCTCGCCATCGCGGTCCTTGGTCGGAGCTTGCCCGTGGCCGCCCTCGGTGGGTCGGCGATGCTGGCTGCCAGCGCGTTCGCGGGGCCGTCGCCGGAGCCGGTGCCGACGGTGCGCGAACTGCAGCGCCACGGCACCGCCGAAGTGCGCTTCCTCCGCGCGCGGCACGAACTGGAGCTGCGCGTCGACGGCCAGTGGATCGACGGTGGTGGGCCCGAACGAGCCGAAGCGCCGCTCGCCGCGGTGCTCGTGCACGCGCTCGCCCAGCCCGGCGATCGGGTCCTCTTGCTCGCACCCGGCACCGGCCGCGTCGGCCGGTTGCTGCGCCACGTGCTGGCGAGCGAGGTCGAAGTGGTCGACGATCGGCCCGCGCTGGCGCCGTTGCGGGCGCGCTCGAGCCAGGACGGCCCGATGGCTCTGCCGGGGATTGCCGCCGCGACCGACCCGCCAGCGCGCGTCGCCACCGCCGCCGGGGCCCTGGCGGCCCTGCCAGCCGGGGCGCGGCAGGTGGTGGTGTTCGCCGAGCCGCTGGCCGCCGTGCGCGAACGGGACTTCGCCGTGGACCTGGTGCAGGCGGCGGCGACCGTCGCCGGCGATGGGCTCGTCGTCCACGTGGTGGCGCTCGACCACGCCGAGCCAGCGGCGCTCGAGGGACTGTTCGCGGCGGCGGCCGCGGCGTCGCCATGGAACGGCCTGTTCGTGGTCGGCGATGCCGCGGTGTTGGTCGGCGCGCGTCGGCCGATCGCCTGGTCGACGCTGCTGCCGGTCGCGACCTGGAGCGACGACGCGCGTTGGCTGCTGCATCGCGCCCACTGTGGCGATCTCGACGACCTGCAGCAGGCCCTGCTCGGCACGCTGCGCACCCGCCCGGCCGACGAGACCCCGTCCCGTGGTGACGCCGAGGCGGCCGTCCGCGGTCGTGCGGCGGTGTTGCCCGTGCTGCATCGCTGGATCGTGCCGTCGGACGCAGCCCCGCCGGCGTCGTGCCGATCGACCCTGCGGCGGTGGCAGAGCCGGCAGGCGGAACTGCGCCGCGCCGAGGCGACCTTGCGGGCGCTCGGGCCGGACGTCGGCAGTCGTGCCGAGGCGCAGCGGTTGGCCGCACCGTTCCTGCCGGTCGGTGCGCCGTCGGCCTTGCTGCAGGCGGCCCTCGGCGTGGCGGGTGCCGATGGCACGACGCTGACGTCGCCAGTGGCGGCCAGCTGCCGCGCGCACGCCATCGACCCGACGTTCTTCCTGGCGCCGCCGCTGTTCGCCCGCGACCTGCCGGTGGCTCGCGACGTGGCCGGGCCGCTCGAAGACCTCGCGATGGTGCCGCCACCCGAACGACTGCAGCAGTCGTGTGTCGGCGACGGGCCCAAGGCGGTCGCCTTGCGCGTGCGGTTCCCGTCGGCGTGTGCCCGGGCCTTGGTGGAGGCGCTCGCCAAGGGGCCGCTGTCGCCGGACGCGGCGTCGGCGCTGCGTGAGCTCGCCGATCCGTTCGTGCTGGCCGAGACGGAGCGTGTGTTGCAGCCACGCGGGCGCGACCTCGAACTGCTGGCGCTGTGGCGGCTCGACCTGCCGATGCCGGCCGCTCTGGCTGCCCTGCCAGCGCGCGGGCTGGCCGAGCGCCGCGCCCTGGCAGCGGCGCTGCGAGGCCGCCGCGACGAGACCAGCCTGCCGGTGCTGGCCGACCTGTTGCTCGCCGGCGAGCTCGAGGTGCGGCGCCTCGCTGGGGAAGCCCTGCAGCTGGCCCTGGGCGAACGCGTCCCGTACGACCCCGAGGCGCCGGAATCCGAGCGACGGCGAGCGGCGGAACGTGTGCGCAGTCTGCATAATCGCGCGCCATGACGGCAACCACGGTAGGTGCGCTGGCGGAACTGGTCGGTGGACGCGTGATCGGCGATGCGACCCGCAGCGTGGTCGGACTGGGCGATCTGCGCACGGCCGGACCCGACCGGGTCGGCTTCGTGCGCGACGTGCGCTACCACGCCGCTGCGAAGGCGACCCGCGCCGGCGCCCTGCTCGCCGCCACCGAACTCGCGACCAGCGCCAGCCAGATCGTCGTCGACGACGTCGACGTCGCCTACGCGAAGGTGGCGATGCACTTCCACCCGACGCCGCGCGCGCTGCAGCACACGATCCACCCGACGGCGGTGGTCCATCCCGAGGCCCAACTGGTGGCGCCGGTGCAGGTCGGCCCGCGCGCGGTGATCGGCCGCAGCAAGCTCGGCAAGGGCACCGTGGTGCAGGCCGGCGTGGTGATCGGCGACGGCTGCAGCATCGGCGACGACGGGCTGATCCACCCGAACGCGACGATCTACGACGGCACCCAGCTCGGCAACCGCGTGATCGTGCACGCGAACGCGGTGCTCGGCAGCGACGGGTTCGGCTACGCGCAGGAGGATCGCCGCTGGTTGAAGGTGCCGCAGCTCGGCAACCTGGTGGTCGAGGACGACGTCGAGATCGGTGCCGGCACCACGATCGACCGCGCCACGCTCGGCAGCACGCGCATCGGGCCGCGTTCGAAGATCGACAACCTCTGCCACATCGCGCACAACTGCGTGATCGGCGCCGACGTCGCCATCGCCGCCAGCTGTGGCATCGCCGGCTCGACGACGATCGGCGACCGCTGCGTGATCGCCGGCAGTGTCGGCATCAGCGGCCACCTGAAGATCGGCGACGACGTGCGGCTCGGCGGTGGCACCGTGGTGCTGAAGGACGTGCCGAAGGCCGGCGACTACATGGGCCACCCGTTGCTCGAGAAGCGGCGGTTCCTGCGGTTGCTGCGGGTGCTGCGCGGGCTGGTGCCCGGCCGCGACGACAAGGAGTGAGGCGGCGCACTGGTCGACCCGGCCACGGCTCGTTCCACCAGCCGTTCGACCGGCACTTCGGGATCGGCCGCGGCCACTTGGCTCAGCGGGGTCTTGGCAGCCAGTCGCCCAGCCGGGCCAGCACCGCGGCACCGATCTCGTCGCGGGCGCGGCGGTAGGCACGCAGGTCGCCCCCGAACGGGTCGGCCACGTCGCGCTGGTCGGGCCGCAGCAGCGTGATCTTCTCGCCGGCCGCGGGCGCTTCGGCCAGCGTGTTGCGGCGGTGGCTGTCGGCGAGGCAGTAGATGCGGTGCGCGCGTCGCACCAGGTCGGGATCCAGCGCCGTGCTCCGGTGCGCGCTCAGGTCGAGACCGACCTCGGCGCCGGCCGCCAGGCTGCCGTCGCTGGCCGGATCGCCGTCGGTGGCGCCGGTGCCGGCACTGCGGAACCACAGGCCGTGCGCCAGCAGGTCGTCGGGCGGCACACCGAGCGCCTTCGCGGTGTGCTGGCGGGCGAACGCCTCCGCCAGCGGCGATCGGCAGGTGTTGCCGGTGCAGACGAACAGCACGAGGGTGGCTGCAGCGTGCTGCACCTCGTCGGCGGTCAGGATGCCTTCACGCGGCACGTCCAGGTGACCATCGTGGAAGCGCGCCACCGTCGACGGCGTGCCGAGCGGCGACTTGCCGTCGTCGACCAGCAGGTCGAGGCCGTGGCCGAAGCGGGCGGCGATCGCGTCCGGGTCGGCGAGGGCGGGGGTGCCCGGTGCGTGCAGGGCCGGCATCGGCAGCGGCGCGCCGATCGCGGCGATCACCCTTCGCGTGAACTCGTGCGCCGGCAGCCGGACTGCGACCTCGCCGCCGTTGCGACTCGGCAGCACCAGGGTCAGCGGACCAGGCCAGAAGCGCTCGATCAGGCGTTCGGCTCCGAGCGGCAGCCTGGCGACCAGCGGACGCACGTCGGCGCGGCTCGGCAGGTGCAGCGTGCACGGGTCCTCGGCCTTGCGCTGCAGCAGGGCCCGCGCGCGTTCGGCGGCGACCGGCAGGAACGCGAGGCCGTAGACGGTCTCGGTCGGCAGCGCCACCAGGGCGCCGGCCCGGAGCCGCTCGGCGACCCGTGCGGCGAGCGCCGCTGGATCGCTCGATCGCAGCGGGATCCGTTCCATGGCCATGCGGCGAAGATAGCCGCGCCGGCGGCGGAAACCTCGACCGCGGGCGAGCATTCTGCCGGGGCGCTGCCTATCGTCGTTCGGCCCGATGTCCACTCCGGCTCGCGAAGAACGCCTCGCCAGGATCCGCACCCAGCGGTTGGCGCAGCTCGGCACCCTGCTGGCGGGATTCGCCCACGAAGTGCGCAATCCGTTGAGCACGATCGGCCTGAACCTGCAGCTGGTGCTCGAGGACTTCCGCGAGCCGGAGACCACCCGCGACAAGCGCACCCAGAAGCGTCTGTCGACGGTCGAGGCCGAAGTTCGCCGGCTGCAGAAGATCCTCGAGGAGTTCCTGTCGTTCGCGCGCGCGCCCGAACCGAAGTTGGTGCCGGTGCCGCTCAACGACCGGCTCCAGGCGCTGGTCGACTTCCACGAGCCGGAACTGCGCGAGGCAGGGCTGCAGCTGCGCTTCTATCCGGGCAAGGACGTCGGCGCCGTGCCGGCCGACTGGGACCACCTGCAGGGGGCCGTCACCAACCTCGTGCGCAACGCCAAGGAAGCGACCCCCGCCGGCGGCCAGGTGCTGGTCTCGACGGCGCGCGACGGCGACTTCGTGTTGCTGCGCGTCACCGACACCGGTGCTGGCATCCCCCCGGAGCTGCAGCCGCGCGTGTTCGATCCGTACTTCAGCACCAAGAAGACCGGCACGGGGCTCGGTCTGCCGACCGTCAGGCGCGTCGCCGAGGAGCACGGCGGCTCGCTGCTGCTCGAGTCGGAGATCGGCAAGGGAACCCAGTTCACGGTGCGCCTGCCGGCAGGGCGGGTCGCCGACGCGGAGTCGATGGCATGAGGAAGGATCCGATCCTGATCGTCGACGACGACGACAACCTGCGCGAGTCCCTGGTCGAGGCGCTCGAGGTGCTGCCGGTCGAGATCACCGCGGCGAGTGGTGGGGCCGCAGCCGTGGCGATGCTGGCCGAGCGGCGCTTCGCGGTCGTCGTCACCGACCTGGTGATGAAGGGCACCGACGGGTTCGCGGTGCTCGCTGCCGCCAAGCAGCACTATCCGAATTGCCGCGTCGTGATGCTGACCGGCCACGGCGGTCGCGAGGTCGCCGTGCAGGCGATGGAACAAGGCGCCACCTACTACGTCGAGAAGCCGGTCGACCTCGCCGACCTGCGCGCCAAGGTCAAGAAGTCGCTCGAGGACCACCAGAAGGACGTCGCCTACGACGACCTGCGTGGCCAGCTCGACGCGACCTACGGCATCGAGGGCATCGTCGGCCAGGACCCCCGCATGCAGAAGGTGCTGGCGCTGGCGCGGCAGATCGCCGGCACCGCCGCTTCGGTGCTGATCCTCGGCCCGTCGGGCACCGGCAAGGAGTTGATCGCGCGCGCGGTGCACAGCCTGTCGCCGCGCGCCAAGAAGCCGTTCGTGGCGATCAACTGCGGCGGCATGTCCGAGGGCACGATCGAGAGCGAGTTGTTCGGCCACGTGAAGGGGGCCTTCACCGGCGCCGTCGCCGATCGCGAGGGCAAGTTCGAGTATGCGAACGGCGGCACGCTACTGCTCGACGAGGTCGGCGAGATGCCGATCGCGACGCAGATCAAGCTGCTGCGCGTGCTCGAGGAACGCGCGGTGGTGCGGCTCGGCGACAACCGCACGCGGCCGGTCGACGTGCGCGTGCTCGCCGCGACCAACGCCGACCTGCCGCAGAAGGTCAAGGACGGCACGTTCCGCCAGGATCTCTACTTCCGCCTCAAGGTCGTCACCATCGACCTGCCGGCCCTGCGCGAGCGACGCTCCGACATCAAGCTGCTGGTCGAGCACTTCCTGAAGCACTTCGCGAAGCTGCACGGCAAGGACGTCGAGTCCGTCGACCGCGACGCGCTGGTGGCGCTCGTGCAGTACGACTGGCCCGGCAACGTGCGGGAACTGCGCAACGCCGTAGAGTCGATGGTGGTGCGCGCGAAGGGCAACATCCTGACCCGCGCCGACCTGCCGCCCGAGGTCTGGGCGCCGGCCCCGGGCGACCACGACTCGTGGCAGTTCCTGGCTGGAAGGACCTGGAGCGAGGTCGAGCGCAACCACATCCGGGTGTCGCTGGCCTTGTGTGGCGACAACCGGCAGAAGGCCGCGCGCGCGATGGGGCTCAGCGAGCGGACCCTGTACCGCAAGATCAAGGAATACGGGCTGTGAAGCCCTGGCACGGTGGGTGACGAACCCCGTCTCCGCCGTGGATGCCGAGCCGCCCGGTCCCTACATTCCGGCCCTCCGACCCGATCATGAGCGACACCAAAGCCAAGTCCGGCATGCAGGACGGCCTCGCGTTCGAGCGCCAGCTCAACGACCTGCAGACCAAGATCGAGGAGCTGCGCCGCCTCAACACCGGCTCGCACCTCGAGCTGGCCGGCGAGATCGAACTGCTCGAGGACCGGCTGCGCCGGCAGACCGCCGAGGTCTACGCGCAGCTGAGTCCGTGGGAGCGCGTCAACGTCGCTCGCCACGCCGACCGCCCGCTGACCAGCGACTACGTGCAGATGATGCTCGACGACTTCGTCGAACTGCACGGCGACCGCGTCTACGGCGACGACCGCGCGATCCTGACCGGGCTCGCGACGATGGCCGGGCAGCGCTTCCTGCTGGTCGGCCACCGCAAGGGCAAGACCGTCAAGGACCGGCTCGCCTGCAACTTCGGCTGCGCCCACCCCGAGGGCTACCGCAAGGCGATGCAGAAGATGCGCCTCGCCGAGAAGTGGAAGCTGCCGATCGTCACGTTCATCAACACGCCGGGGGCCTATCCGGGCATCGGTGCCGAGGAGCGTGGCCAGGCTTCGGCGATCGCGCGCAACATCCTCGAGATGTTCGACCTGAAGGTGCCGGTGGTCTGCATCGTGATCGGCGAAGGTGGCTCGGGCGGTGCGTTGGGCATCGGCGTCGGCGATCGCGTCGGCATGCTGGAGAACAGCTACTACTCGGTGATCTCGCCGGAAGGCTGTGCGGCGATCCTGTGGAAGAGCGGCGAGAAGGCGCCCGAGGCCGCCGAGGCGCTCAAGCTCACCAGCAAGGATCTGCTGCGGCTCGGCCTCGTCGACAAGGTCATCGAGGAGCCGCTCGGCGGCGCGCACCGCGACCCGAAGGGCGCGGTGGATCGCGTCAAGCACCAGATCGTCGAGTGGCTAGGCGAGCTGCAGGCGACGCCGCTCGACCAGCTGCTGGCCAAGCGCTACGAGAAGTTCCGCCGCATGGGCACGCCGCTGCAGGCGTGAGCGCGCCCTCGATCGTTCCCACGAGGTGCTGATCGTGCCCGAGCTCTGGCGGTTCCTGCAGTCGCTCGTGGCGATCACCACCGAGAACACGATCCGCTATCTGGTGTTCGCCGGGCTCGCGTGGCTGCTCGCCTACCGGCTGTTGGCGGCGCGTTGGGCGCATCGCAAGATCGTCGCCGCGCGCCCGAGCACCGCCGACGTGCGGCGCGAGGTTCTGTGGTCGGCGAGTTCGATCCTGGTGTTCGGCCTGGTGGGGGCCGCGACCTATCTGCTCGTTCGAGCCGGCTGGACACGCATGTACTTCGGCGAGCCGTTCGACGACCCCGCCTGGTTCGTCGCCAGCGTCGCGCTGACCATCGCGCTGCACGACACCTGGTTCTACTGGACCCATCGCTGGATGCACCGCCCGGGGGTGTTCCGGGTGGTGCATCGGGTGCACCATCTGTCGACCAACCCGTCCCCCTGGGCGGCCTACTCGTTCCACCCGTTCGAAGCGCTGGTGCAGGCGGCGATCTTCCCGCTGTCGGTGTTGCTGGTGCCGATGCACCCGCTCGCGTTCGTGGTGTTCATGGTCTGGCAGATCACCTTCAACGTGCTGGGCCACACCGGCCACGAGTACCACCCGCGCTGGCTGATGGACTCGTGGCTCGGCAAGGTGCTGAACACGCCGACCAACCACGCGATGCACCACGAGACGTTCCGGGGCAACTTCGGGCTCTACGCCAACATCTGGGACCGCCTGATGGGGACGAACCACCCGGACTACGAGGCGAGGTTCCGCACCGTCACGGGTCGCTCCCGGTCCGGCGCATAGTCCGCTGGATGCCGGTTCGAGCCCCGGCCGTGGGGGGGCTTGGAAGTTGGCGCCAACACCGGGCCCCCGTGGTGCGTATGGCGCCGGTGCCGGAACGGTCCCGGTGCCGCTATCCTCCGCCACGCCGATGCTGAGAAGCCACGACCAACACCTGCGCGCCGTCTCCGCACCGTCCACGCCGACCGGCCCGCTGGCCTTGCCGCCCGGCCTGTCGGCCACAATCCAGCAGCTCGCCCTCGACGCGGCCACCAGCGACGCCGACCTGGTGCGTCGCACGCTGGCCGGAGAGCACGATGCGTTCGCGGCCCTGGTGGCCCGCTACCAGCGCCGCGCCTACTGGATCGCCTACCACGTGGTCGGCCGTACCGAGGACGCGCGCGACATCACGCAGGAGGCGTTCACGCGGCTCTATCGCTCGCTGCACGCCTACGACTTCGCGCGCAGCTTCTACACGTGGTTCTACCGGATCGTGATGAACCTCGCGATCGACGTACTGCGCAAGCTGCGCAGTGCTCGGGCTGGCAGTCTCGACGACCTGCTCGGCAGCCTGGCCGACGAACGCGAGTCGTCCGGCGAGCAGCCGTTCCTGCGCGACGAGCAGAACCGGCGGGTCTGGGCGGTCCTCGAGCTGCTCGATGCGAAGTTCCGGGCGGTGCTGGTGCTGCGCGACATCCACGGCCTGAGTTGCCGCGAGATCGCGCCGATCCTGAAGGTCACGCACGCCACGGCCCGCTGGCGGTTGCACAAGGGGCGCCAGATGTTCCGCGATCACTGGGAACGCGGCGAACGGCGAGGCGAACGATGAGCGCCTGCGCCGCTGTCCATCCGCTGCTGCCGGCGTTCGTCACCGGGGAGTTGGCTGCGTCCGAGCGGGCGCAGGTGCGCGAGCATCTGCATCAGTGCTGCCGGTGTCGTGGCGAAGCCGGGCTGCTGCAGCGCGCGCAGGCTGCCTTGGGAGAGCTCGGGGCCGCCGCCGCCGATCCTCGCCACGAGGCCATGTTCGCCGACCTGCATCGCGCGATCGTCGCTTCGACCGTCGCTGCCGGGCCGGTCCAACCCGCTGGGGCGACTGGGCCACGGGCCGCCGGGCCTTCGGCGCGCGTCGTCGGCGTGGCGGCTGCGGTCCTGTTGCTGAGCGTTGGGTTCCTGATCGGTGCCGGGTCTCGGGACGCGACGGGGCGGCCTTCGCAGACCGTGCCGTCCCGGCCGGCGGTTGCGACCGTGTCGGAACCCGAGGCGATCCTGGTGGTCCCCTACGCCGGGCCGCGCGTCGAACTACGACCGCTCGGGTTCGATCGGGCCGCGGCGGAGATCCGGGATCTGTTCGCGAGGACGGACAGTGCTGGAGCCTCGGGGCTGCTGGCCCGCCGCCGGCTGCGCACCCTGGTCGAAGAGGGGGCCCCGATCCCGCCGGTCGAAGCCCCGCGCCCGAGCCCGGTGGGCACGAGCACCACGCCGCGCTGACGGTTCCGTCCAGGCCCCTGGGGGCGCTGCGCGTCGGAGTTTTTCGACCGTCGTGCGTCGTGGGGCCTGCTCCGCCGCGTTCGCCCTGGTGGAGCAGGAGACCCCACATGATCGACCTTCGCGCCTTGTTGCTGGCCACCTCGGCCGCCGTCGTCGTCCAACTTCCCGGTCAAGAGCCCTCGGGTGGCCAACCCGGCGTCGAACCGCCGAAGGTGCAGGCCGGCGCCCGAAGCCCTGCCGAAGTCGGCGCCCTGATCCGCCAGCTCGGTGCCGACAGCTACCGGCAGCGGGTCGAGGCCGAGCGCAAGCTGCGCGAGCTCGGCGCCGCAGCAGTTCCGGCGCTGCAGGACGCCACGAAACAGGACGACGTCGAAGTCCAGTGGCGCGCCCGGCGCCTGCTGCGGCAGATCGAAGGCGGCACACCGCTCTCGGCGCGCGGCGATTCCGGGGCTGGCCAGCGGCGCGGGCAGGAGCCCGGCCGCAAGGCAGAGCCGCGGACGGGCCAACGTTCGCCGTTCGGAGACGACATGCGGCAGGACTTCGAGGCGCTGTTCCAGCGGCTCGAACGCGACTTCGGGCTCGACGTGCCGCGCGCGCGCTTCTTCGACGAGGACTTCTTCCGCGACCTGCAGCAGCAGATGCAGGACGGCGCCGGCTCGAGCTCGCAGGGCATGAGCCTGCAGATCGGGCCCGACGGAGCCGTCAAGGTCGAGGTCCAGGAGCGGAACGAACAGGGGGAGGTCGAGACCAAGACCTACGAGGCGCCCGACCTGGAGACCTTCCAGCGCGAGCATCCTGGCGTGCTGCGGCAGGGCGGTCTCGGCCTGGGCATGCCGTTCGGCCGGACCCGCCTGTTCGGCGGCGACTTGATCGGGCCGCTGCAGTTCGGGTTCGGTGGGCCGGAGGTCGACGTCGTGCCGTTCGGCACCCGGCCGCAGACCGGCCGGCAGCCCGCGGTCGGCATCGCCCCGGAGGCGCCCCCGGCCGGGCAGCGCCTGGGCGTGTCGATCCGCCCTGAGGTTCCACCGGACCTGCGCGAGTACCTGGAGCTGCCCGACGGGGTCGGCCTGATGGTCGAGGCCGTGCAGGACGACTCGCTCGCGGCGGCCCTGGGCCTAGCGCGTGGCGACATCGTCACCAGGATCGGCACCGTGCCGATCGGTTCGCCGCAGGACGTGCAGAAGGCGCTCGCGCCGATCGCCGTCGGTGGTGACGTCGAGGTGCACTTCGTGCGCAAGGGCCAGGAGCAGCTCGCCAAGGCCAAGAAGACGGAAGCGAACGAAGCCCCGAAGGCCGCCGAAGAAGAGCGTGGCGGCGACGGGCGGCTGCAACGTCGCCGAGGTGCTGGCGGTCAGGGCGGCACGACGGTCCGTTGACCGTCGGCTGCGAAGGGTTCAGCGAGCCCGCACGGCTCAGCTGCCTTGTGTCGCGCGCAGGCGCAGTTGTCCGCAGGCCGCCGAACGGTCCGCGCCGCGCTGGCGGCGCACCGTGACCTTGAGCCCGCCGCGGCGCAGCTGGTCCGCGAAGCCGTCGACGCGCGCCGCCATCGGGCGCCGCAGGCCGCGCGCGGCGACGATCTCCTCGACGGGGTTCCAGGGGATCAGGTTCACCGTGCAGGGCAGTGCGCCCAGCACGTCGACCAGAGCTGCGGCGTCCTGGGCGCGGTCGTTGCGACCCTCGAGCAGCACGATCTCGTAGGTCACTTCCCGGCCCTTCTGGCCGAAGTAGCGGTGGGCGGCCGTGACGATGTCGCGCACCGGGGCCGTGGCGGTCGGCACCAGCTGCTTGCGCAGCGTGTCGTCGGCCGCGTGCAGCGACACGGCGAGGTTGTAGGACGGGTCGGCGGCGGCGAAGCGCTCCATCTGCCGCGGGTAGCCCGAGGTGCTGACGGTGATGCGGCGCGCGCCCATGTCGATGCCGTCCTGGTCGTGGATGCGCTGCAGGGCCGGCAGCAGGTTGTCGAGATTGAGCATCGGTTCGCCCATGCCCATCACGACCAGGTTGGTGAGTCGCCGGCCCTCCGGCAGCCGCGCGCGGGCCAGCAGCACCTGCTCGGCGATCTCGCCAGCCGAGAGGTTGCGCCGCACGCCGAACATGCCCGACGCGCAGAACACGCAGGCGACCGGGCAGCCGACCTGCGTCGAGACGCACAGGGTGGTGCGCTCGCCGTCGGGGATGATCACACACTCGACCGCTTCGCCGTCGGCGAGCCGGACCAGCAGCTTCTGGGTGCCGTCCTCGGCCAAGTCGACCTGGGCCAGCTCGGCGTGACGCAGGCGGAACCGCTCGGCCAGCTGTTCGCGCAACGCCTTCGGCACGTTGCGCATCGCGTCGAAGCCGGACACGCCGTGCCGCCACAGCCAATGGCCGATCTGGCGGGCCTGGAAGGCCTTCCCGCCGGCTTCGGCGACTGCGGCCGCGAGCTCGCCGTCGGTCAGGTCGGTCAGCGTGCGCATCAAGCCGAGTCGCGCTTGCGCAGGCCGTCCTGGTGCCGCGGCTGCCGGCGCAGGCGGTCGAGCGTGTAGTCGGCGGTGATGACGATGCGCTCGCCCTTGCGGGCACCGATCTCGTAGCGGAGATCGAGCAGCACCTCCTCGAACATCGCGCGCAGCGAACGCACGCCGGTCTCGCGCTTCATCGCTTCGTCGGCGAAGGCGCCCAGTGCGTCGTCGGTGAACTCGAGCTGGCAGCCGTCGAGCTCGAACATCGCCTTGTACTGCTTGACGAGTGCGTTCTTCGGCTCGGTCATCACGTTCAGGATCTCGTCGCGCGTCAGCGAACGCATCGGCACGGTGACCGGCAGACGGCCGACGAACTCGGGGATCATCCCGAAGTCGATGAGGTCCTTCTGGTCGAGGTAGGGGATCAGCCGGTCGCGTTCGGCGTGGCTCGTCACCAGGTCCATGTCGGTCGGCACGTCGTCGGGCTGTTGCCCGAAGCCGATCACCTTCTGGCCCAGGCGCCGGGCGATGAACTGCTCGATGCCGCTGAAGGTGCCGCCGCAGATGAACAGGATGTGCTCCGTGTTGACCTGGATGTAGCTCTGTTCCGGGTGCTTGCGCCCGCCCTGCGGCGGCACGTTGGCGACCGTGCCCTCGAGGATCTTGAGCAGGGCCTGCTGCACGCCCTCACCGCTGACGTCGCGCGTGATCGAGACGTTGCTCGTGGTGCGGCCGATCTTGTCGATCTCGTCGATGTAGACGATGCCTTGCTGGGCGCGCTCGACGTCGAAGTTGGCGTTCTGCAGCAGGCGCAGCAGGATGTTCTCGACGTCCTCGCCGACATAGCCGGCTTCGGTCAGTGTGGTCGCATCGGCGATCGCGAACGGCACGTCGAGGATCTTCGCCAACGTGCGCGCCAGCAGCGTCTTCCCCGAGCCGGTCGGTCCGACCAGCAGGATGTTGCTCTTCTCGAGCTCGAGCTCGGGGTTGTGGAAGCGCGCGTGCAGCCGCTTGTAGTGCCCGTAGACGGCGACCGAGAGGACCTTCTTGGCGCGTTCCTGGCCGATCACGTAGTCGCCCAGGCGCTTCAGCATGTGCTCCGGGGTCGGCACCTTGTCCTTCAGGACCAGATCCTTCACGAACGTCGGCGGCGCGCTGCCCTTCTGCTTGCGGTCCTCTTCCTTGAGGATCGTGTTGCAGATGTCGATGCACTCGTTGCAGATGTAGATCCCGGGCGGCCCGGAGATCAGGGATTGCACGTGGTGCCGCGACTTCTCGCAGAACGTGCAACGCTCGACCGTCTTGCCCTTGCCTGCCATGTCTTGCCTCGTGTTCGGTCGCCTGGGCGCTGCAGTCTAGCCGCTCGACCGGCGCAGCGCCTCGTCGCGGCGTGATTCCGCAGGGCCAGCGCCGTCGGACGGGGCCGCCTCGACCGAACTCACTTGCTGGTCTGCACGATCTCGTCGATCAGGCCATAGGCCTTGGCTTCGGCCGGGCCCATGAAGAAGTCGCGGTCGCTGTCGCGGTTGACCTCGTCGGCCGAGCGGCCGCAGTGCTGGCCGAGGATGCTGCTCAGGGTCTTCTTCAGCCGCAGGATCTCGTCGGCCTGGATCGAGATGTCCAGCGCCGTGCCACCGACGCCGCCCCAGGGCTGGTGGATCATGATTCGCGAGTGCGGCAGCGCGTGTCGCTTGCCCTTGGTGCCGGCCGCGAGCAGCACCGCACCCATCGACGCGGCCTGCCCGATGCAGTAGGTCGCGACGGGGCACTGCACGAACTGCATCGTGTCGTAGATCGCGAGCCCGGCCGTGACGCTGCCGCCCGGGGAGTTCAGGAACAGGTTGATGTCCTGGTTCTTGTTCTCCTTCTGCAGGAACAGCAGCTGGGCGATCACCGAGTTCGCCACGAAGTCGTCGATCGGCGTGCCGATGAAGACGATGCGGTCTTCGAGCAGGCGGCTGTAGATGTCCATCGAGCGGTCGCCGCGACCGGTCTTCTCGATGACGAAGGGAACGATGCTGCTCTGGGCGATGCTCATGGGCGCGGCGGGCGGGGTTCGTTCGTGGAAGCGACTTCGGCGGATCGGCCCCGGCGAGCCGGCGATCCGCCGACTGCCGCGACTTCGATCAACTGCCCTTCTTATCGACGATCTTGGCGTTCTCTCTGAGGAAATCACGCACCTTGCGCTCCAGCAGCGCCAGGCGCAGCTCGCCGAGCCGGTTCTCCCGTTCCAGGTGATCGCGCACCTGGGCGGCGGAGAACTGGACGTTCGGGTTGCTGTTCGCGAGCGCGATCGCGCGCAGTTCCCCCTCGATGTCGTTCTCGGTGACGAACAGCTTGTGCTGCTTGGCCACCGCCTCGATCAGGAAGAACAGCCGCACGCGGCGCTCGGCGTCCTGATGGGCCTCGGCCTGCGATTCTTCCAGCTTCTTCTGGATCTCCTCGTCCTTGGCGCCGGCCTGCTGCATGCGCTGCGCCAGCGAGCCCAGCGCCGCTTGCTTCTGCTCCTCGACGAGCGACGGCGGCAGCGCGATCGCGTGGGCCTCGAGCAGCTTCTGCAGGGCTTGTTCCTCCTGGCGGCCCTTGCCGATGCGGGTCTTCTCCTGGCCGATGCGGGTCTTCAGGTCGGCGCGCAGTTCGGCGAGCGAGCCGAACTCGAGGCCCTTCGCCAGCTCTTCGTCGATCGGCGGAGGGGTCACGCGCAGCACTTCGGTGACCTTCGCCACGACCTTGCCTTCCTTGCCGCGCACGGCCTCCTTCTCGAAGTTCACCGGGAAGGTCACCGGCATCTCGAGGGTGTCGCCGGCCTTCACGCCGATCACGGCCTTGGCGTAGGCGCTCTCCTCGACGCCGTGCAGCGGCAGGCGCGTGTTGAGCTGGGCTCCGTTGCGCGTCATGACCTCCTTGCCCGAGGCGTCCAGGAAGCGGTAGTCGCACTTCAGGAAGTCGCCGTCGGCCGAAGCCTCGGTGGTGGGCTGGATCGTGCGCTTCTGGTGCACGATCTCCTTCAGGGCGTTGTCGACGTCTGCGTCGGTGGCGTCGCCCTCGTAGGCCTCGACCTCGAGGCCCTTGGCCCCCTTCAGCTCGAAGGCGGGGCGGATGTCGATCTTGGCGGTGAACTGCAGCTGCTGGCCCGGCTTGACCTCGAGCGAGTCGAAGTTGTCGATCGCGATGCGACCGACCGGGTTCAGCTCCTTGCTCTTGCAGGCTTCGCCGAAGAACCGGTTCAGCATCTGCTCCTTGGCCTCGGCGAGGATGCCGTTGCCGAAGCGCTTCTCGACCAGGCCGCGCGGCACCTTGCCCGGCCGGAAGCCCTTCATGTGGATCTGCTGCTGCGCCGACTGGAACATCCGGTCGAGGTGTTCGTTGACGAGCGTCGGCGGGACCGTGATGGTCAGGGAGCGGCTGCAGGGGCCGGTTTCGGCAACCTGGACTTCCATGGCGATGTCTGCGGGCTAGGCGGGCGTGGAAACGGGTCTCCGGACGCCGGTGGCGCCGGAGAAAAGGGGGCGAGCATCTTGGCGTCGGGTTGCTGCAGGGTCAAGGCGACCTCGCAGGCTCTCTTGCGGCTCGTCGCCGAGCCGCGGGGCGACAGCGCTTCGGCGCTGGACCGTTCGCGGCCCGGGAGCGGCAGGCCCGCGCTCCGCGTCACTTCGTCTCGGTGGCGAGCTTGGCCAGGAAGGCCCGGACCTTCTCCTGCTGCAGGGTCTCGTGGAAGACCGGGTCGGTCTCGCCGATCGCTTCGATCTCCGCCACCGTCATCCCGGAGCTCTTCATCAGCTTGGTGAGGTTGACGACCCTCTTCTTGCGGGCCTCGCAGCGCATCATGCCGACGTGCGCCAGCCGGGCCATGCTGGCGGTGTCGCCGGCGTTGGTCAGGGCTCGCTCGAAGTCGGCGAGCGCCTCGGTGTAGTCCTCGGTGGCGAGGCCGATCTGGCCGCGCAGCTCGTAGAGGGCTGCTTCGGTGCGGCGCCCCGGCTTGCGAAGCTGTTCGTCCACCGCGCGGCGGAGCCGCGGCAGCCCGTTGCGGTCGCCCAGGGCCTGCAGGGTGAGTGCTGCCTGCAGGCCGAGGTGGTTGGTCTCGCCGCTGGTGATGATCTCGGTGAGGTTGCGCACGGTCGGTTCGTGATCGCGCGGGGCGATCGTCGCCAGCACCTCCACCAGTCGCTTGGTGTCGCGCCAGTTGGTGCGATCGCGCGCCAGCAGCGGCAGCAGGTCCCTGGTCACGGCCGCGTTCTCGCGCGTGGTCGCGGCGAAGAACTCGATGTAGCTCGGCAGCAGCTTGTTCTCCTTCTCGGCCAGCAGGGCCAAGCGGACCGTCTCGACCACGGCGTCGCTGCCGATCGCGGTGAGGCAGGTGAGGGCGTCGCTGCGCAGGTTGCGGTCGGCGGACGCGAGCATGGTCGCGACCTTCGGGGCGGCCGCGACCGAACGCTGTTCGCCGAGGGCGGCCAGCACGAGGCGTCTCGATTCGCCCTGGGTGTGGTCGATCCACTCGGCTAGCAGCGGGCCGGCGGCGGGCACGGCAACACGGCCGAGCAATCGGATCGCCTCGTTGCGGGCGGTCTCGTTGCCGCAGGTGACGAACTCGACGAGGCAGCCGAAGTGATCGGTCAGGTCGAACTGCTGCAGGGCGAGGCGACAGTTGGCGGCCAGATGCCGGTTGGCGTCGTTCTGCTGGGCCGGGTGCAGGCGTTCGAGCAGTTCGGGCACGACGTCCGGTCCCAGTTCGACGACCGCCGCGATGCGCGGCTGCAGCGACACCTTGTTGGCCTCGTATTCGGCGCTCAGGTCGGCCAGGAACGGTTCGAGCAGTTTCGGCCGCTGCTGGGCCCGTTCGGCTCGCTGGTGGGCGATCTTCGCGGCCTCCGCGAGCGGAGCCTGGGCAGTGGCCGCTGCGAGCAGCACGAACGACAGGACGGAGCACCGGAGCCGCATGCCTCCAGTCTAGGAACGGCGCCTCGACCCGCAACGGCGCACGTTCAGTCGGCGGTCGGGCCGGGCCGATGCAGGCGGCATGTGGACCTACGTGCTGCGTCACCGGCTGCTGCTGCGCGCCATCTACGCCCGCTCGGCCCCGGTGTCCTGAGCGGGGTGCGCGGCACGGGCGGTTGCGGCCAGCGCCAGCTGGTGCCCCCTTGCCTCGTGTCGGGAGGCCGCGTAGCGATGCGCGGGTGACGCGAGACTTCGACGTGATCGTGGTGGGTGGTGGCCATGCCGGTGTGGAGGCCGCCAGTGCCGCAGCGCGACTAGGCGGACGCACGGCGATGGTCGTGCTCGACCCGGCCGCGATCGGCCGCATGTCTTGCAACCCCGCCATCGGCGGGCTGGCGAAAGGCCAGTTGGTGCGCGAAGTGGATGCGCTCGGCGGCGAGATGGCGCTGGTCACCGACCAGACGGGCATCCAGTTCCGCATGTTGAACACGAGCAAGGGGCCGGCGGTACGTTCGCCGCGGGCGCAGTGCGATCGCGCGGCCTACAACCGGGCGATGGTGGCGCGGGTGCTGTCGCGCCCGAACCTGACGGTGGTCGCCGGCGAGGCGGTCGCCCTGCGGCGCAGCGCCGACGGCGGTGCCGTCGACGGCATCGTGTTGCAGGACGGCACGGTGCTGCACGCGCCGGCCGTGGTGCTGACCACCGGCACGTTCCTGGGTGGACGGCTGTTCGCCGGGGCGTGGGAACAGCCCGGTGGTCGGCACGGGGAAGCGGCCGCTGCCCGCATCAGCGAGTCGCTGCGCGCGTGCGGCATCCGGCTCGGTCGGCACAAGACCGGCACGCCGCCGCGGCTGTCGCGCGCGTCGATCGACTTCGATCGGCTCGAGCTGCAGCCCGGTGACGACCCGCCGCAGCCGTTCTCGTTCCGCACCGCCCGCATCGAACAGCCGCAGCTGCCGTGCTGGCTGACGCGCACCACCGAGGCGACGCACGCGCTGATCCGCGCCAATGCGCACCACTCGCCGATGTTCCAGGGGCGCATCCAGGGCACCGGGCCGCGCTACTGCCCGAGCGTCGAGGACAAGGTGGTGCGCTTCGCCGACCAGGACTCGCATCCGGTGTTCCTGGAGCCGGAAGGGCGCGACACCGACGAGATCTACCCGAACGGCGTCAGCACCAGCCTGCCGGCCGAGGTGCAGCTGGCGTTCCTGCGCACGATCCCCGGCCTCGAGCGGGTCGAGATGCTGCGCCCGGGCTACGCGGTCGAATACGACTACGTGCTCACCGATCAGCTGCGCGGCGACCTGCAGATCGCCGGAGTGCGTGGTCTGTTCGCCGCAGGCCAGATCAACGGCACCAGCGGCTACGAAGAGGCGGCGGGCCAGGGGCTGGTGGCCGGGCTGAACGCGGCTCGCTTCGCGCGTGGCCAGGAGCCGCACGTGTTCGACCGCGCCAGCGCCTATCTCGGCGTGATGGTCGACGACCTGTGCCGGGTGAATCCGACCGAGCCGTACCGGATGTTCACCAGTCGCGCCGAGTTCCGCCTGCTGCTGCGCAGCGACAACGCCGACCGCCGGCTGACTCCGATCGGTGAGCGACTCGGCCTCGTCGACCGGGCGCAGGCAGCCGTGGTGGAACAGAAGGAAAGGCGCATCGCCGCCGCCCGCCGTTGGCTCGACCTGCAGCGCCACGACGGGCGCACGTTGGCCGAGTGGTTGCGCCGTCCCGAGGTCGGGACCGCGGAGCTGCTGGCGTGGGACGACACCCTGCGCGGCATGGCGCTCGCTGCGGCGGAACTCGCCGAACTCGAGGCCGAGGTGAAGTACGCGGGCTACATCGATCGCCAGGCGATGGAGGTCGAACGCCTGCGTCGCATGGAGCAGCGGCGCATCCCCGAGTCGTTCGACTACGCGGCGATTCCCGGGCTCAGCAACGAAGCGCGCGCCCGGCTCGTGCAACGTCGGCCGTTGACGCTCGGCGAAGCGTCGCGAGTGGCCGGTGTGCGCCAAGCCGACGTGCAGCTGCTGCTGGTGAAGCTCGGCCGCTGAACCTCGGCCGCTGAAACCCGGCACGGCGGTCGGTGTCGCGAAGATCGCGGCGCGGAACCACTGGCCGCACTCACCGGACTCACATCTGCAGCACGGCCTTGATGAGTCCCTCGGTGTCGCCGGCGGCGTTGCCGCTGCGGCGTACCTTGTCGACCTTCTCGCGCGCGTCCTTCTCGCTGTAACCGAGCGTGACCAGGGCGGCGATCGCGTCGTCGGCGGTCTGGCTCGGCAGGGGCCGGTCTCCAGTGGTCGGCAGGTCGAGCTTCTGCATCGCGTCGCGCAGCTCGAGGCACAAGCGCTCGGCGGTCTTCTGGCCGACGCCCTTCACCGCCTTCAGCGCCGCCGTGTCGCCGCGGGCGATGGCCATGGCCAGGTCGTGCGGGGCGAACACGCTCAGCAGGGAGAGGGCCAGCGACGGGCCGACGCCGCTGACGGCCAGCAGCTTCTTCGCCAGTTCGCGCTCGGCGCGCGTCGCGAAGCCGAGCAGCGACGGCGTGCCGTCGACCACGTGCAGGATCGTGAACACCTGGCTGGTGGCGCCGACCTTCAGCTCGGTCGCCGAGCTCAGGCTGATGCGCAGCTCGTAGCCCACGCCACCGCAGCGCACGACGGCGCGCGAGGCGCTCTTCTCGACGACGTCCCCGAGCAGGTGGTCGTACATGCGCGCGGGTCCACCAGGGCGGCGATCAGCCGCGCAGCGACAGGCCGAACTCGTCGAGCTTGGTCTTGATCTCGTTCAGCGAGGTCTGGCCGAAGTTCGGGCAGGCCAGCAGCTCGGCCTCGGTCTTCTGCGCCAGGTCGCCGATCGTGCGGATCTTCAGCAGGTCGACGATGCGGCGGCTGCGCACCGACAGGTCGAGCTCGCTGATCGGACGGCGCGACGGGTCCGGGCTGTTCGGGTCCGGCTGCTCTTCGGCGCGCACGGCGGGCTCGGTCATCTCGCCGAGGTCCTTGCTCATCAGCTCGTCGGCGGTCATGCCGAGGCGGAGGCCCTTGTTCTTCAGGATCTCCTTGATCTCGGTCAACGACGTCTCGCCGAAGTTCTTGTAGCTGAGCAGCTCGGCCTCGGTCTTCTTGACCAGGTCGCCGAGGGTCCGGATGTTCATCTTCGCGAGGCAGTTGCGCGAGCGGACCGACAGCTCGAAGTCGTTGATCGGCGTGCGCAGCAGCTTGTTGCGCTTGTCGTCGCGGCGCTCCTGGTCCTCGTCGTAGTACATGTTCAGCGCGGCGGCCGCATCGCGGCGATACAGGCGTGCGCGCGCGTTGTCCGGGTTCGCCTGCAGCGCCAGGTCGAAGCACTGCATGGCGCGACGGTAGTTGCCCATGTCCTCGTAGAGGATGCCGAGGTTCACGACGCAGGCGACGTTGACCGGCGGCGACATCAACGCGCGTTCGTACAGCTCGCGCGCCTCTTCGTCTTCGCCGCGCAAGTCGACGTTGACCGCGAGGCGGAACAGCGCCTGCTTGTGGTTCTGGTCGGCGACGAGCACCTCGTCGTAGTGGGCGATCGCCGTGTCGATGTCGTGGTCGAGTTCGGCGACGCGGCCGGCGAAGTACTTCTGGTCGAGTGGCGACAGCTGGGCGCGGCACTTCGCGAATTCGGCGGTGAGACGCTCCCGATCGCCGGCGTGGTCCAGGGCGCGCAGCCAGACCAGCGCCTGGCCCGGGTCGCGTTCCCGTTGGGAGAGCAGCTTGGCGGCGTCGTCCAGGTTGCCGAGGGCGGCTTGGCTCGCGGCGAGGCACAAGGCGACGACCGGGTTGCCCTTGTCGGCTGACAGCAGCGGCACGGCATCGGCGTGGCGGCCGAGCGCCCAGAGGGCGATACCCCTGGCGGTGCCCTTGGCGCGGGGATCCTGCAGCCAGTCGCGCAGCTCCTGCAGAGAGTCGACCGACTGGAACACGGCCGCGCGGAAAGCATCGAGCTTGGTCGGCGTGATGTCGCCGGACAGCAGCGAGGCGGGGTCGAGCGAAGGGATGGGGGCGTTCGTGACCGTGTCCGTCATCGTGATCGTGCGTCGCGGGGAACTGGCTGGCGCGCGAGTTGCTGGCCGCTGCCTGGTTCCGCAAAAGGGGCGGGCAGACTAGGGCCTCGGCCGGGTGGCGGTCAAGTTGTCTGGTGCACTCGTGGGTCGGTCTTTGCTTCCCGGTAGACCGCGACCAGGTCGGCCGCCATGGCCGCGAAGCCCCGGGCGAGCGGGCGGCAGTGTCGGGCCATGCGCACGACTTCCTCGCGGCAGGCCCCGAGCTGATGCAGGGCCTCGCGCCAGGCGGGAACGTCGCCCGGCGGCAGCACCCGGCCGGCGGTCCCGTCGACCACGGCGTCCTGCAGCCCTCCGACGGCGCTGACCAGCACGGGGCGACCAGCGGCCAGGGCTTCGCGCACCGTGAGGCCGAACGCTTCGTGCCAGAGCGCCGGGGCCGCCAGCACGTCGATGCCAGCCAGCAGCGTCGGCAGTTCGCCGAGGCCGTAGGGCCCGTGGTAGTGCACCGCACTGCCGGGCTGCAGTCTGGCGAAGCAGCGGTTCGCGTAGCTCTCGTCGCCGTGGTAGGGGACGACGTTGCCGTGCACGTGCAGTTCGGCCATCCCGGGCGGCAGGCCGGCCATGGCGTCGAGCAGCACGTGCAGTCCCTTGCTCGGCATCACCGTGCCGAGGTAGCCGATGCGCAAGGGGCCGGGGCCGGCGGCCGGCGGCGCGAGGTCGTGCAGCGGCTCGGTGTCGACGCCGTTCTCGACCACGACGAATCGCTCGCGGGCGACACCGAGCTCGGTGAACGGCGGGATCGCGCGAGCGCTCGGCACCACCAGCCGGCTCGCCAAGGCCAACGTCGCCAGCGCGTTGGCGTGCACGCGGGCGACCTCCTGCGGCCCCCGGCCGTCGCCGAGCCACCATGGGAAGGTCTTCTGGAGGCACTCCGAGCAGCGCGGGATGGTCGCCGCGGTGCACGCTTCGCCGCGGTGGTGGAACATCTGCCCGCGCGGGCAGAACAGCCAGTAGTCGTGCAGGGTGAGCACGACGGGCACCCGGTGGTCGACCAGGGCGCGTACGGCGTCGGTCGACATGCCGGTCAGGTGGTGCACGTGGGCGACGTCGAACTGCACACCGGCAGCGGCCCGCGCCGCGAGGAACGCCGCCATCGCGGCCGCCATCGGCTCACAGCGGTAGATGTCGGCCAGCGCGTGCACGTTCTCCCAGCGGTAGGCGACGCGGTGGATGCGCGGCTGGTCACCAGGCAGGGTGATCCACTGCCCTTGCTCCGTACCGGGCAAGTGGGCGCGCGCGAAGATCTCGACGTCGTGGCCGGCACGGACCAGCGCCTTGGCTAGGCCGTCGACGTGTTGTTCGACGCCGCCCACGCTGTCGGGCGGCAGGCCGTGGCACACCAGCAGGATCCGCATGGCCGGCACCATGCCGATCGGGTCGGATGGGCGCAATCGACGTTTGACGAGGTGGCGTGTCGCCGGTAGGCTCTTCGCCCCCAACTGACGAGGTCGCCCGCGCCCTTGCGGCAGCGCCTCACGCGAGTGCCGCCATGAAGCTCAAGGTCCGTCGTTCGAAGGTCAAGCGTTTGAAGAAGGTCGGGTTCCGCACCCGCAGCAA
>JAEUHU010000286.1 GCA_016793305.1 Planctomycetota bacterium
CATCTACCGCTACCCGCACCGGTTCGCCGCCGACAAGGCCGATGCGTTCCGCGGGTGGGGGCATCGCATCGTGCGCAACACGCTGCTGAAGTTCCTGAAGGGACAGGCGCGGCTCGCACAGTTCCGCGACATCGACGACGAGCAGGTGCAGCCCGAGGACCTGCGCACACGCCGGCCCGATCGGGCCGCGAGCGAAGCCGAGAGTGCTGGTGCGGTGAATCAGGCGTTCGTGCTCTACCTGCAGCTCTACTTGCTGCACTTCCAAAGGCTGTCACCGAAGGAGCGGCAGGCGCTCACCATGGTGGAGGTCGACGGTGCCTCGTATCGGGACGCCGCCGAAGCCCTCGGGATCCGCCTCGAGAACCTGAAGATGGTGATCTTCCGTGGACGTCGGAAGATCCTCCGCGGCATGGAGCAGTCGCTCGACGACATCGCTCGCGCGAACGAGCGGCCTGCCTCGGTGCGATCGTCCGGAGTCGAGTCGACGCGCGGCACGCGATCCGGGAATGTGCGCCCCACGGGTGACCATTCCGCTGCCACCTTCTAGTGGTGGGCCAACGATGCAGTCGCCCCAGGATGCCGAACTTGCCAGCGACCCGTGCCTGCAGATCCAGACGGATCTGTCGGCCATGCTGGACGGCGAGTTGGACCCCGCCTCGGTGCGTCGGGTCATGGTGCATTCGGATGTCTGCCCTTCGTGCCGCTCCTTCCTCGCCGGCATTCGCACCCAGGTCCGGCTGCACCAGCAGGCAGCCAAGCTGCAGGCCTCCGCAGGGAGCAACGACACGGCGACCGAGCGTCTGCGCGAACAGCTGACGGTCAACCGTAGGAAGTTGGCCAAGATCCTCTACGAACTCGGCCGCGGCTTCGTGCTGATGGGGCTGTCGCCGGACTTCTCTCGCGAGGTCGCGCGCGAGCCGGTGCCGGTTCCGGACATGGCGATGCGGGGTCGGAACCTGCTCGACGAGGTCGCGCGCGATGCGACGGCTGCCGCGGCTGAATGGGTGACCGCAAAGGACCTGTTCGACGGCCAGCTGCGTTCTCCCGAGGAGAACCTCGCGAAGGGGCAGCGGCTGCTGTCGGAGTGCCTGATCCTCGAGCCGGACACCCATGAGGCCCGCATCTACCTGGGCCTCGTGCACCATGTGCGAGGGCAGCGCGCCCTGGCCCGCCGGCAGTTCCAGCACGTGCTGGACCATGCAACCGACCGGCTGATGCGCGGCTACGCGCTCTCGAACCTCGGCACCGTGCACCTGGACGAGGGCGACTGCGATGCTGCGGTCGGGGTGCTCCTGGAGTTGGTCGAGTCCGGGATCCTGCGCGACCAGCCGCGCCTTGGCACCGCGATCTTCAACCTGGCGATCGCCTACGGACTGAAGGGCCAGTTCGCCGAAGCCCAACACTGGTTCTCCCGGCTGCACGAGGAGCTTCCGCACAAGCGGAACCTGGTCGGGCGGGAATTGTCGCGCCGGAGCCAGTTCCTGCACCTGCTGCGAACCCACCCTGGGGCCCGACGCTTGGCCGAGGTTCTCTCGACCTGGTTCGCGGTTCCTGCCGAAAGTCCTGCCTGAGGGCCGCCTCTTGCCGACCTGACTCGCTTCCTGAGCGAGCCGGTTGCGGGTTGGCGGCCATACGGTAGTCTCCTGAACCAGCCCCCTGCTGCCCCGATGCCCATGAAGCTGTTGCAACGAGTGCTCGTCGCGATTGCGTTGGCCGTATGGCTGGCGTTGCCGATCCTCGGCAACGATGGCGGCGACAACGCGGGTGGCACGGGCATCTGGATCCTGCCGCGCGCCGGTTATCTCGCGGCCAACTCGCAGGACGCGGCTGTGCGTGAGCAACGCAACGTGCCGAGCTTTGGATTGGACCTCCAGGTTGCAGTCTCGTCGGAGTGCGGTGCCTGCGGCGCGACCTTCCTCGACGAAGTGTCGGGTCAGCCGGTTGCGCTGCAGTCGGTCGGCGGCGTGGTCCGGATTCCCGCTGCGTTGCTGCAGTCCCTGCCACAGGGCGATGGAACCAAGGCACACATCGTGATCAGCGATGCGTCGCAGCTCGGCTACGTGATGCGCGTCGAGCGCCGCGAGGATGGCTCGTTGGTCGTCAAGGTGCTGTGAACCGGCTCGCCCGTAGCGGCGACCCGGTTCAACCTTGCCCGGACGCCGCAACGCGGTGAGCCTCCGCTGCGAGATCGGCGCAGTCAGCCCCGCTGCGTCGTCTCCCTGGGCCGCTCGCCCGCAACGGTGACCCGGCTAGGTCTGGGTCCCGGTGGCTCGGCGGCGCCAGGCGAGCATCGCCATCGGATCGTTGGTGCACATCGCGTCGACGCCGAGGCCCTTGCCTCCGAACCAGCCGAGCTCGTGGTCGGTGGTGTAGGTGCAGACCAGCAGGCCCTCTGCGTGGGCAGCCTCCACCTCGGCGGCCGTGAGCAGGTCGGCTTGCCAGTGCACCATGCCCGCGCCGCACGCCACCGCTTCGGCGAGCACTGCCTCGTCCAGGTGCTGGTGCTGCGCCGTCGGCCCGAGCAGAGCCACTGCCAGGCGCGACTCGAGCCGTGTCGCGTCGCGCACGAACGACCAGTCGAACGACTGCACGATGCAACCCTCGAGTCGTTGGTCAGCGCGCAGCGTCGTGACGTAGGCCAGAGCACTGCCGGCCTTGTGTTCGATCATCGGCACACACGGCGGCGCCATGACGGAGAGCGCTTCCTGCAGCGTCGGGATTCGTTCTCCCAGGTGGGAGCTGCCGCGCCACGCGCCGGCATCCAGCCAGCGCAGCATCGCCTCGTCCACGCCTTCCACCAGCGCCCCAGGCCCGAGCACGCGGGCCGCGTCGGTGGTGCGGTCGAGGCCCTGGTCGTGCACGCAGACCAGTTTGCCGTCGCGGCTCGCGCGCACGTCGAACTCCTGCATGACGACGCCGGCGGCCGAGGCGGCTCGGAACGCCGCGAGCGTGTTCTCGGGATGGTGGCGACTGTCGCCGCGGTGCGCGACGACGATCGGGCCTGCTGCGGCGGCGGCTCGCAACTGGGCCCAGACGGGGTGGGGCGGAACACTCATGCGGAAGGCCAGCGGATCGAGAGGGCTTCGTTGCGTGCTGCCGAGCATAATCGGCCGGCATGACTCCTGAGTTCTATCGGCTGCTGCACGTGATCGGTGTCCTGACGATGTTCCTCGGCCTCGGTGGCATGCTCGCCAACGAACCCGGGAAGGCCCCGAAGCTGTACGGCGCCATGCACGGCATCGGTTGGCTCGTCGTGTTCGTGTGCAGCATCGGCTTCGCCCACAAGAGCCAGACCAGCTGGCCCTGGCCGAATTGGATGATCGCGAAGGTCGGCGTCCTGGTGCTGCTCGGGGTGCTCCCGGTACTGGTGAAGCGGGGCACGCTGCCGCGCGCCCTCGGCGTGCTGCTGGTGCTCGGTCTCGGTGCGACCGCGTACTGGTTGGTCAAGAACCGCCCCTTCTGATCCGGCCCGGCGCGCGGGCGTCGTCATCGACGCGTGTGCTGCCGAGTGCCGTTGCGACTTCGATGCGCTTCACCCCACCCGACGTGCTGCTGCTCGGCCCTGGCCCGTCCCCGACGAGCCCCGCCGTGCAGCGCGCCCAGTCGCTGCCGCTGCTCGGCCACCTCGACCCGGCGTTCGTGCCGCTGCTCGATCGGGTGCAGCAGGGGCTGCGCCAGCTGTTCGGCGTCGACCACGCGCTGACCTTGCCGATCGCCGGTACGGGGACGGCCGGCATGGAAGCGCTGGTCGCGAACCTGGTCGAGCCAGGGGACTGCGTGGTGGTCGGCGTGCACGGCGTGTTCGGCCAGCGCTTCGCGGAGGCGGTGCGCCGCGCCGGCGGCGACGTCGTCGAGGTGCGCGCACCGTTCGGTATGCCGTTGCCGCTGGCAGAGCTCGAGCGCGCGATCGCCGCGGGCAGTACGCGGCTCTGCTGCGTCGTGCACGCCGAGACCAGCACCGGCGTGCGCACCGACCTGGCGCCGATCGCGGCCGCCGCGCGCGCCGCGGGGGCGCTGTTCGCGGTCGACTGTGTCACCAGCCTCGGTGGCATGGTGCTCGAGTTCGGCCGACTCGGGGTCGACGCCGCGTTCAGCGGCACGCAGAAGTGCCTGTCGGTGCCGCCGGGCCTGTCGCCGGTGACGTTCGGGCCGCGCGCCCTCGAGCGGGTCGCCGCCCGCCGGGCCCCGGTGCCGTTCTACTTCGACACGCGCCTGCTGACCGGCTACTTCGGTCCCGATCGCGCCTACCACTACACGGCACCGATCAGCCTGCTCTACGCACTCGATGCAGGGCTCGCGGAAATCGCCGAGGAGGGACTGTCCGCCCGTGCGGCTCGGCACGAGGGCGTGGCCCGGGCGCTGCGTGCGGGTCTCGAGCCCCTCGGCCTCGAGCCGCTGGTGCCGACCGCCCATGCCACGCCGATGCTGACGGTCGTGCGACACGCCGCGGGCATCGACGACCGGGCGTTCCGCACGCACCTGCGGCAGGTCCACCAGATCGAGGTCGGCGGTGGGCTCGGCCCACTCGCCGGGCAGGTGTTCCGCGTCGGCCTGATGGGGCACGGGGCGCGCTTGCCGAACGTGCTGCGGTTGTTGGCGGCGATCGGCGACGCGCTGGCGGTGCAGGGGCAGTCGGTCGACGTTCCAGCGGCGCTGGCGGCGGCCCGGAGCGCCTGAACGTTCGCCTCGGCGGGTCGGCTCGCTATCGTCCTTCGCACCGGCCATGAACGAAGCCAAGATCCGCAGCACGATCGACGACAGCATCGCCACCAAACAACGCCTGCAGGCGCAGTGTCTGCCGTCGATCCTTCGGCTTTGCGAGCTGGCGATCGCGACCCTGCGCGGCGGTGGCAAGATCCTGCTGTGCGGCAACGGCGGCAGTGCCTGCGACGCGGCCCACGCGGCCGGCGAACTGGTCGGTTGGTTCGAGCACAAGCAGCGCCCCGGCTATGCGGCGGTGGCCCTCGGCCAGAGCGTGCCGACGCTGACCGCGGTCGGCAACGACGCCGGCTACGAGCACGTGTTCGCGCGCGAGGTCGAGGCGATCGGTCGTGCCGGCGATCTGCTGATCGGCTTCACCACGTCCGGCGGCAGCAAGAACGTCGTCGCGGCGCTGCAGCAGGGGAGGCGCATGGGGCTCACCACCGCCGTGCTGTGCGGCGAGAAGCGCGGGAGCGCCCTCGAGCACGCCGACGTCGCCGTGCAGGTGCCGTCGAGCAACACGGCGCGCATCCAGGAGAGCCACCTCGTCTGCGTGCACGTGCTG
>JAEUHU010000297.1 GCA_016793305.1 Planctomycetota bacterium
CGGCCCCACGGCAGCCGGGTCACGGTGCGATAGACGACCGTTTCGACCGCCAGCACCGCGAGTTCGACGACCGTCCAGGACAGCAGCAGCGTGCGGACCGAGTACCAGGCCAGCGGATGGGTCAACAGGTTGGCGCCGAACGCGTCGAGCGCGGCGCGCCGGCGGCGCCCCGGGGCCACCGCGGCCACGATCGGCAACTCGACGGCGCAGGTGAGCGCGAACGCGGCGAGCCAGTCCATGCCGCAAGTTGACGGCGTGCAGCATGCCATGCAAGGCGCCGCCGCTCCGCGCCACCGAGCGTGGCCAGGCGGAGCAGCCGGGTTCCTGCGTCTGTGCCTGCCACACGGCTCGCTTCCTGCGGATCTTGGCGACGAGCGGGAGCTCGATCGGGCCGTTCGCCCTGCCGTCGGCGTCGATGCCATCGCCACCGTGGCAGCGGTTGCAGAACGACGTCCCGTTCCGAGAACGAAAGCCCGAGGCCGCCACGCCTCGTCCGCACCCCGCCGCTACCCTGCTTCCCAGTCGCCCATGTCCAGCGCCCCCGATCCGTCGACGCCGAGCCCGTGGCTGCACCACGCCGCCGATGCGGCGGCGTTGCGGAACGGCCGCCGGCTCGCCTGGGTGCTGCTGTTCGCGTTCGCCGTGCTGACCTGGTTCGGCGTACGCCACGGCATCGGCTCGTCGTGGCGCGAGTGCGACACCCAGTCGATCGCGCGCAACTTCCTGCTCGACGGCTTCGATCCGCTGCGGCCGCGCGTCGACTGGCGCGGCGACACCGATGGCGCGGTCGAGTGCGAGTTCCCGCTCTACCAGATGGCCGTCGCAGTGGTGCTGCGCGTGGTCGGCGACGTCGACGCCGAGTGGCCCGGTCGCCTTCTGGCCCTGCTGTCGCTGCTGTGCGCCGGCTACGGCGTGCACCGGTTGGCGGAATGGCGGAACGGACCGGCCGCGGCACTCGCGGCACTGGTCGCGTTCCTGTGCACGGGTGCCGCCTGGCTGATGGCGACGCGCGTCGTTCCCGATGCGACGAGCCTGGCCCTGACCGTGAACGGCATCCTGGTGTTCGCGCGATACCTCGCGTCCGGCTCCCGGCTGGCCCTGCTGCTCGCCGGCACCATGGTGACACTCGCCGGACTGCAGAAGCCGCTGGCGCTGCAGGCCGGGCTCGTGATGTTCGGGTGGACGCTGGTGCTGGCGCGACGCCGGCTCGCCGATCCGCTGCTGTGGATGGTGCTCGTCGGCGCGCCCGCAGTGGTTGCGGCATGGCTGGTGCACGGTGCCCACATCCACGCCGAGACCGGCCTGAGCTTCGGCGTGGTCAGCGGCGGCGACACGAAGTTCCCTGGGCTCGACCAGCTGCTCGATCCGGCGATCCATCGCAGCCTGGTGGAGACGACCGCCAAGTTCGGCTTCTCGGTGCTGGCGATGCTCGGCCTGCTCGTGACGCTGGTGCGTCGGCGCTTCGATCGCTCCGACCTGGTCTTGCTGCTGGCGATGTCGGCCGGCCTGCTGGTGTCGTTGCGCTACAGCCACACGGAAGCACTCGGGCCGCAGTACCACGCCTTCGCCGCGGCGGTCGGCGGCTGGTTCGTCGGGCGCGCCTTCCCCGGACTCACCCGTCGAGAGGTACCCTCGGTGCTCGTCCGCGGGTTCCTCTTCCTCTTGGTGTTGGGTGTGGCCGCCTTGCAGTGCCGCTTCGCCGCCAAGAACGAGCGTGGCGTGCGCAACGTCGTCAACGAGCTGCCCATCGTCCAGGTCGCGCACGAAGCCCGGTCCCTGATCGAGCCCGGCGCCCTGATCGTCGCGCGCTCGGCGAAACCGCGCTACGACGTCGAGTGGGCACGCAACCAGAACTGCGAGGACCCGAGGTTCTTCTACCTCGCACGAGCGCGCGGCTGGGTGATCGCCCGCGAAGAGTTCACCGCCGACCGCCTCGCCCACCTGCGTCGCGCCGGCGCCCGTTACGTCTACGACGTGATGCCCGAGGAGAACGATCCGGCCACCGCCGCCTGGCTGAAGGACAACGCCGAACGGCTGGTCGAGCGCGCCGACGGCGGCGCGTTCTATCGACTGCGTCCGCGCCAGTGACGCGACGTCACTGGGTGACCAGCAGTGCCGCGTTGCCGGGTGCTAGTCCGAGCGGGCCCGCGGGATCCAGCATGGCCGTCTGCGCGACCAGCAGCATCGGTGGGAGCCCGACCGGGATCGGCAGCACCAGCGTCTCCACCCCGCTCGGCCCCACCACGAAGCTGTTGGCGACGATCAGCTCGTCCAGCGGCAGGTAGGACGAACAGCCGGTCGCGAGCGCCACACCGCCAGGCACCAGGCGGAACGCGAATGCATGCCAGCCGACGCTGCCGACCGTCGCGGTGTCCTCGAGCACCACGGCACCACCCGGCGCCGGCACGCCGAGCCACTGCGTCGTCGGCGCGAGAGCCCCACAGCCCGTGCCCCATACGCCGGTCTGGCCAGGCGCCAGGAAGTCGACCACGAGCTCGGGACCGCTGCCGCCGCTCTCGCGCGACGCCAGGCGCCGCGCGCGCGCCGACGGCGACACTTCGTCGGTCTTCAGCAGCCAGCCGTGGTTCGGCACCGACCCGTCGAGCCAGCGCTGCAGTTCGTCGGCCAGAGCCCCGGCGGCGGCCTCGTCGGACGAGAACGCGCCGCCGACCGGCATCGACAGCGTGCAGGTCGGTGCCGGCACGTAGTCGCCGCCCGGCGTACTCCAGAACGACGTCGCATGGGACGTGTGCAACCATGTCGCATCACCGACCGTCGACGGTGCACCCATGCCGCCACCCCCGGCGGTCGCGAACGACGTTCCTTCGCCCCAGCCCTGCAGCACCCGATGCACCCCGACCGGCGTGGCTCCCGGAGCCGCCGAGAAGATCACCTGCAGGCGCAGCGACGCAGCGAGGATCTTCGTGCCGGGCGCGAACGAGCCCGCGACGTCGAAGTGCAGCAGCGTGCGCCGCACGCGCGCCAACGCGGTGACGCCGCAGAACACGCTGTCGCCGATCCCGTTGCTGAAGCTGCCGCCACTGTCCTGGTAGAGGGTGTTGTCGCGACCGCACACGATCGTGATGGACTGCTGAGCGTTCGCCGCTGCGGCACCGAGCGCACCGACGAGACAGGAGAGGACGACGACACGGCGAGGCGAGACGTTCATGGTCGCGCACGTTCGGAACCCTGCGTGCAGACACGGAGAAGAACGCGTGAGGCCGATGGCAGCGAAAACTCGCCGTCGCTTCACGCGGCGCTGGTCGGCCACTGACGGGGCCTGTCGAGCCTCTGCAGCGTCCTCAACTCCACCCACATGCAACGAACCACCCTCCGAGCGGCCCCCTGCCGCCGCGCCATCCGTCTCTCCATCCACTGCTTCGCCGCTGCAGCGTTCGCGCTGCCGACGTTCGCGCAGATCGACCAGGGCCCGAGCTCGTCGCGCTCACCCTACCTGCTGCCGTTCAGCACCACCGACGTCGTGAGGAACGTCACGGCGATCACCACGGCCACGGACCTCGTGCCGACGACGGGCAACCCGATGATCCCGTACGAGGTCGCCGGCCTGCTGGACGGCATCGGCGCCTACGACAACGGCGACGGCACGGTCACGATCCTGATCTGCCACGAGATCAACACGCTGAACGGCGTCGACCGCCGCCACGGCGCCAAGGGCGCCTTCATCACCGAGCTGATCGTCGACAAGCAGACCCTGGAAGTGCGTTCGGGTCGGGACCTGATCGAGAAGGTCGTGCTGGCGGACGGCACCGTGCGCAGCGTCGCGAACGGCAACCCGCTGGCTATGGGTCGCTTCTGCAGCGGTGACGTGCCGGAGGTCTCGGCCTTCTTCAACGCAGCCACCGGCCTCGGCAGCAGCGAGCGCTTCTTCCTGTGCGGCGAGGAGTTCGCCAACCAGGGCTTCGCGGTGGCCACCGTCGCGACCGGTGCCGACAAGGGCACGACCTACGTGCTGCCGGCGTTCAACCTGAACACGGCCTTCGGCGTCAGCGGTGTCTGGGGCTCGTGGGAGAACCTGGTCGCGAACCCGTTCGCGCAGGACCTCACGATCGTCGCCGGCACCTCGGACGGCGGCACGGGCGTGCAGAACAACCGCGTGACGATGTACGTCGGCACCAAGAGCGGCACCGGCAACGACGTGGAGCGCGCCGGCCTGAAGGGCGGCACCAACTACTTCGTCAGTGTGGTCGGCAACCCGGTCGAGATCGTCAACTCGACGACCCGCGCCACGAACATCACCAGCGGTACCCGCTTCGACCTGGTCCCGTTCTCGGCGACGGCCGACGGCACGCAGTTCTCGCGCCCGGAAGACGGCGCCTGGGATCCGACCAACCCGCGCGACTTCTACTTCGTGACCACCGACCGGCTGGACACCAGCACCAACACGGGCACGAACCAGACCATCGGCGCCAGCGGCCCGGCCAACCAGAAGGGCATGTCGCGCCTGTGGCGCCTGCGCCTCGACGACGTCACCAACCCGACGCTCGGCGGCGTGATCGACCTGGTGGTCGACGGCAGCAAGGGCGGCGTCAAGGTCAACATGCTCGACAACATGTGCGTCGCTGCCGACGGCAAGGTGCACCTGACGGAGGATCCGGGCAACTCGACCTACCTCGGCAAGACCTACGTCTACGACCCGGCGTCGGACACGCTGGTCCCTGTGCTGCAGTTCGACCCGGCGCGCTGGGGCGATCTCGCGGTGAACGGCGGCACGCCCGGTGCCGTGGCTCCCTACACGAACGACAAGGAGATCTCGGGCATCATCGACGTCAGCTACCTGTTCCCGCACGCCGCGGACGAGACGGTGCTGCTGCTCGACGCCCAGGACCACAACAGCAACGCCGCCGTCGCCACGCCGTCGTCGGTCGAAGGTGGCCAGCTGCTGCTGGTCAAGGTGGCCCTGAACGCCGGCGTTCGCCCGTTCGGCGTGCGCTGCGGTGTGCCCGGGCTCAGCCTGTTCGGCAACGTCGGCGGCCTGCCGAAGGTCGGCGGAACGTTCAGCAGCGCGATCGGCAACGTGCCCACCGGTACGCCGGCGCTGATGCTGATCGGCCTGTCGAACGAGTTCCTCGGTGGCTCGCCGCTGCCGCTGGCGCTCGACTCGCTCGGCCTGCCCGGCTGCAAGCTCTACCACGACGCCGCGGTGAGCATCGGCGCGCCGTGTGCATCCACCGGCCCGAACACGGCCGAGTTCTCGTTCCCGGTGCCGGCTTCGCAGGTGCTGGTCGGTGCGAAGCTGTTCCTGCAGTCGCTGGCCGTCGACCTGACGGCGAACCCGGGCGGCTACGTCGGCAGCAACGCGCTGGAAGTGAAGTTCGGCCTGTGACCCACGCCGCACCGCGCGCTTCCGGCGCGCGGTGCCACGGAGTGCCCATCGTGAACCTCGCGCGCGCAACCCTCGCTGCCGTCGTGCTGCCGGCCCTGCTCGCCCAGGAACCGACGGCTCCCTCCCCCGCAGTCCTGCGTGTGCAGCTCGTCGAGCGGCACGCGGCGCACTGCTGCGATCTCTACGCAGCGTGCGCACGCGGCGGCGAGGCCTTGCTGGCCGCCGTCGACGCGTTGCTGGCGACGCCGGACGAGGTGCACCTGCAGGCCGCGCGCGACGCCTGGTGCAAGGCGCGGCTCGTCTACGGCGAGACCGAGGCGCTGCGCTTCCAGGGTGGCCCGATCGAACCGCTCGAGCCGCTGCTCAACGCCTGGCCGGTCGACGAGGCCTACATCGACCACGTGGTCGGCCGTCCGGACGCCGGCATCGTGCACGACCTCGAGCGCTTCCCGGTGCTCGACGCCGGCCTGCTCGAAGTCGCCAACGAACGCGGCAGCGAGACGAACGTCAGCGTCGGCTGGCACGCGATCGAGTTCCTGCTGTGGGGCCAGGACCTGGATGCGAACGGTCCGGGCCGGCGCCCGGCCAGCGACTTCGCGATCGCCAGCGGCGTGCCCACGGCTCGCCGCCGGCTCTACCTGAAGCTGGTGACGCAGCGCCTCGTCGAGCACCTGCGCACGCTGCACCGCGCCTGGCGACCGGACGCACCGTGGCGCCGTTCGTTCGTCGCCGATCCCGACCGAGCCGTGGTCGCGATGCTGACCGGGGCTGCGGTGCTGAGTGCGTTCGAGCTGTGCGGCGAACGGCTGGCCGTCGCCTACGAGACCAAGGACCAGGAGCAGGAGCACAGCTGCTTCAGCGACACCACCTGGCACGACCTGCAGGCGAACCAGCGCGGCATCACCGCGGTGCTGGCTGGCGCGCCGGGGACCTCGGCCGAGGCACCGACGCTGCTGAGGCTGCTGCAGCAGCGCGACGCCGCGGCCGCCGAACACCTCGCCGCAGCGCTCGCCAAGACCACCCAGGCACTCGCCGCGATCCCGGCTCCGTTCGACCAGGCGTTCCTCGGCGCCGACGACACGCCCGGCCGCCGCGCGATCCACGCGGCGATGCAGGCACTCGAAGAACAGGCCGAGGCGATCGCGATCGCCGGCCGCCTGTTCGGCCACGACCTGCCCATGCGACCCGGCCACTGACATGCTGCTCCGTCCGCGCGTTGCGCCTCTCCTCGTCTCGCTGCTCCTCGGCACCGGCCTCGCCCCCACGCTCCTGGCCCAGGATCGACTCGGCCCGCTCGGCGGCGGCGGCACCGTAGTCGACGCGAGCCGCGACGCCTTCGGCTTCCCGTCGCCGCTGCTCGCCGCGAGCGAGCGCCGCGCGTTCGCGGTCGGCAACGCGCTGTTCCGCGCCAACTGGGTCGCGGCCCCGGCGAGTGCGAAGGGCCTCGACGGCCTCGGCCCGCTGTTCAACGCACGCTCGTGCAGCAGCTGCCACGCGCGCGACGGCCGCAGCCGGCCGCCCGAGCACGACGGCGACGAACGCCACGGGCTGCTGGTGCGCATCGGCGTGCGCGTGCCCGGCGAGCCCGATCGCGACCATCCACGCTACGGCGGCCAGATCCAGGACGACGCGATCGCCGGCGTGCAGGCGGAACTGCAGGTCGCGATCGACTGGCTGCCGAGCCCAGGTCGCTACGGCGACGGCGAACCGTTCGAACTGCTGGCTCCCCGCTATCGCCTGCACGAGCCCGCCGACGGCCCCCTCGGCGACGACGTGGTGCTCGGCGGCCGCGTGGCCCCGCAGCTGATCGGGCTCGGCCTGCTCGAAGCGATCCCCGACGCCGCGCTCGAAGCGCTCGCCGATCCCGACGACCGCGACGGCGACGGCGTCTCGGGGCGGGTGCACCGGCTCGGCACCGGGCCGGAGGCGCCGATCGGTCGCTGCGGCTGGAAGGCGACGCAGCCGACCGTGCACGCGCAGACGGCCGGCGCCTTCGTGCACGACATGGGCATCACGTCGCCCGAGCAACCGGTCGAACCGATGCCGGCGACGCAGCGCGCGCGGGTGCCTGCGCAGAACGGCGGCGAGCCGGAGATCGACGCGGCGAAGCTCGGCCGCGTGGTCTTCTACACGCGCACGCTGGCGGTGCCGGCACAGCGCGAGGCCGACGATCCCGACGTGCGGCGCGGCCACGCGCTGTTCCGTTCGTTCGGCTGCGCGGCCTGTCACACCGAGACGTTCGTCACCGGGCCGGTGGCGTTCCACGACCGCTTCGGCGGCCAGACGATCCATCCTTTCACCGACCTGCTGCTGCACGACCTCGGCGAAGCGCTCGCCGACGAGAAGCGCGACGGCGACGCGCGACCGGCCGAATGGCGCACCGCACCGCTGTGGGGTCTCGGCCTGATCACGACCGTCTCGGGCCACGATCGGCTGCTGCACGACGGCCGCGCACGCGGCCTCGCCGAAGCGATCCTGTGGCACGGCGGCGAGGCCCTCGCCGCCCGCGAACGCTTCCGGCTGGCTCCGGCGGACGAGCGCCGACAGCTGCTGGCGTTCCTGCGCTCGCTGTGACGGGCCAGGCTGCGCGTAGGAGTGCCAGGCTCAGCGTGGCACGGCCGCTGCGGGCCGCGCTTCGATCGTGAGCTCCTTGGTCACGCTCTGCCCGTCGCGCCACATGGTCACCGTCACCGTGCGGCCGACGCCGTTCAGGTAGAGCTGCCGCTGGAAGTCGACCGGCACGTGGATCTCGACGCCGGCGAAGTGGGTCAGGAAGTCGCCGGGTCGCACGTCGGCCGCAGCCGCCGCACTCGGCGTGAACACGTTCTCGATCAGGATGCCGTGGCTCGGCTTCGGCAGCTCCTTCCACGCCTTCAGGCCGCGCACGGTGGCGATCTCGGTGCGGCTCATCACCGACCAGCCGAGCCACGGCGAACGCGACGTGCCCGCCGTGCGGATCGACTGGTGCAGCCCTTCGAGGATCTTGCTCGGCAGGGCCCACGCACTGCCCGGCCCGCTGCCGTCGAGCTTGCTCAGGATGCCGACCACCTTGCCGTCGAGGTCGACCAGCGGCCCGCCGATCGCCCCGTCGGGCACCGTCAACGTCGCCTGCATGTAGGTGGCGCTCATCAGCTCCTGGTAGCAATCGCGCGAGGGCTTGGCGACCAGCAGGCCGATGCCGAGGTAGCGCTCGGGTCCGATCGGATCGCCGACCCCGAGCAGCCACTGGCCGGGCTCGGTCGCGTCGCTGTCGCCGAACGCGAGCACCGGCAGCGGCGGCGGCGTGTGGTCGTGGAACACGGCGGCGCGCAGCACCGCGAGCTGCAGCGTCGGTTCGATGCCCAGCACCTCGGCGATCGCCCGTTGGCCGCCGTTCGTCTCGATCTCGACGAGATCGGCGAGCGAGCCGTCGTCGCGGCGCAGCGCCTGCAGGCCGGTGAGCACTTCGCCGCCGGCGGCGACGAAGAAGCCGGACGCGCCGCGGTGCAGGCGGAAGCCCGGATAGTCGCGGTCGTCGGGTGGCACGACCCAGCGGTTCTCGGCGGCCGTGGCGTCGCTGCCGGCGGAAGTCGGCGGCGTCGTGGCCGGCGCCGGAGCCGCCTTCGGCGACCCGGCCGTGGCACTCGCTTCGGCGGCGACCCGCACGAAGCTGCGCACCGTCACGACGCTCGGGAACACCGTGCGAGCCAGGGTCACGAACTCGGCCTGCAGCGCCTTCGCGGTCGGCGCGAGCGGTGCTGCCGGGGCCGGCGGCGAGGTCTCCTGCGCTGGCACCAGGCCGGCGAGCAGCAGCGGCAGGACCAGCGGGAACGGGGAACGGGAGCAGTGCGCGGTCATCGGCCGACGATCGGGACACACCACCGTGCAGGCGCGGTCAGGGCTGCGTGAAGGAACCTGCCGACCACACCGCCGCACCGTTGCCCCACCGACGGCCGACGGCTCCCATGGCGGCGTGCCGACCTTGTCCACCGACCTGACGACCGAGCTGCGCACGTTCGCGGCGTTCGGCACGCCTTCGGTGCAGGGCGAGCTCGAGATCGACGGCCTGCGCGTGCCGACGTTCACCAACGAGTTCTGGACGGCGGCGCAGCGCGAAGGGCACAGCCTGCACGAAGTCAGCTACCGCGCCTGCTTCAAGCCGTCGCTGCCGGCGTTCTTCGTCGAACGACTGAGCCGGCCGGGCGAACTGGTGTTCGATCCGTTCATGGGCCGCGGCACGACGCCGCTCGAAGCGGTGCTGCGCAGCCGACGCGGCGGCGGCAACGACGTGAACCCGCTGGCGCGGCTGCTGGTGCGCCCGCGGCTCGACCCGCCGCCGCTCGCAGCGGTGCTCGCCCGCATCGATGCACTCGACCTGCGCTTTCACGGGCCGGTCGAAGACGACCTGCGCGTGTTCTTCCACGAGACGACGCTGCGCGAGCTGCACGCGCTGCGCGCGCTGCTGCTGGCCGCGGCCGACGGACCGACGGACCGTGTGCTCGACTGGATCCGCATGGTCGCGGTCAACCGGCTGACCGGGCACTCGAGCGGGTTCTTCTCGGTCTACACGCTGCCGCCGAACCAGGCCGTGTCGGTCGAGGCCCAACGCAAGATCAACGAGAAGCGCCGGCAGACGCCACCGGTCCGCTGCGTGCGGTCGATCCTGAAGAAGAAGTCGAAGGCGCTGCTGGCCGACTGCGCGTCGCTGTGGCGCCCCGATCCGGCGAGCGACGTCGCGAACAGTCCGCTGTTGTGCGGCCCCGCCGCCGACCTCGCAGGGCTGGCCGCCGGCAGCGTCACGCTGGTGGTGACCTCGCCACCGTTCCTCGACGTGGTCCAGTACGCGGACGACAACTGGCTGCGCTGCTGGTTCTGCGGCATCGACCCGAAGGCCGTGCCGATCACGATGGCGCGCACGGTGCCGGCCTGGCAGCAGGCGATGGCGGACGCGTTCGCCGAGCTGCATCGCGTGGTGCGCAGCGGCGGCCACGTCGCGTTCGAGGTCGGCGAGGTGAAGGGCGGCAAGGTCCGGCTCGAGGAAGCCGTGCTGCCGGTCGCCGCGCGGGCGGGCTTCGCACCGGTCGCGGTGATGATCCACGCGCAGGAGTTCACCAAGACGGCGAACTGCTGGGGCGTCGACAACAACAAGCACGGCACCAACACCAACCGGATCGTGCTGCTGCGCCGCGACTGACTACTCCGAAGCCTGCTTCAGCTTCATCACCAAGATCAGCGCGATGCCGATCAGCAGCAGGCCGAACACGAACACCACCGGGCCGGTGAGCCAGGAACGCTGCTTCGCCCGCGCCAGGGCCCGCCGCGGCCCGGGGCCCGCACTACCCCCGCCGCGCGGCAGCCGCTCGATGCGGTCGAGCTCGTCGAGCACCTCGGCCGCGTCCTTCGGGCGATCGTCGCGGTCGCGCGCGAGCAGCCGGTCGCGGATCAGCCGGTCGAGTGCTGGCGGCACCTGCAGTTCCTTCGGGAACGGCGCCGGATCGTCCTGCTGTTTCTGCCGCAGGATCTCCTTCTTGGTGCCGAGGAACGGCGGCTTGCCACGCAGCGCCGCGTAGGCCGTGCAGCCGAGCGCGTAGAGGTCGGCGCGGTCGTCGACCGGATCGGTGCCGAGCTGCTCGGGCGCCATGAACGCCGCCGTGCCGGCGCGGTCGCCGGCGCCGCCGATGCTGCGCACGAGCCCGAGGTCCGCGAGCTTGGCGTGGCCGTCGGGGAGCAGCAGCACGTTCGCCGGCTTGACGTCGCGGTGCACCAGCCCGGCCTTGTGGGCGATCTGCAACGCACCCAGCACATCGCGCAGCACGACGAGCACTTCGCGCCACGGCATCGGTCCACTGGCCCGCAGACGACGCGCCAGGCTGCCGCCGCGCACCAGCTCCATCGACAGGAAGTGGCGGCCGCGGTCCTCGCCGAAGTCGAACACCTGCACGAGCCGCGGATCGGCCAGCTTCGCGGCCGCGCGCGCTTCGCGCAGGAAACCCTGCAGAGCCTCCGGGGACGCGCCGTGCTCGGGCTGGCGCAGCACCTTCAGCGCCACTTCGCGAGCGAGCTGGACCTGTTCGGCGAGGTAGACGGTGGCGGCCCCGCCGGAGCCGAGCAGGGAGCGGAGCCGGTAGCCACCCAGGGTCTGGCCGAGCAACGGATCCGGGGCTTCGGCGACGGCGATCGACGACTCGAGTCCGGATTCGCTCGAGGCCTCCGACGAGTCCGACGGTTCGCTGGCCTCGTGGCGCTCGGCCGGCTCCGGCGCGGCGGGCGGCGCAACCGGCGCAGCAGCCGACGAGCCAACCGACGGCACGCCGGTCGCCGGAGCATTCGACGGGGCGACCTTCTCGTCAGCGCGCAGCAGCACCTGCTGGAACCGCAGCTCGACCATGCCGAGCCGCACCGTGCCGCCGACCCCGAGTTCGCACCGCTTCACCCGCTTCTTCTCGCACACGAGACCGTGCGCCGAGCCGAGGTCGACGACCGTCAGCAGGCCGTTCTCGAACCGCAGCGTGCAGTGCCGCCGCGACACCGACTGCTCGTCGACGACCACGTCGCAGTCGGACCCGCGGCCGACCACGAGGTCCTTGCCGACGGGCAGACGCACTTCCATGGTGCCGGAGTCGCGTCGGAGGGTGATCTTCGCCTGCATCGGCGGGGCAGACTACCGCCCGCCCTGCACCCCACAACCGCGCCGGCCGGGCACCGGACGCGAAATCGCCGCGTGCCCGGAACGGTGCCGGCGCGAGTAGGCTGTGTGCATCCGCATGGAGATCGCTCGCCTCACCGCCACCACCCAAGGCCAGCCCGTACCGTTCCTCGTGGTGGCGAGCCGCCCGCTCACGATCGGCCGCTCGCGCCGCTGCGGGCTCCGCTTGCGCGACCCGAAGGTCTCGCGCGAGCACTGCAGCCTGACCTACTTCGGCGGCGATCTGCTCGTCAACGACCTCGGTTCGGCGCACGGGCTGCTGTTCCACGGCGAACGCAGCGAGTCGTTCCGGCTGCGGGTCGGCGACGGGTTCCACCTGGGCCGCACGTTCGTGCGCTTCGAAGGGCTCGACGACGTCGACGAGGCACTGCTGCCGAAGCCCGCCGCGGTGCCGGAAGCCTCGGCCGACGACGCCGACGAACCGGAGCCCGCCGCCAGCGCCGCCACAGGATCGCCGACCGCCGACGAAGCGCCCGCCCTCGGCTTCGGCGCTGCCGTGCAACCCCGCGAGGCAGCCCGCCACGAACTGGCGCCAGGCACCACGTTGGCCGGCTTCGTGGTCGAAGCGACGCTCGGCCGCAGCGACCGCAGCACCGTCTACGCCGCCGCCCACGTGCAGCTGCAGCGGCGCGTCGCGCTGAAGGTGCTGCGCCATCCGCCGGGCGCCGTGCCCGAGCCCGCCGAACGCGCCGCGTTCCTCGCCGACCTGCGCACCGCGGCAGCGCACGTCGATCCGACGCTGGTCGCGGTGTTCGACGTGATCGACACCCCCGACGAGTGTGCCGCCACGCTCGAACTGGTCGAAGGTGAGACGCTCGCCGGCCGCCTCGCCACCGCGGGTCGCCTGCCTTGGCAGGACGTGGTGGCGCGCCTGGTCGACGTGCTGCAGGCACTCACCGTGCTGCACCGCGCTGGCCGCGTGCACGGCGGCGTCAAACCGGGCAACGTGTTCGCGCTCGCCAAGGGCGGCACGCGCCTCGCCGATCCACGCGCGCTGCCACTGCCGCGCGCCGAGGAGTTCGACGCGCTGCCGTCGCCCGAGCAGCGCCGCCGGCTCGGCGTCGACGCCCGCAGCGACCTCTACGCAGTCGGTGCGCTCGGCTGGCTGCTGCTGACCGGCGAAGCGCCGGAGGCCGAATCCACCGCCGCCCAGCTGCAGCGTCTCGAGCCGTCGGTGCCGAACAAGCTCGCCGACCGCCTCGTGCAGCTGCTCGCCGCCGAACCCAACGCCCGCCCGGCGACCGCGAACGCCGCGCGCGACGCGCTCGCGGCCCTGCTGCCGGCGGGCCGACCCGTCGCCGCCGAACGCGACGCCGGCCGCAGCAATCCCGCACCGCGCGCGCCGGTGCGCAGCGGCAGCGCCACGGCCCCACTTCCCGGCAAGCGGCCCGCTTCGGCCGGCAAGCGCTTCGCGGCGCGCCTCGCCTCCGAGCTGATCGTCGTCGGCATGATCTTCGGGATCGGACTGCTGGTGCTGGTGCTGCTGCCGAAGATCAATCCGAACTGGGACCTCTACAAGTGGGTCAGCAGCCTGTTCGGCTGAGCTCCACCGAGCTGCACGAGTCGGCCGCAGCGGTCATCGAGAGGCTCCCTCGAGCAACCCTTCGAGCCCGGCCAACACCGCTGCCGCGTCGTCGTCGTGGTTCTGCGGGCCGAAGCTCAGGCGCAGACAGCCCTGCGGCACACCGAGCGCCGCGAGCGCCATCGGCGCACAGTGCTGGCCCGCGCGCACGACGATGCCGCGGGCCGCGAAGTGCGCCTCGGCCCGCGCCAGTTCCGCTGGCTCGAGGCGTAGCGACAGCGCACCGGTATGCGGGCCGTTGCCGCCGAGCAGCCGTTGCGGCCAACGAGCACGCACCTGCTGCCGCAGCCAGGCGGCGAGGCGCCCCGGCCGTTCGCGCACGGTCGCCGGCTGCGCATCGAGCCACGCGAGCCCGGCGGCGAGCCCGACGAGTGCCGGCAGGTTCACCGAGCCGATGTCGCAGAAGCCCGGGAACGGCGCCGTCGGCACGCGCGGCGCCCCGTCGGTGGCGATCTCGCACTGCGCCGCCGGACACTCGAACGCGACAGTAGAAGCGGCCCAGAAGCCGCCGATGCCGAGTGGCCCGTGCAGGCCCTTGTGTCCGGCGAACACCAGCACGTCGACGCCGAGCTCGCGCACGTCGCACGGCAGCACGCCGGCGACCTGCGCGCTGTCGAGCAGGAACGTGGCCCCGTGCGCATGCGCCAGCGCCGCCAGTTCGGCGAGCGGCAACAGTTCGCCGGTGACGTTCGAGGCACCGGTGACCGCGACCAGCCGCACGCGACCCTCGCGCAATGTCGCTTCGACGGCCTCTAGGTCGATCGGCCCGTCGGCGGCACGCGGCATCGCCCGGTGCACGACCGAGCGTTCGTGGACGAGCTTCTGCACCGGCCGCACCAGCGCGTGGTGTTCGAGGCTCGACGTCACGACGACGTCGCCAGGGCGCCACGGCAGGTCGCCCAGCACGATCGCCAGCGCCTGCGTGCACGAGCCGGTCGGCACCAGCCGTTCGGGCGTCGGCACGCCGAACCAGTGCGCGATGGTCGCGTGGGCTTCGTCGTAGAGGCGGGCCTGCTGCGGCGGTTCGGCAGCGAGGACCTGCAGCATCGCCCCAACGACGCCGGGCGGCCGCGGCCACGTGGAGCCCGCGTGGTTGGCGTGGATCACGCCGAGATGCTGCGCATCGGCCGGCGCGGTGCAAGCACGGCGCGTTCAGCCGCCCCGTCGCAGGATCCCGGCCCCGGCCGCGAGCACGTCTTCGGGCCCGCCGTCGAGTTCGCGCCAGATGCGCAGGGCGCTGCCGAACGCGGGGTCGTGCCGCGAGAAGGCCTCGACGACGAGCCAGCCGCGGTAGTCGATCGTGCGCAGCGCCTGCAGCACGCCGGGGAAGTCCACCTGGCCGGTGCCGGGCGTCCCGCG
>JAEUHU010000314.1 GCA_016793305.1 Planctomycetota bacterium
CAGGGAGTATCGTCTCCGCCCCTCTTTGTCCGCTTACCCCTGACGGGCCACGACGTTGACGACCGACCTCGTCCAGTTCGCGCGTTCTTTGCAGTTGGATACCCTGGACACCGCCTGGGAGCAGGCGGTGAAGTCGCCGAAGGTGGAGGAGACGAACCGCTACGCGACGGTCATCGACATCCTCTGCGACCGGGACCTCGCCAGCCGAGCCTTGCTGTTGGCGACCTCGATGATCGACGCCCTCGCGGGCAAGAACCAGACCGAGGCAGCGCTCGAGTTCGGGTTCCGCGTGATGCGCAAGAGCGCGCACAACGACGCCCTCGCGCGCACCGTGGTCGGCCTGATCGACCAGCGCTACGGCGACCAGGAGTGGCTGACGGTGCTGAAGACGCGCGCGGGGCTCGACGGCCCGCCGACCGTCAACGCGATCCTCGAGTTCGACCGGCTGCGCCGCTTCACCAAAGGACACGTCGTCTACCACGCGGCCGGATGGGGCGAAGGAGCGATCGAGGACTTCGCCGCCGCGACCCAGGAGGTCACGGTCCACTTCGCCAGCGGTCGCCGCGAGAGCTTCCCGCTCGACACGCTGCTGTCGCGCTTCAAGGCGCTCGACGCGCAGGACCTGCGGGCGATGAAGCTGCAGCGCATGGACGTGCTGCGCCAAGAGGCGGAGCGTGACCCCAGCGGCCTGCTGCGACGCACCGCGACGCTCTACCGCGGCACGATCACGAGCCAGCAGCTGAAGAGCGAGCTCTGCCCCGCGGTGATCCCCGAGAAGGAGTGGGCCGGGTTCTGGAAGCGCGCCAAGGCAGCCGCGACCAAGGACCCTTGGCTGCGCGTCGAGGGATCGACCACGCGCCCGACCTTCGTCGTGCGCGACAAGCCGGTGGGCCTCGTCGAGGAAGCGCGAACCACGCTCTCGCACCAGAACGACTTCGGTCAGCGCATCGGCGTGCTGCGCGACTACCTGACGCGCAGCCAGGACGAAGAGGTCCGCACCCAGATCCTCGGCCTCGCCACCGAGGTCGTCGAACAGGCGATCGAGGAGAAGAAGGCCTCCCACGCGCACATCCTCGACGGCATCCTGTTCCTCGAGGAGAACGGCTACCGCGCATCCGTTCCGGCCGCGCAGGAAGTGCGGGCGCTGCTGGTCAAGGAAGACGGCTCCCTGCGGCCGAGCGCGATCGATCGCCTGGCGACCCAACAGTCGCGCGAGCACGCGATCGAGTTGCTGCCGCAGGCACTGGGCGAGAACTGGGCAGAACAGTGCGTGGTGACGCTGCCGGACTGGCCGCCGTCGGTGCTCGAGCGCGTCGTCGAGAAGCTGGTCGCCGGCAACCACGGCGCCCAGTGCCTCGTGCAGTGGGATCGCGTGGCGCCGTACCCGAAGCGCCATCCGCTGCTGATCTACCTGCTCGGCAAGCTCTACTGCGACGGCATCTTCGAGGGCCAGGAGAACTGCCCCTCGCCGATCGCGATGGGCCGCGTGCTGCTGCATCTCGCCCGCACGCTGAACGAGACGCGCAAGCAGAACCAGGTCAGCAGCCGCCTGCTCGGCCGCCTCGGCAGCCTGCTGAGCGGCAAGCGAGGCCTGCTGCACCGCGCCTGCGAGAACATCTCGCGCGAAGACCTCGCGCAGTACCTCGGCATCGTGCGGCGCGCCGGCGAGGACTTCCCCCAGGAGATCAGCGACCTCGTCGATCGCATCGTCTCGAACAAGTTCCCGGACCTGCACGCGAAGCCCGAAGTGCCCTACTGGGAGCGCGATCACATCTTCACGACGCGCGAAGGCCTGCGCCGCATCAAGGAGGAGTATCGCGTGCTCGTCGAGGACAAGATCCCGACGAACAGCAAGGCGATCGGCGCCGCCGCGGCGCTGGGCGACCTCAGCGAGAACAGCGAGTGGGAGTCGGCCATGGAGGAGCAGCGCAACCTGACCGGTCGCGCCACCGACATGGACCAGCAGCTGCGCAGCGCCCGCCTGATCGAAGACCAGGACGTGCCGAACGACCGCGTCGCCCCGGGCGTGAAGGTCACGCTGACCATGCTGGCCACCGGCAAGCAGATCGCCTACCGCGTGCTCGGCCCGTGGGACGTCACCGACGACCACACCATCAACTACCTGGCACCGATCGCCGCCGGCTTGCTCGGCAAGCAGGTCGGCGAGACTGCCGAGATGCCGGGCCCGACCGGCGCGCAGCAAGTCCGCATCGACGCGATCGAGCGCCTCGTCTGACGACGATGGTGCGGGAGTTCCGTCTCGAACTCGGCGGCGGCGAGTTCCTCGTCGGCGACGAACTCCCGGGCCGAACCCCGGCCTACGTCTACCTGCACGGGCTCGGCTCGGTGCGACAGGGCCAGAAGAGCGACTCGCTGTTCGCCCACGCACGCAGCCGCGGTCGCGCGGCACTGCGGGTGGACCAGCGCGGCCACGGCGGGTCGCCGGGACACCTCGGTGAGATCCCGGTCAGCACGCTGATCGCCGATGCGGTCCGGCTGCTCGAACGCACGGGGCCGGCGGTCGTCGTCGGCTCGAGCCTCGGCGGCATGGTCGCCACCCACGCCGCGGTCCGACGACCCGATCTGGTGCTCGGCCTCTGCCTGCTGGCCCCCGCCTTCGGCCTGATGGCCAACCTCGAGCGCCGGCTCGACGCCGCGGGGCGACTGTGGACCAGCAACGGCCTCGGCTTCGTCGTGGCCCGACACGTGCTCGCCGACGCACGCGCGCTCGCCGTCGAGGAAGCCGGCTTGCCGGCCCGGCTGCGCGTGCCGACCTTCCTCGTGCACGGCACCGCGGACGACGTGGTGCCCGCCGCCAGCAGCGCACGCTTCGCCGACGCCCTGCGCAGCACGCGCCACGACCTGTGGCTGGTGCCGGGGGGCGACCATCGCCTGTCCGAGCACGCCGACGCGATCTGGCCGCGCCTCGACGCCCTGCTGGCCGCCGCCGACCACTCCTGACCCGAACGTCCGCGCCAGCCCGTTGCAGGCGTTCCGAACCCGACCGAGACTGCTGCCGTGTTCCCCGTCCCCGAAGCCCACCAGCGCCTCGCCGACCAGGTCGACGGCTGGCTCGACCTGCGCTGCCCGGACAAGGCGCTCGAACTGCTCGGACCGATGTTGGCCGACGAGGCGGCGCGGGACACCGGCCTCCATCTGCGCGTCCGCGCGCTCGTGCGGCTCGGACGCTACCGCGACGCACTGCCCGATCTCGCCGAGCTGGCGAAGCGTCACCCGGACGAACCCTGGGTGCCGCTGACGGTAGGGTTCTGTCTGAAGCGCACCGGCGAGCTGCGCCACGCCATCACCGTGTTGCGCGCCCTGCTCGAACGCGACCACCGCCAGGCGATCGCCCACTTCAACCTCGCCTGCTACCTGGCCCTCGACGGCCAGCAGGACGCCGCGATCGACGCCCTGACGCTCGCTTGCGGGATCGACCCCGAGCACCGGTTGTTCGCGCGCGACGAGCCCGACTTCGACAGCCTGCGCACCGATCCGCGCTTTCGCCAGCTGGTGCGTGCGCCGGGCGAAGTGGACGAACTCCAGGACGACGACCTCGGCGACCTCGACGCGGACGACGGCGACGACGACGACGACGCGCCACCGGACCGTCACTCGCATCGGCGGAACTGACCACTGCGAGGCAGCCGGCGATGCCATCGGCGCTGCAGCCCAGCACCCAATGCGCAGTCCCGTGGCAGCCGAAGAACGGCCGTCCGGGAGCACCACGTGTCGGCCACCACCCATCCCCCATCCACCGGGCTGCGCGACGCGATCGCCCAGCATCTCCTGCGCGTCGTCAGCCTGAAGCCCGCGGCGATCGAGCCGATCCTGTGCGCGATCGTCGCCGGCGGCCACGTGCTGCTCGAGGGCATCCCGGGGATCGGCAAGACGCTGCTCGCCCGGACGCTGGCGCAGCTGCTCGACGGCGAGCACAAGCGCATCCAGTTCACCAACGACCTGATGCCGAGCGACGTGGTCGGTGCGGCGATCTGGCGCCCCGACCACGGCAAGTTCGTGTTCGTGCGCGGGCCGCTGTTCGCGAACCTGGTGCTCGCCGACGAGATCAACCGCACGAGCCCGCGCACGCTGTCGTGCCTGCTCGAGGCGATGGAGAACGGCCGCGTCTCGATCGACGGCCGCAGCGTCGAGCTGCCGCAGCCGTTCACCGTGCTGGCGACCCGCAACCCGATCGAGTTTCACGGCACCTATCCGGTACCCGAAGCCGCCCTCGACCGCTTCCTGGTCCGCGTCGAACTCGGCTATCCGGACGAAGCCGAGGAACTGCAGCTCTACACCGGTGCCGATCCGGAGACCAAGCTCGCCGCCACCGGCCCGGTGCTGTCGCGCGAAGCGTTGCTGCAGCTGCGCGCCGCCGCCGCCGCCGTGCGCGTGCAGCAGCCGGTCGCCGAGTACGCCTACCGCGTGGTCACGGCTTCGCGCAGCCATCCCGAAGTGCAGCTCGGCGCCAGCCCACGCGCGGCGATGGCGTGGCTGCGCGCCGCGAAGGCGCGCGCCCTGCTCGACGACCGCGACTTCGTGTTGCCCGACGACCTGAAGGCCCTCGCCGGGCCGGCACTGGGCCACCGGATCTTCCTGCGCAGCGAGGGCGACGCCGCCCCGCTGGTCGCCGAACTGCTGCGCACCGTCCCGGTGCCGCTCTGACGGAGCGCCCGTGCGGATCCGACCCACCGAACTCGGCTGCAAGGGCCTGCTGCTGCTCGGCGCGCTGCTGCTGGCGTTCTACGCCACGGCCTACAGCAACCTGTTCTTCCTGCTGGTCGCGTTCTGCTGCGTGCTCGGCGGCTTCGGCGCCGTCTCCGGCATGGCGAACCTGCGCGGCTGCCGCGTGACGATCGGCGAACTGCCGCTCGCCGCTGCCGGAGCCAGCCGTTCCTTGCGTGTCGAGCTACACACCGGCGGCCGCTCGGTGCTCGACCTCGCCGTCGAGCTGCGCCTCTGCGGCAAGTGGCTCGAGGTGGCCCACGTCGAGACCTGCCGCGACCGCGTCGTGTTGACGTGCCTGCTGCCGCCGGCACCGCGTGGCGTGCAGCCGGTGCGTTCGGTCCAGCTGGCCACGCGGCAGCCGTTCGGGTTCTTCACGGTGCGTCGGAGCTTCGCGATCGACGCCGAACTGATCACCCATCCCGACCCACGGCTCGCGCGCGCCGGTGCGCCACGCGGACGCGGCGGGGCCGGCGACCAGAGCGCCCAGCGCGGCACCGCCGGCGCCAGCTGGAGCAGCCTGCGCCCGTTCCGCACCGGCGACGCGCCGAACGCCGTGCACTGGCCGGCGACCGCACGCCGCGGCACGCCGATCAGCCGCGAACGCGATCCCGAAGCCGGCCACGACGTGGTGCTGCGCATCGACCGACGCCAGCCGGCGGACGTGTTCGAACGCACGCTCGCCTCCGCCACCGAACAGGTCCTGCAGGCGCGGTCGGGCAACCGGCGGCTGCGCCTGGTCAGCCAGGACACCGACCTTCGCGTCACCGCCGAGCGCGGCAGCGAACGATCGGCGCTGCGTTGGCTCGCGACCGCTCTGCCGCTGCCCGCCGACGCGCCACCACCGCCGCACGCCGACCACCACGCGCACCCCGCCTTCGCTCTGCAGAGCCCGAGGATGGGCTCATGAGCGACCGCCTGTTCCCGCTGCTGCTGTTGCTCACACTGCTCGACCTCGGCTTCGTGCAGGCGACCGGCGTGGTCACCGGTGGAGACCTGCTGCCGCTGTGGGGCCTGACCTTGGCGGCCCCGTGGTTGCGGCGGTTGCAGCGCCATCTGCTGCATCGGGTCGCCTGGAACGGCGGCGTGCTGGTGGTGTTCGTGCTGCTGGTGCAGCACGCGACCACCTCCGGGCTGCTGCACATGCTCGAGGACGGCCTCGTGCTCGCGGTGCTGTGCCAGGTGCACCTGGTCAACAACATCGGCCGGCAGCAGCGGCCCGACCTGGTCTTCTTCAACTCGTTCCTGATCGCGTTCGTCACCAGCTTCTTCGCCCCGGACCTGCCGTGGTCGCTGCTGTTCGTGCTGCACGCGTTCGTGCTGGTGCCGAGCCTGCAGGTGCACGCACTCGGCCAGGGCGATCGCACGCCGTCGGCGGCGCTGGTCCGAACGGTGTTGCGCGGCAGCGCCTGGCGCACGCTCGCGATCGGCGCCGTCACCGCCCTGGTGTTCGTCTTCTGGCCGCGCGACTTCCGGCGCGAGGGCCTGTTCGGCGAGGCGCTGGCGCTGCGGCAACAGTTCGAAGCGGGCCTCGCCGACCGCATCCGCATCGACGACGAACGGTCGACGCGACTCAGCGAGGACCTCGTGCTCGAGGTCGCGCCGCCACCGGGCACGGACCCGGCCGCCGTGCCGACCCACTGGCGCGGCCTCGCGTTCTCGACCTTCGACGGTTCCACCTGGCTGCCACAGGACGCGAGCCGCCTCGGCAGCCGGCTCGGCACCGATCCGCTGTGGCGAAGCCAGCTCGGCGGCGGATGGGAACGCGACGACCCGCCCGGCGAGCGCGACCTACGTGTCGAGGTCCGCCTGCACGACCTGGTCGGCAAGCTGCCGATGCCACTGGCCGCGACCGGACTGCGGCTCCCGCCCGAGAGCGCGCTGCTGCTCGATCCCAAGTCGCACGGCGGCTTCGCGACGCTGCGCGGCGAAGGCCGCACGGACCGGCAGATCAGCTACTCGGTGACGATCGGACGTCCTGCGGCCGTGCTGCCGAGCAAGCGCATGCTGGCGCACTTCACGGCCTTGCCCGACCAGGGCGTGCCGTCGAGCGTGCACACACTCGCCGCACAGCTGCGCAGCGAGCGCGCGGCGGCCGGCGGGGACGACGATCCGTGGACCACCGCGAACACCACCGCGGCGTGGCTCGGCGCACATCGCCGCTACCAGCTGCCGGGTGGTCCGGGCTTCGCGAAGAACCTCGGCGCGTTCGTGCTCGGCAGCGGGGCCGGGCACTGCGAGTACTTCGCGACCACGCTGGCGCTGCTGCTGCGGGCGCAGGGCGTGCCGTGCCGTCTCGTCGGTGGCTACCTGGCTGCCGAATGGGACGCCGAACGGCACGTACTCGTGGCGCGCAGCAAGCACGCGCATGCCTGGGTCGAGGTCCTCGACAGCACCGGGCGCTGGCGCACGGTCGATCCGACACCCGCTGCCGACCTGCAGCAGGCCCTGCAACCCGAACCCGGCATCTGGACCTCGCTGCGCACGACCCTCGAAGGCTGGTGGGCCGCGGTGACCGGCTTCGGCCAGAACGACCGCAGCCGCTGGCTACGGGCCATCTTCGAACTACCCCGGCGCCAGCCGATCGCCACCGCCCTTGCACTGGCCCTGCTGATGCTGCTGCTCTACCGTGCCCGCCGGCGACGGCGAGCACCGTTCGCGGTCGCGCACCTGCAGCGGGCCATCCGGGCCACCGGCCTCGAGCTCGGGCCCGGCGAGACACCGCGCGAGCTGTTGGTGCGCGCCGTGTCGGCCGCCGTGCCCCCGGCCCGGCTCGCTCGCTTGCGCGCCGCCGCCGTGGCCCACGAAACCGCGCGCTACGGCGCCCCTGCCGGAGAACCACGATGAACTCGGCCCTGCTGCCATCGACCCTGCTGGTGGTGCTGGCGAGCTCCCTGCAAGCACAGACGCCGGTTCCGCCGCAGCCGACCCTGTCGCCGAGCCACCTCGCCGTCGGCGTCGATCCTGGCGAAGTGCGGGAGCTGGTCGTCACGTTCGATCGCCCGATGGACCAGCGCGCCCACTCCCTGTGCGGCGGCGGCCCGAGCTTCCCCAAGGTCCTGTCGACGGCATGGCGCGACGCGCGCACGTTCGTGGCGACGGTCGAACTGGCCTCCGACACGGTCTACTCGATGGACCTCTCGTGCCCGGGGTCGGGCGGCTTCCGCAGCCGCGACGGCGTGCGCCTGCCGCCGGTGCCGTGGCGCATCGCCACCAGCGGCCGACCGCTCGCCGACGGCGAGGCTGCGACCGCCGCGGATCGCCTGTTCCGCCTGGTCACCGACCACTACTCCTACCGCGACCGACTCGGCATCGACTGGACCGAGCTCGAACGCAACCAGCACGAGTTGCTCGCCACAGCCCCGGACGGGGCCGCGTTCGCACTGCGTGCCGCCAACCTGCTGGCGACCGCGCAGGACCCGCACATCAGCGTGCAGTGGCACGATGCGACGCTGCCGACCTTCGCCCGCCAGGGCGAGTCGAACTTCGATCCACGCGGCCTGCAGAAGGAACTGCCGCAGCTGGAGCGCATCGGTCGCACGGGGCTGTTCGCGCGCACCGAGGACGGCATCGGCTACCTGTTCGTCGGCAGCTTCGCGCGCGAACAGCGCGACGAGTTCGAGAAGGCGCTCGCCGCCCTGCGCCGACTGCTCGACTGCAAGGCGTTGGTGATCGACGTGCGCATGAACGGCGGCGGCGACGAGCTGCAGGCCCGCCGGCTGGCCGCGTTCTTCGTCGAGGGCGAGAAGGTCTACGCCGCGCACCGGGTGCGCGACCCGAACGTCGAGGGCGGCTTCCGGCCACGCGAAGACCGCCGCCTGCGCGGCAACGTCGCCCCGGACGCATTCGCCGGCGAGGTCGCGGTGCTGACCAGCGCGTTGAACATGTCGAGCTGCGAAGCGTTCCTGCTGATGATGAAGCAGTCGCCGCGCGCGGTGCTGGTCGGCAGCACCACCTTCGGCAGCTCGGGGAATCCACAGCCGCACGAGCTGCTGCCTGGTCTCACGGTGCTGCTGCCGTCGTGGCAAGCGCTGCGCCCCGATGGTTCGCTGCTCGAGGGCGAAGGCATCGCCCCGCACATCCACGTCGACGTCAAGCCCGACCAGTTGGGCGACGGCGATCCGGTGTTGCGCGAAGCGCTGCTGCGGTTGCGCAAGCGCTGACGGCGCCGCTTCGGCTCACATCCAGTTCGGCTTGCGCTTGCCGAGGAACGCCGCGAAGCCCTCGCGCGCCTCCGGCGTCGCCCGCAGCCCCGCGATCCACTTCGACGTCACCGGGATCGCGTCCTCGAGCGACAGGTCGGCGACGGCGCGGATCAGTTCCTTCGCACTCGCCACCGCCGCCGGGCCCGCCGCCAGCAACTCGCCTGTGGTGCGCTGCACGGTCGCGTCGAGCTCGGCCTCCGGCACGGCGCGCTGCACGAGCCCGATGCGCTGCGCCTCGCGACCGTCGAAGCGTTCGCCGGTGAGGAACAGCGTGCGCGCGCGGCCGGCCCCGATCTTCTGCATCACGAACGGCGAGATCACCGCCGGCACGATGCCGAGCTTGACCTCGGTCAGGCCGAACTGGCAGTCCTCGGTGCAGAACGCGATGTCGACCGCTGCGGTCAACCCGGTGCCGCCGCCGAGCGCGTGGCCGTGGATGCGCGCGACCACCGGCTTCTTGCAGCGCGCGATCGCCAGGAACATGCGCGCCATGCGCTGCGCACCGACTTCGTTCTGCGCCGCCGGCAGTTCGGCCTGCTCCTGCATCCACGCGAGGTCCGCGCCGGCGGAGAAGCTCTTGCCGTTGCCGCTCAGCACGACGACGCGCGAAGCAGCGTCGGCATCGGCCGCCGCGAACGCGGCCGACAGTTCCTCGACCACGGTCCCGTTGAAGGCGTTGCGGACATCGGGGCGGTTGAGGCGAACGTGCAGGACAGCGCCGTCGCGCGCGACTTCGAGGGTCTGGTAGCTGCTCATGCGGGCCACGAAGGTGGCGGGCCGACGCACGGGATTCCAGTGGCTGCCCGTCCCCCTGGCGCGCGTCGCGAGGTGCGGTGGAAAGCAGCCCTCCTCCGTGCGACAACCGCCGGCCGTGCCTCCTGCCGTTCGCTTGCTGCTGACCGCCGCGCTGTTCGCCTCGGGCGGCACGCTGCTGAAGCTGTGCGCGTTCCCGGCCCTCGAACGCGCCGGCCTTCGCGCCGCGATCGCCGCGCTGGCGATCTTCGTGATGCTGCCGGCGGCGCGCCGCTGGCCGACCGGCCGCATGCTGCTGCTGGCACCCGCCTACTTCGGCGCGACGGTGCTGTTCGTCGTCGCCAACTCGCTGACCACCGCCGCGAACGCGATCTTCCTGCAGTCGGCGGCCCCGCTGTGGATCGTGCTGTTCGGGCCTTGGCTGCTGCACGAACGGCCCACGCGACGCGACCTCGTCACGCTGCTCGGCGTCGGGGCCGGCATGGCGCTGTTCTTCGTGGCGCCGACCGAAGTGCAGGCGACCGCACCGAACCCGCGCCTCGGCGACTGGTTCGCGGTCGCGTCGGGCGTCAGCTACGCGCTGCTGCTGCTCGGCCTGCGCAAGCTGTCGAAGGGGGACGACCAGGCGCAGTGTGCGGCGATCGCCTGGGGCAACGCACTGACGTTCCCGGTGGCGCTGTCGCTCGGCTTCCTGCCGTGGTTCGACGCGCCGATCGTCGGCAGTGCGCAGGACTGGCTGGTGATCGTCGTGCTCGGCGTGTTCCAGGTCGGGCTCGCCTACGCGATCCTGGTGCGCACCATCCAGCACGTGCCGGCGATGCGCGCGTCGCTGGTGATGATGGTCGAGCCCGTGCTCAACTCGTTGCTG
>JAEUHU010000323.1 GCA_016793305.1 Planctomycetota bacterium
ACCGCCGACCGCATCGAACAGAGCGTGCACTTCGTCACCAAGGCGCAGAAGCGCAACCTGCTGGTGCAGCTGCTGTCCGACCCGCAGTTCGTGCGCACGCTGGTGTTCACGCGCACGAAGCACGGCGCCGACCGCGTCGTCAAGGAGCTGCGCAAGGCGGACATCGAGTCGCACGCGATCCACGGCAACAAGTCGCAGAACGCGCGCGAACGCGCGCTCGACTCGTTCCGCGACGGCAAGGCGCACGTGCTGGTCGCCACCGACATCGCCGCGCGCGGCATCGACGTGCCGGACATCACCCACGTGATCAACTTCGACCTGCCGAACATCCCGGAGAGCTACGTGCACCGGATCGGCCGCACCGCGCGCGCCGGTCGGGACGGCATCGCCATCTCGTTCTGCGACGCGGAGGAACGCGAGTACCTGCGCGACATCGAGAAGCTGATCAAGAAGCGCATCCCGGTGGCGGGCAACTCCGCCACCACCGGCGATCGTCCCACGACGCCGAGGACTCCGGCACCGGCGCCTGCACCGAAGCCCGCCAATCCGGCGAACCCGTGGGACCGCAAGGCGGCAGCCGCGGCCGCCCCGAAGGGCGACGACGACGTGTTCGGCGCCTCGATCGACCGCGATCCGCCGGCCCCCGCCGACGACGATCCGCACCGGCAGCGCCAGCGCCAGCGCCCGGCCGCCCGCCAGGAACCGGGCCCCTACGTGCCGACCCCGCGTCCGCAGCAGCCGCTCGGGCCGCGCCCGCCGCGCCACGAGCGCAACCGGCAGCAGCACAAGGGCACCGGCCGGCCGGCGATGCCGGAGGCGGTCGATCCCGAGCAACGCCGCAAGCGTCGGCCCGAGGACGCGCCGTTCGCGCCGCCAGCACCGAGCCAGCCGTACCCCGAGCCGCGGCGGCAGGGTCACGGATCGGGCCAGGGTCGCGGCGGACACGACGGCCGCAGCCAGGGGGGCCGTGGTCACGACGGGCGTGGCAACAGTGGGTCCGCTGGCCGCGGCCAGCACCACGGTGGGCCACGTCGCCCGCACCGCTGAACCAGTCCATGCTGCACCGGCTCGCCCACGTGGTCGTGTTCCTCGCCGCGCTCGCGGCGACGGCGATGGGCCTCCGCCGGCTCGACTCGGAGCCGGTGCAGAGCTGGATGCGGCTGAAGCTCGACCACTTCGCAGCGGTCGGCGACCAGTACGACACGGTGTTCGTCGGCTCGAGTCGGCTCCACTTCGGCCTCGACCCCGAGCGGTTCGACGCGCGCATGGCAGAACTCGGGCAGCCGACGCGTTCGTACAACCTCGCGTTCGGCGGCATGCGCCAGCACGACTTCACGTGGGTGCTCGCCTGGCTCGCGCAGCATCGTCCGCCGCAGTTGCGCCGCGTGCTCGTCGAGCTGCACGAGTGGAGCCAATGGGTGCGCGGTGAGCAGTGGTACGCCGACCAGGACATCGAGCTGCACACCCTGGAGCTGCTGTGGCCACGCTGCCGGTCGGTGCTGCTGGATCTCGACGGCCCGCTGCAGAAGCTCGAGCAGCTCCGCTTCGTGGTGGCCCACACGACCCTGAACACCCTGTCGATCGGCCGTGGCCCGCGGCTGGTCGACGACGTCGTCCGGCGCCTGCGGGGCGAACCAGGCTCCACCCCCACGGCCGTCCCGCGCCACGGGGCCGCCCGCATCGAAGAGGTGACCGACGCACCGGTCCTCGCGAATCGCCGGGCCTTCCTCGCCGACGCCGAACCGGTGACCACGGCGCGCAAGAAGATCACCGAGCTGGTCGAGGGGCCGTGGCCGTCCGGGTGTTTCGACCACGCGTCGTTCGCGCTGCAGGTGCAACGCCTGCGCGAACTGGGCGTCGAGCCGGTGTTCCTGGTGCCGCCGACGTGGGAACGCGGCTTCCGTGGGCGCGACGGCCTGGTCGAGGCGGAGCAGCAGGTGCGCGTCCTCGACCTCGACCACCCGCTGCGGCACCGGCCGCTGTTCGATCGCGACCTGTACTTCGACCAGTCCCATCTGAACGCCGCCGGCTGTGCGCGATTCTCCGACTACCTCGCCGACCGACTGGTCGAGCTCGAGCGTCTGCCACTCGGCGCCTCGTGTGCGCCGCAGCAGCTTCCCGACGGCACGTTGCAGCTCCGCGTCGAGCGCGTCGACGACGGCGACCGGGTGCTGTGCACGGCCTCGAACCTGCCGTTCCTCGGCACACTGGCGGTGGTCGCTGCCGATCGCCTGCACGACACGCCCCTGCCGAACGGACAGATGCTGCGCATCCCGATGCCAGCCCCACTGTCGACCGAGCTCGGGCGCACGGAGCGCTTCGAGGCCACCAACCTCCTCGACCTCGGCTCCCTGCCGCGAGATCGCACGATCTACCTGCAGGGCGGCGTGCTGGCGGACGGGCAGCTGATCACGGTCAGCGACGTCGTCGAGCTGCCGCCGCGGTGAAGCGACGGCTCAGCGAGGGGCGACCGTGACCAGCTCGCCGACGGCCAGCAGTTGCCCTTCGACGGACACTCCGAGCTGCAGATGGAGCGGCGCGTCCACCGGCAGGTCCGGTGCCTCGAGGCGCCCTTCGGCGAGCAGCGGGTTCTGGCGCGACAACGTGCAGGTCCAGCGCGGCGGCAGGCCGATCCGCAGGCGCAACCCGTTGCGCTCGAGGTCGACCGGCTGCACCGCGGCACCGACCACCAGCTCCCCCACGAACGGCAGGTTCTCGGCGCGCAATGCGACGGCCCCGCCGGATCGGCTCGCCTGCAGGACCATCGGCGAACGGGGCAGCAGCCGAGCGGTCGGCACGTAGCCGACCGGCTTGCCTTCACACTCCACGAACAGCTCGGCCAGGTACGACGAGAACACCGCCGCGCCCGCGGTGCTGAAGTGCGAGGCGTCGTAGTAGAGCGTGGGGTCGTACAGGGGGCGATGCCGTTCGGGTCGGTCCAGCTCCAGCACGCGCGCCTCCCGCGCGAACTCGGCCACGCCGTCCCTGCCGTGGTGGCTCATGCTGAAGGACGGCATCACCACGTAGACCGGTTCGATCCCCGCGGCTCGCAGCGCCTCGGACTGCGCCCGGATCGAGCGCAGGTTGAATCCCCCCTTCAGGAACGGTGGGCAGACGTCGGCCACCATCTGCGCGAGGTAGGCAGCACAGTCGACCTTCCCGGTTACGAACCGTTCGTGATCCGCCAGCACGTGCGGCATGTTCAACTCCTCGACCGACGCCCAGCCACGGTCGCGCGGGGGATAGGTCGCCGGCAACGACTCGCCACGAGACCTGGCCAGCCAGTCGCCCAGGATGCGGGTCGCCTGGCCGATGCGCAGCACGTTCGTGAGGCTGTGTGCGACCACGAATCGGAACTGGAGCAGCTTGTCGGACCAGGGCGAGCTCCCCAGCAGGATCGACCGGCAGCGGGGCACGAACTCCGAGGCCATGTGCATCTCCAGCTCCTGGTCGCTCATCCAGTCGCCGGCGCGCACCAGCTGCGCGAACGAGTGCAGCTCGATCACCACGCGCCGCAGTCCCGCCGGCTTGTTCGCGAGCAACCACGTGACGACGGCACCGACGTCGTGCTGCCGGTGTCCGCTGAGGGCCAGGTTGAAGGACTTCGACGAAGATCCCAGCTCCGCCATGCGCGCGTCGAAGAGCCGTGGATCCAGGCCGTAGTTGAACCGGCTCGAGCCGAGGAAGAGGGTGTCGTAGCCCTCCCCGGCGCGCATCACGTGCTCGGTCTTGTGACGAGCCCAGCTGAGGAACGGCGTCGGCTCGAACCACTGCAACCACGCTGCGGTGCCACAGAGCCCGAGCAGGAACAGCAGGACATGGATCGGTCCCCGGACCATGACGCCCTCAGAACTGGAAGTAGATGAAGGGACGGGCCTGCAGCGGCATGAAGGCGAGTGCCAGTTCGGCGATCACGCCGAACAGCAGCGTCACCAGCAGCGGCGGCAGCACGGCGCGCAGTCGGAGGTGCAGGTTGCCGCTCACGGCGACGTGGCAGAGCAGCAGCGGCACCAGCAGCACCGCACAGCGGACCGGCAGGGTCCAGGCGACGACCGGCGACCAGATCGCCAGCTCCTTCGTGCCCGACGACTCGAACCACAGCCAGGCCTTCAGCATCGGCCAGGCCTGCTCGAACGAGGGCGCACGGAAGAAGATCCAGGCCGCCATCACCACGTAGAGGGTCAGCAGGCGCGAGACGATCGGCAGCTTGCCTTCGCCGACGTGGCGCACCCACTCCTTGTGCACCACGAGGGCGATGCCGTGGATCGCCCCCCAGATCACGAAGTTCCAGCCGGCCCCATGCCACAAGCCGCCGAGCAGCATCGTCAGCATCAGGTTGCGGTGCGTGAACCAACGGCCACCGCGGTTGCCGCCGAGCGAGATGTAGAGGTAGTCGCGCAGCCAGGTCGACAGGCTCAGGTGCCAGCGCCGCCAGAAGTCGGTGATGCTGGTCGCCAGGTACGGGAAGCGGAAGTTCTGGCACAGCTCGTAGCCCAGCAGGCGCGCCGTGCCGATCGCCATGTCCGAGTAGCCGGAGAAGTCGCAGTAGATCTGGATCGAGTAGCAGAACACCGCGATCCAGATCGAGCCGGCCGTGAACTCCGCCGGATCGACGTACTTCGGATCGCCGAACTTCACCGTCGGATCGCCGAACACCGCATCGGCCGGCCCCGCGATCATGTCCGCGATCACCGCCTTCTTGACGAATCCCGACAGGAACTGACCCAGGGCCAGGTGCACGTCGACGTTCTTGAAGAACCGCTTCTCGTCGAGCTGCGGCAGGAAGTCCGACGCCCGCACGATCGGCCCGGCGACCAGCTGCGGGAAGAACGTCACGAACAGCAGGAAGTCCGTGTAGCTCTGCGACGCCTTCAGCTGCCCCCGGTACACGTCGATCGTGTAGCTCATCGCCTGGAAGGTGAAGAAGCTGATGCCGACCGGGAGCAGGAACTTCGGCACCCACGGCCCGACATCCTCGACCCCGAAGCCCTGCAACAGGCTGACGAACGACCCGGCGAAGAAGTCGAAGTACTTGAAGAAGCCGAGCGTGCCGAGGTCGTAGACGAGGCTCAGCATCAGCCAGGGCTTGGCCGAGCGCCCCTGCGAACGCGCCGCCTCGATCTTCAGCGAGGCGACGAAGTCGACCGTCGCGCAGAGCACGATCAGGACCAGGAAGCGAGGGTCCCAGCTCCCGTAGAAGAACAGGCTGCCGGCCAGCAGGAACCACTTGCGCAACTGGTTGCTCGGCAGGGCCCAATACACCCCGAACACCAACAGGAAGAACAGCAGGAACTTCGGTTCGGAGAAGATCATGGGGCGGGCAGGACCCGTGGCGAGAAGGCCGCGAGAGTCTAGCGACCACGCCGGCCGGCACCACGGAGCCGAGCCACACCGACGGCAGCCTCGCCGCGGTCACGATCCCCACACCGGACGAGGCCGCGCCGAACTCTCCATCGCAGCGACCAACGGCGGTTCGCGACGCCGTCGGCCGCGCCCCGCTCCCTCAGAAGTTGACCTGCACCTGGAAGCCGATGCGGTCGTCGTCGCGCGCCTGGTCGAACGGCGCCGTCGAGGTGTCGGTGCGCCAGAACGTGTGGGTGTACTGCATCACCAACTCGACCTCCGGCACCGGCGCCCATTCGAGACCGACGTCGAGTTCGTCGACCTCGTCGCGCGGCGCGTTGCGCGCGAACTTGCGACCGCCGTCGTACACGTTCCATCGCACGAACGGGATCCAGACGCCGGATTGACACTCGGTGCGGTAGCAGGCCTGCACGTAGCCCCCCTGCAGCGACTCGCTGACGATCCGCGAACCGTCCTCGTCGAGCTGCGGGCCGCGCCCCCACGTCCACTCGGCTTCGAGGCCGAACGGTTGCGGGTACCACACGAACGTCGCCGCCACGCGTTCGTCGTCGACGCCCTTCGGGTCGGCCACCGGCGTCACACCGCCGATCGCACCGGTGGTGACCACGTAGTCGCCGAAGTAGCCCTGCACGCCGAGTTCGACGACCTGCTTGTTCGCCAGCTCGAACGGATAGGCGGCCCGCGCGGCCCAGTGCACGTCGCCGTTGAGGTCCGCCCTGTTGGGTCCTTGTCCGGCGTAGGCGCCAACCGCGATCACACCATAGTCGCCCGAGCCCTTCAGGCCGTTCTTGACGAGGTCGCGGAACAGCGCCCGCTTGTCCTTCGGCGCCCAGATCAGGTAGGCGCCGAGATCACGTTCGCCCTCGACCGCCGAGTTCAGCGCGTCGGCGCGCTCGAGTGCAATGCGATTCTGGCTCGACTGCAGGTTGACGAAGCCGAACGGGACCTTGGACAGGCCGACGCGGGCGCGAAGCTCCTTGTCGCCGTCCAGCGCGATGTCCGCGTAGTAGTCGCGCATCTGCAACGTGTAGTCCGTGTTGGCCGGCGTGCCTGCGAACTCGATCTGCGCGTAGACGTAGAGCCGCTCGGTGACGTCGCCGCTCAGCGTCAGCCGGCCTCGTCGCAGGTAGATCGACTCGGCCTCGCCGACGCTGCGGTCGGCCGGCACGTTGAGGCTCGGGGTGTTGTCCTCGTCGAACAGCGTCGTGTAGCGGAACTGGCCGTAGCCGCGCAGGCTCAGCTTGTCGTACCACTTCGGCTTCTGCTCGGCGGCCCGCTGGGCGAGTTGCTGCCGCAGCTGGTCCCGTTCGGCGTCGCCCTCGCGCATGCGTTCCTCGAGGGCGCGCAACCGCTCCTCGAACGACGGCGGGGCGGGCGGCGTCGGCGCTGGCTCCTGGGCCAGGGCGGGAACCGCGATCGACAACACGGAGGCGAGAGAGGCGAACGAGGGCGTCTTGGTCACCGGCAGCTTCGGTTCGAGGCGGCCGCGAAGAACTCGCGACCTGGATGAAGGAGCAGTGAACCCGTCTTGATGAAGATTCCGTGTAGGGTGGGACAAGCCTGCGGTCGCCTCGTGAAGGCTGCGGGCCGCATGTGAAGGCCGGCGACGCTGCGTGAAGGACCGGTTCCGTCGCTCCGCCGTTCAGCCCGGCATCCCGGCGCGCGCCAGCCGATCGGCGACGGCCTCCCACGCCGGGCCGTCGGGCAGGCGTTCGACGTAGGCGAACGTGCAGCCGGCGGCGTCGAGCGCGTGCAGGGCGGCGTACAACGCCCGCGCACAACCGGCCGGATCGCGCGGCAGCGTCCGTACACAGGTCGCGACCGCCCCCGCCGTCGCGAAGGCGAGCAGCCCGACCCGTTCCCCGGCGGCGGCCCGGCGCGCCAGTTCGGCGAACACCGCGGGCCGCTCGGCGTCGGCGAACGGCTGCAGCCGGGCCCGCGGCGCGTAGTGGCGCTCGACCAGCCCGGGCGAACGACGCGGCGCCTCGCCGAGCGGGGCGCTGGCGAGGCGCTGCACCCGGCCGAGCACCTGTTCGAGTTCCTGGTGCGACACGCCTCCCGGCCGCAGCAGGGTCGGCGGATCGGTGGTCAGGTCGAGCACGGTCGATTCGATGCCGACGTCGGCCGGCCCACCGTCGAGCACCAGGTCGACCCGCGCGCCGAGTTGCTCCACCACGTGCGCCGCCGTGGTCGGCGAGACGCGCGTGTAGGTGTTCGCACTCGGTGCGGCGATCGGCAGGTCGGCCGCGACCAGCAGGGCGTGGGCGACCGGGTGGGCCGGCACCCGCACGCCGACGGTGTCGAGCCCCGCGGTGACCGCGTCGGGCACCACGGCGGCGCGCGGCAACACCAGGGTCAACGGTCCGGGCCAGAACCGGGCCGCGAGCCGTTCGACCGACGGCGGCACCGCGCGCACGACCCGCGGCAACCAGCTCGGCTCGGCGAGGTGGACGATCAGCGGGTTGAACGACGGCCGCCCCTTCGCCGCGTAGATCCCGCGCACCGCGACCGGATCGAGCGCGTTGGCGCCGAGGCCGTAGACCGTCTCGGTCGGGAACGCCACCAGCCGGCCGGCGCGCAGCCGTTCGGCCCCCGCCGCGATCGCCGCCGCGAACGCCACCGGATCGGCGGGATCGGCGAGCAGCAGGCGGGGCGTGGAGCCGGGCGTCATCGGGGCAGGCACTCTAGCGAGGCCGGCCGGACGAGCCCACGCGGGTGTCCCGACTCACGCCCATCAGAACGTCCACTGGCACTGCAGGTAGGCGAAGGTCGTGTCGCGGCCCTGGTCGCGGGACGCCCGATCCTGGAAGCTGCCTTCGGCGAGGTAGCAGGCGCCGAGATCCACCTGCACGCTCCGCGGCACCACGTCCCAGCGCAGTCGCACCTCGTACTGCTGGCCGATGTCGTGGCCCGAACGACCGGACGAATCGCGCAGCCCCGACGCGGTCCATGCGTCGCGTTCGGAGGCGAGCCAGACGCCGCGCACGCCGAACGTCAACTCCACCGACTTGCCCGGCCGGGTCACGAACTTGATCTCGGGCGAGTTCAGGTTCGCGCGCGCCACGGGGCCGTAGACGCCGGTCGGGCCGTAGTCCCAGCGGCGTGCGCCGAACAGGGTGTCGAACCGGTTGTTCTCGCCGTCGTTCGGATCCTGGTCGCCACCCGCGTAGTCCCACGAGAGCTCGACGGTCGGCTGCCAGGACACGTCGTAGGTGTAGCCCAGCGCCGCGCGCGCATAGCCGGCGAGGTGGTCGCGCAGCGGGCTGGTCGCCGTCGTCGCGGTCTTCGACTGGCCGAGCTGGCCGATCAGTTCGATCTCGTAGTTGAAGCTGCCCTTCTTGCGGGGCTGCCACAGGCGCACACCCGGAGTCAGCAGCGAGCGTCGACGCGTCGTCAGGCCGCGCTCGTCGAGTCCGAGCACGTATGTCTCCACGGTCGTGCGGTCGTCGAGCTTGTGGCCGTAGAACAACCCTGCGAACTGCAGGTCGAGGTCCTGGTCGTTCGCCTCCCACTCGTTGTCCTGCAGGCTCTCGAAGTCGTTCGGGCGCCGGTCGACCGGCAGCACCCAGAAGGCCTTCAGCAGGCTGTCCTTGGTCGACCACTCCCAATCGACGCCGGTGAACGCGTTGATCGTGTTGCGGTGGGCATTCCGCGCCATCACGCGGCGGCCGCCGAGGTCCACCGTCTCCCGGCCGAACCGCAGGCGGTGCTTGCCACCCGCGACGTCGCCGAGCTGCAGGTCGGCGTAGGCCTGCAACACGTCGGCGGTGTCGACCATCGTGGTGTCGACGAACCCGGTGTCGTCGGTGCCGTAGTGGCGGGCGTCGAGGATCTCGACCGCGCCACCGAGCCACGCTCCCTTCGCCTCGACCTTCAGCAGGGTCTGCACCGCGAGCACGTCCTCCGAGTCGCCGTAGCCCTGGCCCGGCGGGTTGCTGTTCGGGGAACGGAAGCGGAACTGGTTGTCGAGCGTCTCGTAGCGGACGCGCTCCGAGCCGCTGACCGTGAGCCAGTCGGGCGTGCCCAGCGCCTGGGAGAGCCGCCAGGGCTTCGGCTCGGCCGGCTTGGCCGGTGCGGTTCCGACCGGCTGCTGCGGGGTCGCCGCAGGCGCAGGAGTCGGAGTCGCAGGAGACTGCGCCGCCACGAGGGCCGCACACGCGAGCAAGGCGAACGGTGGGAGCGATCGCCGGGAGAACGAGAGGTTCATCGTCGTCCGGCACCTTACAAGTGGCGGACCATGGGCCGAATGCCGCTTTCGTCGCCTCGAGTGTCGCATCCTCCACACACCCGTGCCAATCGGGCCACGACAAGGTCCGTCACCTTGCGGCAGCGGCCCTGGCATGCGCCGGACTGCTGGCCGCTTGCGCGGGCCAGCCGTCGAGTCCCCCGCCGAGCCGGACCACCGTGCACGCGTTCCGGCTGCTGCCCGGCACCGACCTCCGGGAAGGCATCCAGCGCTACGCCGACGAGCACGACCTCCAGGCAGCGTTCGTCGCGACCGCGGTCGGCAGCGTGAAGACCTACGCGCTGCGGTTCGCGGACCGCAGCGAACCGACCACCGGCACCGGTCCGCACGAGATCCTGGCGCTGGTCGGCACCGTGTCGAAGAACGGCAGCCACCTGCACCTCACGATCGGCGACGGCGACGGTGCGGTGCGCGGCGGCCACCTGATGCCCGGCAGCCTGGTCCACACGACCGCCGAGGTCGTGCTGGTCGAGTCGCAGGACCACGTGTTCACCCGGGCGGTCGACGGCAGCACCCCGTGGGCGGAACTGCAGATCGGCTGGCGTCGCTGACGGTGGTGCCCCTGCCACCGGGCTTGCCGCGAATGCGCACCTCGGGGCATGCAGAAGGTGCCGGATCGAGCCGATCATCGGGCCATGAACCAGAACGCCCCGAACCAAGCGGCGACCGTCGCCGGGGCCCACTTCGAGTTCCAGTTCGTCGCCCAGGGCGTGACGATCGAATGCCAGGTCGACGAAGCGGCGTTCGAGCGTTGGCGACGGCTCGGCGACCACGCAGGCACGATGCTGCAGTTCCGCAAGTACGCCCGCGCGATCGCGACGGCGCACCTCGGCAAGCAGGCCACCAACGCCGGCGAACGGTGGCGCGTACACATCGAGTCCGGCCAGGTCTGCTGCCACCGGCTGGCCGACTGAGGCCCCGGAAGCTTGGCGATTTTGCCGCCTCGACGTAGGCTCGCGGGCATGGTGGCGCCTGCCCACGCCAGCGTCGCGGCCGACTACGACCCGCCACGCACGACCTGCCCGTTGTGCGAACGGGGCCCGATCCGCCACCGGCTCGTCGACTTCCGTGGCCACAACATCGACGCGTGCGGTGCCTGCGGCGTCGAGTTCATGAACCCGCAGTACAGCGACGCGGCGCTACAGCGCTTCTACGCCGGCTACATCTGCCTGCACCCCGAGGCCGCACCGACGAGCCACCGCAGTCGCCCCGAGGTGCGGATGTGCGGCAAGGCCCGCGGGCTCGACCTGCTGGCACGCCAGGCACCCGGGCGGCGGCTGCTGATGGTCGGCTGCGGGGACGGCCTCGAACTCGAAGCCGCCAAGGCGCGCGGCTGGTCGGTCGAGGGCTACGACGTCGACCCGGTCACCACCGCGAAGGTGGCCACCCAGCACGGGGTGCCGGTCCACTGCGGCAACTTCCACGAACTGCCGCAGCGCACCGGCGACTACGACGCGCTGTGGCTCGACCAGGTGATCGAGCACCCGAAGGACCCGGGCCGCTACCTGCAGACCTGCCACCGGCTGCTGCGGCCCGGCGGCGTGCTCTACCTCGGCATGCCGAACCTCGGCTCGCTGAGCAACCGCCTGAAGACACTGGCCGACCGGATGCACCTGCGATCCCGCCCGGGCCGCCACTACAACACCAGGCACCACGTCACCTTCTTCCGGCCCGAAGTGTTGCGCAAGCATCTGGACCAGGCCCTCGGGATGGAGGTGCTGGCCGTGCAGTGTTCGCCGAAGCCCCAGAAGAACCCGCTGGTGGCCGTGCTGAGCCGCATCAGCCCTTGGTTCGACAGCAGCTTCGTGCTGGTCGCCCGAAGGCCCGTCGCCCCGCCCCATCGGGCGTAGGCGCGCCATCCCGCGGCCGCACTGTTGCCCCTGGCGACCGCCGCCGTCGGGCGCGATCGTCGAGTGCGAGATCCCCGCATGCGCCGCTTCCTGATCGTCGTTCTCGTGCTCCTGGTCGTGCTGGTGCCTACGGGCTGGTGGTTCCTCGGCACCCCGAACGGCCGGCACGCCCAGTTCGTGGTCGGCGGTGCCCTGGTGAACCTCGGCTACCGCATGCAGGACCACCTCGAGGCGTACGACTTCGACGAGAAGCACGCGCACGGCGGCTCGATGACGCCGGAGGAGGTCTGGGCCGAAGTGCTGCGCCAGAACCGTCTCGCCGCCAGCGTGCGCAAGACGTTCCCACGCACCCACCATCACCCGCTGGTCGCCCTGGTCGTGTGCATGGACGCGCGCCTCGACACCAACGAGATCACCGGCGACACACGCCGGTACTACTACGTGATCCGGACCGCCGGCTCGGTGATCGAGGACAAGGAGGCCGAGATGCTCGAGCTCGCCGTGCAGAACGGCGTCAAGGTGATCCTGCTGACCACGCACTCGGACTGCGCCGCCGAACGCACCGCCGCCGACCCGCAGCTGCAGGAGCGCTACCCTACGCTGGTGCGCGCGGTGCACGAACGCGGCATGCGGCTGCGCGCGCTGCTGGCGCGCCCGTTCCTCGCCGATCGCATCGCGAAGGGCGAACTGCTGGTGAAGCAGAGGAACATCGACACGCACACCGAGGAGCTGGCGCCGAAGTGAGCGTGCAGCCCGGGGGGAGCACGGCCCCCCGGGTGATCCCGGGAGCCACGCTCCGCGTCCTTGGTCAGCGCCGCGACGGCGGCACGTTCTCGCGCAGCAGCCGCTGCAGCACGTCGGCGACCGGGATGGCACCGAGCTCCTTGTTCTCGTCGCGCGAACGCACGGCCAGCGCCTTCGCCTCCACCTCGCGCTCGCCGATCACGCCGAGGAACGGGATGCGCAGGTTGCGAGCCGAGCGGATCTTGGCACCGAGCTTCTCGTTGCTGGTGTCGACGACCACCCGCAGGCCGTGCTTCTTGAACTCCGCGGCGACCTCGTTGGCGAAGTCGGCGAAGCGCTCGTGCACGGTCAGCAGGGCGATCTGCTCGGGGGCGAGCCAGGTCGGGAACGACCCGCTGCAGTGCTCGATCAGCACGCCGAGGAAGCGCTCGATGCTGCCGAGCACCGCGCGGTGCAGCATCACCGGCCGCACCCGTTCGTTGTTGGCGGCGACGTAGGCGAGGTCGAAGCGTTCCGGCAGGTTGAAGTCGACCTGCATGGTGCCGAGCTGCCAGCTGCGGCCGAGTGCGTCCTTCAGGTGGAACTCGATCTTCGGGCCGTAGAAGGCACCCTCGCCGGGCGCCAGCTCGTAGGCGAGCTTGGCGCCGGTGACGCCCTGCACGAGCGCCTGCTCGGCCTTGTCCCAGACCTCGTCGCTGCCGAGGCGCTGGTCGGGCCGCGTGGCGATCACGACGCGGACCTCGGTGAAGCCGAAGTCCTGGTAGACCGAGTAGACCAGCTTGATGAACTGCTCGATCTCGCCCTGCACCTGCTCCATCGCACAGAAGATGTGCGCGTCGTCCTGCGCGAACGTGCGCACGCGGGTCAGACCGGCGGTGACGCCCGAACGCTCGTAGCGGTGCAGCCGGCCGAAGTCGGCCATGCGCAGCGGCAGGTCGCGGTAGCTCTTCAGGTCGAAGCCGAACACGAGGCAGTGGCCCGGGCAGTTCATCGGCTTGACGCCCCAGTGCAGATGGTCCTGCACGACCTTGGCGAGGTGCTGCGGCGAGCGATCGCTCTCCTTCGCCAACGCTTCCCCGACCACCGCGACGTCGTCGGCGGTCGACGCGAAGAACATGTTCGGCGTGTAGGCCGGCAGGTGGCCCGAGGTCTCGAACAGCTTGCGGTCGAAGATCTGCGGCGTGACGACCTCGACGTAGTTCTGCGCCACGTACCAGTCGCGCATGTAGTCGACGAGCTGCTTGTAGACGAAGGCGCCGCGCGGCAGGAAGAAGGGCGACGCCGGCGCCCATGGGTGGAACTGGACGAGGTGCAGTTCCTTGCCGAGCTTGCGGTGGTCGCGGAGCTTCGCCTCCTCGAGCTGCTTCAGGTACTCCTTCAGCGCCTTCTCGTCTGCGAACGCAGTGCCGTGGATGCGCTGCAGCTGGGGATTGCGCTCGTCGCCGCGCCAGTAGGCGCCGGCGGTGCCGGTCAGCTGGAACACCTTCAGGAAGCGCGTCGACGGCACGTGCGGCCCTTCGCAGAGGTCGATCCAGTCGCCGTGGCGGTAGATCGAGATCTCCGCCCCCGACGCGTGCAGGCGCTCGAAGTGCTCGAGCTTGTAGGTCTCGCCCATGCGCAGCAGCAGCTTGCGCACTTCCGCGGGATCAGGGACCTCGCGCACGAACGGGCTGTCCTTCGCGACGATCTCCGCCATCTTCTGCTCGATGGCGCGCAGGTCGTCGTCGCTGAACTGGCCGCTCGGCCGGTCGTAGTCGTAGTAGAAGCCGTTGTCGGTCGCCGGACCGAACGCGACCTTGGTGCCCGGGAACAGCCGCTGCACCGCGTCGGCCATCACGTGCGCCGAGCTGTGGCGGATCACCGGCAGCGCGTCGGGCGACTTCGCCGCGATCGGCTGCAGGTCCAGCGTCCCCTCCGGCACGGGCGAGTGCAGGTCGACGAGCTGCTTCTGTGGGCCGAGCTGGCCGGGCAGCAGCGCGTAGGCCGCGACGGTGTCGGCGGCCAGCTTGCCCGCCTGCTCGAGGCGGGAACGGACGGAAGGTGCGGAGGAGGTCATGGTCGGTGCTCGTGGCGGGCGGAGAAGGTAGCGACTCCGCAGGCCTCGCGCCCGCCTGCAGCGACCAGATCTGCGCTCCGAGCGGCGACGGAGCGCGCCGGCCGACTCACTTCTTCGTGAACTCGGCCGGCAGCGGGCCGGTCAGCGCCTTCAGGAACGTCACGATCGCCGCGACCTTGTCGGCCGGCAGGTTCTGGTTGAGCTGGATCTCGGCCATGTTCTTCACCGCCTCTTCGAGCGTCGCGATCTTGCCGTCGTGGTAGTAGGGCGCGGTCTTCTCGCAGTTGGCGAGCGTCGGGACCTTGAACAGGAACTTGTCGGCTTCGCTGCCGGTGACCTGCATGCGGCCGGTGTCCTGGCTCGGGTACGGCTTGATCAAGCCGACCTTCTGGTACATGTGCCCGCCCAAGAGGCGCCCCATGTGGCAGGTGATGCAGCCGCTGTCCATGAAGGCCTTCAGCCCGACCAGCTCCTCGTTGGTCAGCGCCTTCTGGTTGCCGTCGAGGTACTCGTCCCACCGCGACCTGGTCACCAGGGTGCGCTCGAACGCACCGACCGCCAGCTTGAAGTTGGCGACCGTCACCGGATCCCCGCTGCCCGGGAACGCCTTCTGGAAGCCCTCGACCAGCTCCGGCTTGGCCTTCAGCTTCGCGACCAGCGCCGCCTCGTCGGCGAGCCCGTGCTCGACCGGGTTCAGGACCGGCACCACCGACTGCTCTTCGACGGTCGTGGCGCGGCCGTCCCAGAACTGCACGAACTGGCGGTGCGCGTTGTAGACGGTCGGCGTGTTGCGCTCGCCGTTCTTGCCGTCGCTGCCCGGCGAGGTCGGCTTGTTGTCGACGCCGTAGGTGGCGAGGTCGTGGCACGAAGCGCAGCTGAGGTTGCCGTTCTTCGACAGCGACGTGTCGTGGTAGAGCGCCTTGCCGAGGGCCACCTTCTCGGGCGTGCCCGGGTTGTCGACCGCCGGCGCCGCCGGCTCGGTGCCGAACATCTGCTTCACCATCTGGTAGTCGATCTTCGGCTTCTGCACCTTCTTCGGGTCCTGCGCCGCTTCGGCAGCCTTCTCACCGGTCGAGGCTGTGCTGGCAGGCGCGGCGTTGGACGCCGCCGGGCTCGACGCCGCTGGCGTGGTCCCGCCGGACGGAGCACCACCTGCCGGCTTGTCGCCGCCGCAGGACGGCAGGGAGAGCAGCGTGACGACGCTGCAGGAGAACAGGATCGCGATCATCTTGGCCATGGGTCTCGTGGTTCCGCGCGTGACGTCCGCGGGAAGCTGGGGAATGCGGAAGGGGCGGAGAGATTACGGCGAAACCCGGACGCGATCCAAGTTCGGCTGGTGCCAACGGCAAGTGGCACCACCATCGCCTCGGCCGCATGCTGGAGCCCATGGCGTCCCTCGTCCTGGCCAGCACGTCCCCGTATCGCAAGCAGCTGCTCGAACGGCTGCGGGTGCCGTTCGTCTGCGAAGCGCCCGGCGTCGACGAAGCCGCGGTCAAGGCCGAACTGCGCGAGCCGCTGGCCGTGGTGCGCGAGCTGGCGCGCCGCAAGGCACAAGCAGTCGCGGGCAAGCACGCGGGGGCCCTCGTGATCGGCAGCGACCAGGTGGCGACCCTCGACGGCGCGATCCTCGACAAGCCCGGCACGGCGGCAGCGGCCCACGCGCAGCTGCAGCGGCTGCAGGGCCAGGAACACCAGCTGCTGACCGCAGTGGCGATCGTGCATCCGGGCGGGCTGTGCGAATTCCTCGACGCGACGTTCCTGCGCATGCGCCCGCTGACCACCGCCGAGATCGAGCGCTACGTCGCCGCCGACCAGCCGCTCGACTGCGCCGGCAGCTACAAGATCGAGAGCCTCGGCGTAGCACTGTTCAGCCGCGTGCAGGGCGAGGACCAGACGGCGGTCCAGGGGCTGCCGCTGCTGCGTCTCGCCCAGGAACTGCGCGGACTCGGGCTGCAGGTCCCGTGACGCGCCTGCTGGACGAGGATACGTTCGAGAGATGGACGACAAGCTCGAAGTCAGCACCCAGGGCATCCTCGAGCTGTACCGCCGCTTCGCGGACGACCTGCGCTCGACCCGAGCCCGAATGCGGCGCCTCTACAGGAGTCGCTGCGTCCCGTGGCGCAACCGTTCCCTGCTCCACAAGATCGCAGCACGAGCCGTGCAGCCGTTCGCCGGCGCCGTCGGACTGCAGCCGCGCATGCTGGCCCAGAGCGACGACGAAACCTGCGAGATCCTGTACCTGCTGCTGCGCGCCGAACGCCCCGAACGAGTGGTGGAGATCAGCCCGTTCCACGGCTGGTCGACCTGCTGGATCCTGTCGGCTCTGCGCGACAACGGCCGCGGCAAGCTGGTCTCGCACGACCTGATCGATGCGTCGAGCAAGAACGTGCCGGCCGAGCTCGCGAAGGACCGGTGGCAGCTCGTGCTCGGCGACGCGCGCAAGGAAGTGGCGGCCTCGGGCGAGCCGATCGACTTCCTGCTGATGGACTCGGACCACAGCGCCGAGTTCGCCCACTGGTACCTCGACACGGTCCTGCCGCGGGTTCGCGACGGTGCCGTGGTGTGCGTCGACGACGTCTTCCACCACGCCGACCCGGCGATCTTCGACGGCGAAGGGCCGGTGGTGCTCGACTGGCTGAAGCGCCGCGGCATCTCCTACTTCACCTGTGCCAAGCCGAAGAACCCGTCGGCGTTGAATGCACTGCACGGCCAGAAGGTCTCGCTGCGCCTCGCCGAGCGCATCCACACCAGCGATGCCAATCCGGCGATCCTGTTCCGCAACCGCAAGTAGACCGGTCCGCGACGATCAGTCGACCGAGCCGAGCAGGAACACTTCACACCAGGCGAAACTGCGCGCCAGCAGCTCGCGCCCCTGGTTCTTCACCTGGGTCGAGATGCTGTAGTCGACCAGGGCCGGCGCACCACAGCCGAGTGCGTCGAGACCCGCCTGACGGGCGAGGAACACCGAGCGCGCCAGGTGGAACTCGTTGGTCACGACCACCACGCGACGGAACCCGAACACGTCCCGGCAGCGCCGCATCGTGTCGATCGTGCGCAGCCCGAAGCCGTCGTCGACCAGCGCTTCGCCCGGCACGCCGCGCGCCTCGAGCCAGCGCCGCATCGCCGCGACCTCGTCGCGGCCGAGTTCTCCCCCGCCGCGCCCGCTGAGCAGGATCCGCGGTGCGACACCCTGCTGCCACAGCCGCAGCGCCGCGTCGAGCCGGTCGACCAGCATGTGGAACGGCCGGCCGTCGGGGTGGATCCGCGCCCCGAGCACCACCAGCGCCTCGGCCGGCTCGCTCGCCGCCGCGAACCGATGCCCGACGGTCGCCGACAACACGTGGAGATTCGTGGCGCCGAAGGCCAGCAGACCGGCGGCGACCGTCGCCACGGCGAGCCGTCGCAGACGCCTCCAAAGGGACTTCCGGGGCGGTCGGTCATGGGCGGACGGAAGGGCTGGCGACACGCGGAACGGGCCTCTGCGCACGATGGGCGCCACCGGAGTTGACCACTGCGCCCCGATCGCGACAATCCTCGCCCCACGAAGCCGGGCGACCGCTCGCGTCGCCCTCCGGGGACCCCGCTCCCCATCGAGACCGCATGGCCCAGAACATCCGCAACGTCGCCATCATCGCCCACGTCGACCACGGCAAGACCACGCTCGTCGACGGGCTCCTGCGCCAGACCGGCACGTTCCGCAGCAACCAGGCGGTCGGCGAGTGCGTGATGGACAGCAACGAGCTCGAGAAGGAGCGCGGCATCACGATCCTGGCCAAGAACACGGTCGTCGACTACCAGGGCACGCGCATCAACATCATCGACACGCCGGGCCACGCCGACTTCGGCGGCGAGGTCGAACGCGTGCTGTCGATGGCCGACGGCGTGCTGCTGCTGGTCGACGCCGCC
>JAEUHU010000326.1 GCA_016793305.1 Planctomycetota bacterium
CTGGATCGTCCGGTGCTGGGCACCACGGTGGATCTGCAGATCAGCAACGCGCTGCCGGGCACGCAAGTCGGTGCGCTGGTGCTGTCGCTGACCAAGATCTTCCCGGGCATCGACCTGACCGCCAACGGCATGCCGGGTTGCTTCCAGTACCTGAACCTGGACGCGATTGTGCTGTTCCCGATGGGCCCGGGCTCGGCGACCCTGCCGTGGACCCTGCCGCCGACGCCGTCGCTGGCGGGCACGCTGGTGTTCGGCCAGTCGGGCACCTATGTGCCGGGCATCAACGCGGAGAATCTCGTCTCGTCGAACGCGATCGAGATGCTGCTCGGCGTGAACTGATCCGGGAACTGCAGGACGCCGCCGGCGCTTCCGGCGGCATTCGACAAGGGCTCGCGGCCATGGGTCGCGGGCCCTTGTTCGTTTTCCGGGCGCTCGCACTGGCAGCAAACTGATCCCTTGCGTGTTGGTGCGGTCGGACTCGTGCACTGCCCAGCCTGCGGCGCTCGATCGACGGGGTCGTCTCGCTCGCGCAGCGCCCCGCACCAACACGCAAGGGATCAGGTTCCACTGGCAGCACCGAGGCCGAGGGACCCACATGTGCGCACTTGTGGGGGACTTGCACCGAACGCGGGGGGGGCCTAGCCTGTGCTAGCCTTGTCCCCGGGTTTCCTGCCCGTACTCCCTGCCACCTCTCCCATGAATCCCATGAACCGATTTGCTCTGCTTTCCGTCGCGGCCTTGGCTTGTAGCCTTGCCGCCCAGTCGAACGTGGTTCCTGGTCTCGACGGCAAACTCGAGATCCTCGACAACATCACCTACTGGGGCCGCCGTGGTGCGGCGCACCCGGGTGGCGAAGTCGGCCTGTCGATGCGCAACACGATGTGCAACCCCGGGTCGGTCAGCATCCCGTGGTATGCGCAGATGCAGGAGAACCACCCGAAGTTCGGGTTCCTGATCACGCGCCTCAGCAACGACCGCATGGAGCAGATCAGCGATCGCTCCTATTGCAAGCACGCCTTCACGTCGGCGAGCACTTCGGGTGCCTGCGGCGCGTGCAATGGCATCAGTGGCAACCAGATGGGTGTCACTTGCTCGGACACCTACACGGCTGGCCACAACGCGGGGCGCGGCAACCTGGGCCCGCCCCACGAGATCGACCCGTGGCTCGGCACCTGGAACCACATCGGTTCGTACTTCGACCAGGGCGACCCGAACGTCGGCGCCCCTGGCAACACGGACGGCAACCAGAGCAACATCACTGCCGGCGACGACGTCAAGAATCGCGTCACCGTCAAGGAGACCGACCTGCTGACGGCGGGTGCGCAGTACTTCTACGGCATCCAGTTGATCCACCAGGGTGAAGCGGTCGCCAACCGCTGGGACAACATCAAGTCCCGTGGCTTCGTGCCGACGTGGAGCGGCTCGTCGTGGTCGGTCGGCAACTCGGCAGTCGGCGAAGCGTTCGGCTCGATCCTGCAGCACTGGCCGGGAGCCACGGTGAACAGCGGCGGCAACGGCAACGACGACGGCCGCTTCTTCGTCGCCAGCAAGGCGACGTCGCTCGGCGGTGGGATGTACCACTACGAGTACGCGGTGCACAACGTCGACAACAGCCGCGCCGGCGCCACGCTGCGCGTGCCGATCGACGCCGGCGTGACGGCGTCGAACTTCACGTTCCGCGACATCGACAGCAACGCGCTGAACAACTGGACGGCGGCGCGGGTCGGCAACGAGATCGTGTTCACCGCCCCGGGCAACAACCCGCTCGAGTGGAACACCATCTACAACTTCGGCTTCGACGCCAATGCCGGGCCCGGCAACAGCTTCGTCGTGCTCGACGAGGCTCGGGTCGGCCCGGGTGCCAACCAGGTCCTGGTCGGGGCGAAGGCGCCGAGCGGGGCGATCTTCGCGCAGGCGACCAACTACGGCGTCGGTTGTGGTGGTGCCCCCGCGTGCGGTGGCAGCTTCTACCAGAGCTTCGCCAGCAACGCGTTCGACCTGTCGAACTCGGGGCTGACGATCACGACCAACGGGGGGCAGAGCACGGTCGGCGCACTGACCGGCAGCTGGATCACTCCGGCCGGTACGACGCTCAACCTCGGTGACGACACCGGCGTGCTGCAGGCGCTGCCGTTCGCGTTGCCCCACGCCGGTGGCACGACGTCGCAGCTGTGGGTCAACCCGAACGGGTTCCTCGACTCCGCCGGCAGCGACAACAGCTACCAGCCGACCGCTGGTGGCCTGATCGCGGTCGGCAAGGCTCGCTGGGCGCCGCTGTGGCGCGATCTGAACCGGCCGGCCGGTGGCACGATCCACTTCGACGCCACGGCCCAGCGCGTGGTGGTGAGTTGGCTCAACGTCCGCAACTACAGCGGCACGGCGACCGTGACCTTCCAGGCGCAGTTCTGGCCCAATGGCACGGTGCACTTCATCTACCAGACGGTCGGTGCGCCGACGAACGGTGCGACCGTCGTCGGCTACTCGCCGGGCGTGGCTGCCGTGGATCCGGGTGGCACGGACCTCTCGGTGGCGATCGGCAGCGGCTTCGCGCCGTGTGCGCCGATCGGTCCGGCGGTCCCGTCGCTGGCGTTCACGGCGTTGAACCGTCCGGTGCTGGGCACGACCGTGAACCTGGAGATCAGCAACGCGCTGCCGGGCACGCAGGTCGGCGCCTTGGTGCTGTCGCTGACCAAGGTGTTCCCGGGCATCGACCTGACCAGCTCGGGCATGCCGGGCTGCTTCCAGTACGTGACCCTGGAAGCGATCGCGATGTTCCCGATGGGGCCGGGCTCGGCGACGCTGCCTTGGGCGCTGCCGTCGACGCCGTCGCTGGCGGGCACGCTGGTGTTCGGTCAGTCGGCCACCTACGTGCCGTTCATCAACGCCGAGAACATCGTCACGTCGAACGCTGTCGAGATGCTGCTCGGCGTGAACTGATCTCCCGAGAAGAGAGCCGCCGGGGCGTGCCGGCGGTCAAGGCCCAGGGCTCGCAGCCATCGGCTGCGGGCCCTGGTGCGTTCTCGGGCTGGACCGGCGGTTCCCGACCTCGGCCGCCACGGGGCGTCGTCTAGCCGTCCGCTACGCTCCGGGCGTCGCGGTGGCCATCAGGATCGCTACGCCGGCCAGGGCTGCGGTCTCGGCGCGCAGCACGTGCGGACCGAGACCGCACGGTTGGAACGAAGCAGCCGCAGCGGCCTCGGCTTCGGCGGCGGTGAACCCACCCTCCGGTCCGACCAGCAGCACCACCTCCGCGGTGGCGTCGTCGGCCGCGGGCGCGCGAAGCGGCAGAGCCCCGGCCGTGGCGATCCAGCGCTGCTTCGGCAGGTCGGTGCGACCGAGGAACGCCGCCAGCTCGACCGCCGGCAGCACCTCGGGCAACCAGGCCCGATCGCATTGTCCGGCGGCGGCGCGCACGACCTTGCTCCAGCGTTCCGGCCGTTCGCCTTGGGGGCGGGTGCGCGCGGTCCACAGCGGCTGGAACACCGCGACCCCGACCTCGGTGCCGTGCTCGAACAGCCACTCGCTGCGCTGCTGGCGCGGCGGTGCGAACGCCAGCAGGAGCCGCGGTCGTGGGGGGGCTTCGTGGAAGACTCGTTGCACGAGCAACTGCACCCGGTCGCGCTGCACCGCGGTGACCTCGGCCAGCGCCGTGCCACCGCGGCCGTCGCCGAGGCGCACGGCGTCGCCGGGCCGGCTGCGCAGCACCCGACCGAGGTGATGCGCCAGATCGCCGTCGACGGAGGTGGGGCCTTCAGCAGGCAGGGTCGGCACGAGGTAGCGATGGGCCATGCCAGGGTTGGTAGAGCCGGGTCGGGGGGAAGAGTCCAGCGGACGCTTGCGGCAACGGCAACCATCGGTAGCTTCTGGACTAGCCCGTACGACGACCGCGTCCCCGTCGTGCGTGCCACGGTCCCGCCCCGACCGTAGCACTCGCTAGGCCCGATGGCGTCGCGGCCGGTTCCACTCCTGGACCGGCATTTGTGCATTCCGGCAGCCTGGCCGCCGGCGACCCCTCTGAACCACTGCATGGCCAACTACGTCCTCGAGATCCTCGATGGGGATCGAGCTGGTGAGGTCGTCCCCATCGGCGACCGCGCGATCCGGATCGGGCGCCGGCCCGGCAACGACCTGATCCTCGCCGACGAGAAGACCTCGGGCGTGCACGCCGAGATCGTTCCCGAAGGGGACCGCCACGTGCTGCGCGACCTGGGTTCGACGAACGGCACGTTCCTCGACGGCAAGCGCATCACCGAGCTGGTGCTGACGCCGGGCGACGAAGTGACCATCGGCCGCTGGCGCGTGCGCTTCCGCAACGCCGATGGCGGTGGGGCGCCGGTCGATGCTGGCGATCTGGCGGTGCGCCGGCTCGACGCCGGCCGCGCGCGCGGCAAGGGCGGCGCGATCGGCGTCGTGTCGCTGGTGGCGGTGCTGGGACTCGGTGCGGCGGGGTTCTGGTTCGTGCGAGGCCTTGGCGACGATCCGGCCGAGAAGGCTGGCGTGTCGCGTGGTCCATTGGTCGTCGAAGGCAACAAGCTGGCCGCCGATCTCGCCGCGTGTGAAGTGGAAGAAGGTCTCGAGACGGCGGCGGGCGTGTCCTTCCAGCCGGTCGGTGGTGGCCACACCGGCAACGGTGCCCTGCGCGCCGAGCGCGCCGAGGGCGATGCCGATTTCGCGGTGCTGCGCCTCGCCAAGCCGATCGGTGTGCTGCCCGGGCGGCGCGTGACCGTCACCGCCCACCTGCGCGGGGCCGGCAGCGCCGAGGGGGCCGTGCGCGCGTTGCTGCGCTCCGACAACGAACTGGTGCCGTTCCGTTTCCGCACTGGCACCAAGGTCGAGGCTCTCGACGGCACCTGGCAGCGGGTGACGACCGCGATCGCGGTGCCACCAGGCTGCAACCAGCTGCAGCTCGAGGTCGCCTGTGTGCTGCCCGCCGTCGGCGACAGCGTCATGGTCGACGATCTGGCCGTCCAGGACGGCGGCGATGCGGTGCTGGTCGAACACAAGCTGGCCGAAGACGAGACCGGCCAGACGGCCTGGCTCACCGGTTCGGCGTTGGCCCTGCGCTCCGTCGACAGCGACAGCCCGGCGATCCTGCTCGGCGTGCTGCCAGGCGAGGTGCCGCCGGCGCTGCGGGCGATGCATCGTGCCGACCTCGGCGCGTTGTCGGACGTCGGCGCCACGCTGACGGTGACGCCCGGCGAACGGCGCTTCACGATCGCCGCGGCCGGTGTGCCGTCGCTGCGGCTGCTGCTGCCGGCCGATGCCGCGGGCGGCCTGTTGGTCGCCGCCGACGAGCGCGGCTTCGCAGCGGTCGCCGACGGCGCCTTCCAGGCGCGCTCGGTGCTGACCGGCAGTCTGCTGACCCGCGCGCACTGGCAGTTCGATCCAGCGGTGCGCGGCGAGGCCAAGGTGACCAACGGCATGCTGGCGCTGACCGTCGACGCCGCCCGCTGCGACGTCGTGCTCGGCTTCCGCACCGAGCGCCAGGAAGCGCAGGCGATCGTGCGCCAGGCGCGCACCAAGGTCGCCATGGGGGCTCCGGGTTCTGCCCTGGACCTGCTGTCGGATCTGGTGCAGCAGTTGCCGATGGACACCGAGGTGCTCGCCGAGGCGCAGGTGCTGCGCTCCGAGATCCTCGCCGGCCAGACCGCGGCCGTGCGGGCGCTCCGCGCCGACTTCGACGAGGCGCAGTTCTTCGACACGCGCGGCGGCTTCCATCGCGTGGCGCTCGGCGTCGACGACCTGCTGGCGCGCTACGGCGAGAAGAACCTCGACGACAAGAGTGTGCTCGCCCTGCGGCAGAGTGCTCGCGACCGGTTGGCTGCGTTCGACCAGGGCGAGCGCGACGCGCAGCGCACCCGGCTCGAACAGCTGGCGAAGGTGTTCGCCGATGCCGACCAGGCAGCCTTGCAGCAGATGGTGGCGGCCTATGTGGCCCGCCATCTCGCCGGCGACGGCAAGGAGGCAGGCGGTGGTGCCGGCAGTGGCAAGCAGGGCGACGAGGCAACGGGCGGGGGCAAGTAGGAACCAAGACCATGGCCAATCGAGCGACAGCCGTCGACCTGGGCAGCCACAGCACCAAGATCCTGGTGGCGCAGGCCGGCAAGCACGGCGTGAAGGTGCTGCGTTTCGCGGGCATGCCGCGCGGCGACGACGAAGCGCCGGTGTCGCTGCGTCGCGCCGACATCCCGCTCGCCGGAGCGCTGTGCGGCCTCGCCGGCCGCGACATGACGTTGCGCTACATCCAGGTGCCGCCGACGCCGGACTGGCAGCTGCGCAACCTGATGGACCTCGAGATCGAGGACCTGTCGAAGCAGATGGGTGGCCAGCTGTCGGCCGACTACAACCTGCTGCCGAACCAGACCGAGAACGCCGATGGCGACACGGTGCTGCTGGCGCTGGCCAAGGACGAAGCGCTGCAGCGGCAGCAACAGGAGCTCGCTTCGGCCGGCGGCTCGGTCGGGGCGTTCGTGCCGAACTGCACGGCGCTCTACAACGCCTACCTGAAGTGTGGGCCGGTCGACGCCGAAGCCGTCGTGTGCCTCGTCAACATCGGCCACACGACGATGGACCTGGCGATCGTCAAGGGCACCGACCTGCTGTTCGCGCGCAACCTCGGCACCGGCACCAAGGTGCTGGACGACGCGATCGCGGCGGCGTTCAACGTCAGCGCGCGCAAGGCGGAGGCGCTGAAGAAGGACCTGCTCGACCTCGATCCGCAGAGCCGCGGTCGCTACGCCAGCGGCCAGGCCGAGAAGGTCACGATGGCGGCCGCCGGTGGGGCGGCGTCGGTGTCGGCGGCGATCCAGAGTTCGCTGTCGTTCTGCAAGGCGCAGACCAAGCTGCCCGACCTGCGGCTCGACCAGATCCTGCTGGCGGGTGGTGGCGCGCGGCTGCGCGGGCTGCGCGCGTTCCTGCGCGAGGCCTTGCGCTGTCCGGTCGAGCTGTTCGACCCGTTCGAGAACCTGGACCTGTCGGCGCTGCCGCCCGCCGACGCCGAGCAGCTGCAGGCGATGCGGCACGAGGCGGTGGTGGCACTCGGGCTCGCCGTGGGGCGACTCGACGACTCGCTCTACGGGCTCGAGATCCTGCCCGAGTCGGTGCGCAAGAAGCAGCGCTTCGTGCAGCGCACGGTGTGGAACCTGGTGGCCGCCTTGGTGGTGGTGGTCGTGCTGGTGCTGCAGTTCCGGCACCGTTCGGCCGAGGCCAGGAACGCCACGACCCACGGCGAGCAGCTCAAGCGCACGGTCAGCGCCGCCAACAGGATCCACAAGCAGACCGAAGAGCTGGTCGAGCAGAACAAGCTGGACCGGGCGCTGGTGGCGCACCTCGCCACCGTCGGCAAGCCGCTGCACGGCCTGCTGCGCGTGCATCGGGCGCTGCTCGCGAACCTGCCGGCGGAGCTGTGGATCGTCAAGATCGACGCGCCGGGTGGTGGTGCCGCCGCCAACAAGAAGCGCCCGCCAGTGGTCGTGCAGATCGCCGGCAAGCCGCTGAACGGCGTCGACATCAGCCGCGTGGTCACCGACTTCGTGGCCCGCTTGAAAGCCGACCCGCAACTGCAGGGCATCGAGCAACGCATGGAAGCGCAGCCCGCCGGCAAGGAGCGCGAAGAGCGCTTCCAACTGACCTTCGAACTCGCGGGAGGCCGCTGATGGACGTCGGATCGTTCGTGCAGGAGAACCGGCGCTGGCTGATCGGCTGTGCCACAGGCGTGGTCGTTTGGCTGATCGCCGGGGCGGTCGTGCAAGCGATGGTGAAACCGGTGTGGGTCGTACCCGGCAAGGTCGGGGCGCAAGACAAGACCTACGGCAAGGAAGCGCTGGCCGCCGCCACCGCGGAACGCGACGCGCTCGCGGCGTTGCGCGCGTCGCTGCAGGAAGAGCTGACCTTCCGGCTCGACAAGAAGTTCGAGCTGGACGGCAAGGGGGCGCACGACATGTACGCCTACCAGGCCGGGCTCTCGCTGAAGCAGTCGATCGTCGCCGCTGCCAGTGAGCGCATGGTGCAGTGCAACGAGGCCGGCATCACCTGGGAGATCCCGACCACGCCCGACGACACGCGCGGCATGCTGTTCGGCCTCGCCGTGCTCGAGCAGCTGACGCAGCGCCTGTTCGCCGCCCACGACGCGGTCCGCCAGGGCACGCCGGAAGCGATCGGCCTGCGCGCGATCACCTCGTTGAAGCTCGACGCGCGGCGCGGCCAGCGCGGCGCCGTGCGCCCGGTCCGCCCGGGCGAGATCGACCTGCGGCAGCGCATGCAGCAGGAACAGGTCTCGTTCGCGGTGCAGGCCGACGAAGCGACCCTGCTGCGCTGGCTCGAATCGTTCCGGCAGCAG
>JAEUHU010000131.1 GCA_016793305.1 Planctomycetota bacterium
AGGGCCGTTTCCGCACACACCGGGCAACCCGCCGCATCGCCGCAACGAAGGAGCAACCGATGAACCCCGACCTCTGGCTCCCCGACGCCGATCTCGACGACGGCCACCGCGAGTTCGCGCGGCAGATCCGCACCTTCGCTCAGCAGAAGCTCGCCCCGCACGCCCGCGCGATCGACGAACAGCGCACCTTCCGCCGCGAGATGGTGCACGACCTGGCCCGCGCCGGCATCCTCGGCGGGCCGCTGCCGCGCGAACACGGCGGCTCCGGCTGGACGCCACTGCAGCTGGCGATCGCCCACGAGGAACTCGGCGCCGCGTGCGGCAACGCGCGCGGCTTCTGCGCCGTGCAGACCGGCCTCGTCGCCCAGTGCCTCGCCAAGTACGGCAACGACACGCAGCGGAAGAACTGGCTGCCAGCCCTGGTCGACGGCAGCGCGATCGGCTGCTTCGGCCTCACCGAGCCCGGAGCCGGCAGCGACGTCGCGTCGCTGGCGACCCACGCCGTCCGCCAGAAAGACGGCAGCTACCGCGTGCGCGGCCAGAAGTGGTGGATCACCAACGGTGGCGTCGCCGACGTGATGATCCTGTTCGCGACCGTCGATCCGGAACTCGGGCGCGCTGGCCTCACCGCGTTCCTGGTCGACACGCGGCGACCGGGGCTGCGGCGGGAAGCGATGCCCGGCGTCGAGCTCGGCCATCGCGGCAGCGACCACGCAGTGCTGACGTTCGAGGACTTCGCGGTCGGCGCCGACGAGGTGCTCGGCCCGCTCGGCAAGGGCTTCGGCGTGGCGATGGGCGGCCTCGCCGCCGGCCGGCTGTCGGTCGCCGCGGGTGCGGTCGGCATCCACCGGCAGGCTCTCGCCGAAGCGGTGGCGTTCACGTCGGGGCGGCAGCAGTTCGGCCAGCCACTGGCGCAGTTCCAGATGGTGCAGGAACGGCTCGCCGACCACCTGACGTCGCTGGTGGCGAGCCGCGGGCTGGTGCAGCGTTGCGCGCGCCGCCGCGCCGCCGGCACCGAGACGCACGCCGACGTGGCGATGGCGAAGCTCTACGCGACCGAAGCGGCGGCGAAGGCCTGCGACGACGCGGTGATGCTGCACGGCGCACGCGGCTACAGCTCGGCGTTCCCGGTCGAACGGCTGTGGCGCGACATCCAGGCGCTGCGCATCTACGAGGGCACGTCGATGATCCAGAAGACGATCCTCGCGCGCCTGCTCACCAGCGACGGCTGAAGCGGGCCCGGCCGACCGATCCGATTCGCGTCAGCGGTTCTCGGCTCGGCTGTTCGAGAACAGGATCGTCACGGTCGCGGTGTCCTCCCAGTTGCCGATCGCGCGTCCGGGCTGCGGCTTCTGCCGGCGGAACGCGACCTCGAGCATGCCCTCCCGGACGCTCGGGTACTGACGGACGATGCTCTCGAACACCTCGAGCCGGCGGATGCAGAGCTGCACCGAGCTCGCCTTGGCGCCGTTGCTGTGCACACCCACGGCGACGTCGGGAGACTGCACCAGGATGCGCACGTCCGACGTGAACGTCAGCGACGCCTCGATGGTCTTCTGCAGCCACGCAGCGATCTCGCGCTTCAGCGCGGTCGCCGAGTTGGGCGCGAAGAAGTCGGACAGCGGTGCCGTCACCGCCACCCCGTCGTCGTGCGGCGTCGCCTCGATCGAGCGCCCGGTGACCTCCTCGTACTCCTCCAGCAGCTCGCGCAGGAACTCCTGCATCGGCCCGTCCTGCGCGTTCAGCAACGGGGCCGGCATCGCCACCTCGCCGCCGCCCGACTGCTTGTCGAACAGGCCCTCGTCGCGCGTCTTGCCCTCGCCGGCGATGTGGAACGCGAACTGGATCGAGTCCTTCAGCTGCTTGGCCTTGGCGAGGTCCGCCTGGCCGAGCGCGTAGAGCACGACGAACAGCGCGAACAGCAGCGTCATCATGTCCGCGAAGCTGATGACCCAGCGTTCGTGGTTGACGTGCTCTTCGTGCTTGTGCTTCTTGCCCATGGTGCGCCCCTTCCGCGATCAGTGCTTCTTGTCGGCCCCGCCGCCGCCGTGGCTGCCGAGGTAGACCTTCAGCTTGCTGCGCAAGGCGCCCGGTGCGATGCCCGACTGGATGCCGACGACGCCCTCGAGCACCATGTTCTTCAGCAGCTGGTCGTGCTCGACGTGGCGCTTCAGCTTGAACGACATCGGCAGGCACACGATGTTCGCGAAGCCGACGCCGTAGACCGTCGCGACGAACGCGACGGCGATGCCTGGGCCGATCTTCGACGGCGTGTCGAGCACGCCCATCACGTGCATCAGGCCGAGCACGGCGCCGAGCACGCCGACCGTCGGGGCCAAAGCACCCCACGACTCCCAGAACTTCATGCCCGCCTTGTCGTCCTCCTCGGCGATGTGCATGTCGACCTCGACGGTCTCGCGGATCGCCTCGGCCGAGCTGCCGTCGATGGCGAGCGTCAGGCACTTCACCAGGAACGGATCGCCCTGGCCGCTGTTCGCGTAGGTCTCGAGCGCCAGCAGGCCTTCACGGCGGGCCAGGTTGGCCAGCTCGAGGATCTTCTCCATCAGGCCGTGGAAGTCGTACTTCACGCCGAGGAACGCCTTCTTCAGCGCCGAGATCGCGAACGGCATGTCCGACGGCAACGTCGCCACCATCGTCGCGCCGAGCGAGCCGACGATGACGATCAGGAAGGCCGTGATCTGCAGCAGCGCAGTCGGGTGGCCACCTTCGAGGATCATGCCGCCCAACACGCCGCCGAAGGAGACGACCAGTCCGAGGATCGAGAAGATGTCCATTGCCCGGGTGCTCGCGGCGCCGCCGCCGACGGAGGATGCGCCACCTGGATGATGGGCGTTCCCCGCGACCGCTTGAGCCCGGCCGCTGCGAATCCCGTCACGGGCCGAGCACCGTCGGATTCCGCGACAACGCGACCATCCGCCGACGCGCCCGCATCACCGCCGCCGCCCGAGCACCTCCGCCTACCCTTCGGCCTCGGGGCCCCCGTCATCGCCGCTGAGCCGCGCGCCC
>JAEUHU010000337.1 GCA_016793305.1 Planctomycetota bacterium
CCGCCGCAGCGCCGCGGGCGTCTGCAGGGGAGCCCCGGGCGGTGGAGGAGGGAGTCGGGGTGCGAGGCGTGCTGGTCGATGCAGACAGCGGGGAACCCCTGGCCGCCGCGACGGTGCGGCTCAGCGAGCGTGAGGGGAAGCGCACGCTGGCCGAGGTCGCGACCGGGGCGGACGGCGCGTTCGCGGTCCGCGCGTCGATGCAGGGGGCCGCCGAGGTTCGGCTGGCCGCGGCCGAGCACGTGCACTGCGTCTGGCTCGGCGAGCTCGACACCGCGCGTCGGCCGCTCGACCTCGGTCGGGTGGCGCTGCGCCGCGGCCGCACGGTGCGCGGCCGGCTCGTCGACGAGACCGGCAAGGCGTTGGTCGGCCAGCCGGTGACCGCCGACTACGCGCTCGAAGTGCGTGGCGGGCTGCACGAAGCGCGGGCCGATGCGCGAACCGATGGCGAAGGCGCGTTCGTGCTGTCGACGCCGGTGCCGGTTGGGCTGGTGCATTGGCGGGCGGGGTTCGGGCGCGCGCAGGTGCCGACGCCGGGGGAGAGCGTGGTCGAGCCGGACGGCCCGGTCGACTTCGAGCTGCGGCTGTCGACGCCCGTGTCGATCCGCGGCTCGGTGGTCGACCGCAGCGGGCGGCCGCTGGCCGGCATCGGGATCGTCGAACCGAGCCTGGGCACCACGGTGCGCACGCAGGCCAACGGCCGGTTCGAACTGCTGCGCACGGCGCGTTCGTCGGCGTCGGCGACGCGGTTGCTCGTGCAGGACGCGCCGCGCCACGCGGCGCACCCGCCGCTGCGCGCGGTGCCGTGGGGCAGCGACGACCTGCGCATCGTGCTCGACGAGCTGCCGCCGTTCCGGATCGTCGTGGTCGACGAACAGGGCGCTGCGGTCGAGAACTTCGGCATCGCCGTGCAGCGCCCGGGCATGTCGCCGATGAAGTGGGGACGGCCGCTGGCGCGCGCGCGGCATCCCGGCGGCGTGCTGACGTTCGTCGGGATCGTGCCCGGCGAAACTTCGGTGCGGGTGCTGCCGACCTCGGCGGCACTGAGCCCGAGCGAGCGGATCGCCGTGCCGGCCGGCTCGGACGGCACGTTGCGCGTCGTGCTCGCGCGCCGCCAGCCGCTGCTGGTCCAGGTGCTCGACGGGGAGCACGGCGTGGCGAACGTCGAGGTCGAGTTGGTGCGCGAACGGAACGGCGCGGACGCCGCCTTGCTGGGCAAGGCCGCCGAGACCTTCGCGCAGGATCGGACCGGCATGGCGGCCGAAGTCCTCGAACGGATCGACGTCGGCGTCACCGATGCCGACGGCAGCGTGCCGCTGCTCGCCGATCGGGAGCTGGCTGGTTGTGTGCTGCGCCTCTCGGCGCCAGGGCGGCCGCGCAGCGTCGTGCGCGACCTGCAGCTGCCGCCGCCGGAGCATCCGCTGCTGGTGGCGTTGCCCGGACACGGCGCGGTGCTCGGGCGAGTACACCTGCGCGGCCACGCTGCCGACGACCTGCGGGTCGAGGTCTCGGGGACGATGAAGCGCGAAGGTTCGGCGCTGCAGGTGGCACCCGACGGCACCTTCACCATCGACGACCTGCAGGAAGGTCCGCGCACGTTGACCCTCGCTCGCCGGGTGCTCGCCGAGGGGCGCTCGTTCGGTTCGCTGCTGCGGCTCGAGACCCGCCGGGTCACGATCGTCGCCGGGCTGCAGGAGGTCGAGTTCGACCTCGGCCAGGTGCCGTTCGCGAAGGTGCGCGGCGTGGTGCGGGCACCGGGGCCGTTGCCTGCCGACTTCGCCGTCGACCTCTTCCGCGAACGCGACGACGGCGGCGTCGACCGCGCGGCGTCGTCGCGCCTCGACGAGAGCGGGCGCTTCGTCTGCGAGCAGCTCGTGCCAGGGACCTACCGGGTCGCGTTCCGTCGCGGGGCCTACGACCCGAGCATGCTGCCCGGGCTCGTCGCCGAACGGGTCGTAGTGGCGCCGCGCGACGACGTGGTGCTCACGCTGTCGCACAGAACGCAGGTGCTCGAGCTGAACCTGCTGCGCCCCGACGGCACGCCGGTGGTGGGCGAACGCGTCCAGCTGCGCTGCGGCGGGGTGGTGTGGCCGGCCGTGTCGTGGCAGCGGCCGATCGCCGACGGTCGCTTCGTGCTCGAC
>JAEUHU010000344.1 GCA_016793305.1 Planctomycetota bacterium
CGCCATCGTCGACTTCGCACACGCGCAGAAGGCCGACTACGTGGCGATGGCGACGCACGGCCGTTCCGGATTGCGGCGGTTGCTGCTCGGCTCGGTCGCCGAGCAGGTCGTGCGCCACGCGCACGTGCCGGTGCTGCTGTACCCGCCGGGCGCCTGAGGCGCCTGCGCCGTCGTCCCAGCCGTCGCCGCGTCAGCGGCCAGCGCTGCCGACCAGCGCCTCGATCGCGAGGCGTTCCTTCGGGATCGAGGCGGTCAGTACGTCGCGGCCGTCGGCGGTGCAGACCACGTCGTCCTCGATGCGGATGCCGCCGAAGCCGCGCCCGCTGTTCATGGTGAGGAACTTCTCGACACGCGCGAAGTCGACCTGGCCTTTGAACTGCTTCTTGAACGCCGGGTCGCGCAGGATCGCCGGCACGAAGTAGATGCCCGGCTCGATCGTGACGCACATGCCCGGCTGCAGGTCGAGGTCGAGCCGCAGGTAGGCGGTGCCGAACTGCGTGCTGCGGGTGCGGCCCTTGCCGTAGGCGACCGCGTCGCCGAACGCCTCGAGGTCGTGCACGTCGAGGCCGAGCAGGTGGCCCACACCGTGCGGGAAGAACAGCGCGTGCGCGCCGTTCTCGACCAGCGTGTCGACGTTGCCCTTCATCAGGCCCATCTGCACGAGCCCGTCGGTCAGCACGCGGGCGGCCAGCATGTGCACGTCCCGGTAGCGCACGCCCGGCGCCACCGCCTCGATCGCCGCCTTCTCGGCGGCGAGCACGATCTCGTAGACCTCGGCCGCTTCCGGCGAGAAGTGCCCGCCGACCGGCCAGGTGCGCGTGACGTCGGAGCAGTAGCCGCTCGTCGCCTCGGCGCCGGCGTCCAGCAGCACCAGGTCGGTCTCGTGCAGCACGTTGCCGTGCGCGTGGTTGTGCAGCACTTCGCCGCGCACCGACAGGATCGTGTTGTAGGCCGGCACGCAGCCGTGCCGCGCGAACGTGCCCTCGACGTGGCCGACCAGTTCTTGTTCGCGGATGCCGGGGCGCGTGTGTGCCATCGCCGCGGTGTGCGCGAGCCGCGTCACCACGGCCGTGGCGCGCATCTCGGCGAGCTCCTCGGGGCGCTTCCAGTTGCGCAGCTCGGCGATCGTGGCCACGAGCTGCGGATCGGCGATCCTGCTGCTGTCGTGGAAGTCGAGGTCCTCGCCGGTGATCGCCAGCGCCTCGCGGGTTGCGCGCGGGTCGGCGATCGCGACCGTGTGCACCTGCCGGCGCCCGGCCTTCTTCGCCACCAGGGCGGCGAGCTCGCTGCGCTTCTGCACCGCGGTCACGCCGAGGGCCTTCTTGACGTCGGCGAAGCTCGGCACCGGTCCGTGCCACAGGGCGTCCGCCTGGGTGCGTTCGTCGAGGAACAGCGTCACCGAGGCGTCCTTCGGGTCGAACAGCGCCGCGGCGTTCGGTTCGACCTCCGGGAAGAAGAACAGGAACGTGCTGTCGGCGCGGAACGGGCTCCAGTTGGCCGGGTAGTTGCGCGAGATCCAGCCACCGGCCATCAGCAGGACGGGACCGTCGATCGCGGCCAGGAACTCGGCGCGGCGCGCCTTGTGGTGCGTGGGGTGCGGCATGACGGGGGGCAGCGTAGGCCGGGCCGAGGTCGGGCGCATGCGCCGAGCGGCGAAGCTGGCCAGCAGGGAGTTCGCAGGCCATGGTGGTCGTCGAGGCTCGTCACGCCGCCACTTCGAATGCCCCGCTCCGCCCTAGTCGTCGTCATCCTGCTCGCGCTGCTCGGCGCGGGTTCGTTCTGGCTCCTCTCCGGCGGCGAGCTGGCCGCCCCTGCTGGCCACTCCCCCCAAGGTCCTGGCAGCGGCGCTGCGGCACTAGCCGCGGCGGCGGTGGCCAACGCCGACACGCCGAAGCCGGCCGCGGCGGCCCTCGCCGGCGGCGCGGCCGAACGGGAACGCGCCCAGGTCGCCTCGGCCCCGTCGACGAGCGGGGTGGTCGTGCGCGGTCGGCTGGTCGACAAGCAGGGAGCGCCTCGCCCCGACGTCGCCTTGCTGCTCCGCGAGTGGTCGGGCCCCGACGAGCTCGAGGGGATTCCGGTGCTGCCCCGGCAGCGCAGCGTGGGCGGCGAGCCGGTCCGGCCCAGTGGCCACACCGGCGCCGACGGGCGTTTCGCGATCCCGCTGCAGGCCGATCGTGCCGGCCAGCTCGAGCTGCTCGGCGAAGAGCTCGTGTTCGCCAACGACCCGCCGGTCGTGCAGGGCAAGAAGGGCGACCAGGATCTCGGCGACCTGCGGGTGCTGCGCGCCGGCCGCATCGCCGGGGTCGTCCACGACGCCAACGGCGCGCCGATGGCGGAGATCAAGGTCGCGGCCGACCTCGGCGGCCTGCTGTTCGGCGGCAGGGACTCCACCGCGACGACCGATGCCGCCGGGCGATTCGAGTTCCGAGGCCTGCGGCCCGGCACCTGGGGGCTGCGCACCGCCTCGAGCAAGTTCCTGCCGACGCTCGTCGACGTCGAGCTCGGTGAAGAGGCCGAACGCACCGACCTCGTGCTGGTCGTGCGGCCGGGTCGCGCGATCGCCGGTCAGGTCGTCGACGAACGCGGGGTCGGTGTGGTCGGCATGAGGGTCGGCAGCCAGCGCAAGGAAGCGCGTGGCGGCCTCGAGATCGAGCGCTTCACCGCCGACGAGGCGACCACCACCGACGCCGGTGGCTTCTTCACGCTGGCCGGGCTCGGCGACGACCTGGTGACGGTGCGCACGCACGGGTCCGGCCACACGAGCGCAAGGCTCGACGACGTGCAGGTCGGCGACGGCAACGTGTTGCTGCGCGTGCAGCGGCTCGGTGTGGTCGAAGGCGTGCTGCGTGGGGCCGACGGCGGCCCGATCGCCGGCAGCCGCGTGCGGGTGGCGTTGCCCGGCGTCGACGTGGAGTTCCACGAGGGAGCGGCGGAGGAGTTCGATCCGATGGCCGGCCCCGAGGGCTTCCGCGGGACCGAGACGGCCGCCGACGGCTCGTTCCGGCTCGAGAACGTGCGTCCCGGCAAGGTCAACGTGGTCGCCAACGGCACCGGCCACCGGCCGGCGCTGCAGCGCGACGTGCTCGTCGAAGCCGGCCAGGCGACCCGCGGCGTGCAGCTCGTCGCCGAACGAGGCGCGGTCGCGAAGGTCACCGTCGTCGACGACCTCGGCCAGCCGGTCGAAGGGGCGACCGTCGAGGTGCAGAAGCCAGCACCGGAGGACGGCGGCACGGACGGCATGCAGTTCGGTGTGACCCGGGCGGTCTCGATGGACTTCGCCGAGGGCGGCAACGTCGTGATGGGCATGGGTGGGGAAGCGCTCGGCAAGGCACGCACCGACAAGGACGGCCAGGCACAGGTCACCGGGCTGCCCGGGGGTGCGATCGAGATCTTCGCCCAGCATGAGCGCTTCGCCGCGTCGCTGCCGGCGACGGCGAACGTGCCCGCGAACGGGTCCGTCGAGGTCGGCGTCGCCCTGCGCAAGGCGGCGTTCGCGGTGATCACCGTGGTCGACACGGCCGGCACGCCGATGCCCGGGGCCAAGGTCCACCTGCGCGGCAAGGAACCGTCCAACCGTGGCGAGCCTTCGCGAGCGACCACCGACGAACGCGGCCAGGTGCGGTTCGGCCCGCTGCCGGCGGGCGAGCACGTGGCGACGCTGCTGCGCGAGCCGAAGGCCCAGCGGGTCGGTGGCGCGAGGATGGTGTTCGCCGGTTCCAGCGGGGCGATCCCGGGCTCCGAGCAGCCGGTGCAGCTGGTCGCCGGCCAGACCACCGAGGTGACGATCCGCCGGCCGGTCGCGACGCGGCTGCATGGTCTGGTGCTCGGCGCCGAAGGGCCGGTCGCCGGCTGCGTCGTCGAGCTGGAGCCGCGCATGGCGAGCGACTTCGTCCTCCCCGGCGGGGGTTCCAGCGCCAGCACGGGCCCGGACGGCACGTTCGCGATCGACGACGTGGCGCCGGGCGACTACGTGATCCGCTTCGGCAAGGAGAACCAGACCGTCAAGTGCACGCAGGACGTCACCGTGCCGCCCGACGTCGCCGAAGTGCGCCAGGATCTGCAGCTGCGCACCGGCACGTTGCGCGCTCGCCTCGTCTCGTCGACCGGCGAACCGGTCGCCGGCGCCGACGTCGAGGTCGTCGCACCGGCCAAGGAAGGGGCACCTCGCGAGCAGCGCATGATGGTGGTGTCGTTGGCGGTGGACGACAACGACGGCGGCGGCATGACGACGATGTCGATGGGTGGCGCCCGCGTGCGAAGCGGCGCCGACGGCAGCGTCGAAGTGGCCGATGTTCCGCCGGGAGAATGGACGCTGCGCGTCCGCCACAAGCAGTTCGCGCCCGTGACGTCGAAGCCGGCCACGGTCGTCGAGCGCCAGGTCAGCGATCTCGGCACGATCCAGTTGGTCGCCGGTGGCCACGTGCGCGGCAACGTGGTGGGCGCCGACGGCGCCCCGGTGCCGATGGCCCTCGTCTACCACCGTGCGCTCGGCACAGAGAATTGGTCCGAGGCCGAGTTTGCACACGCCGGAGTGTTTCGCTTGGAGTCGCTGCCGACGGGCCGCCACCAGCTGCGCGCGCAGAGCCTCGACAGCGGCGCCGAGGAGCACTTCACGCCAGTGGTCGAGGTCGAGGTACTGGCTGGCAAGATCGCGACTGCCGAACTGCGGCTGCCGGCGCGGTGAGACGGCTCGGGTCCGCGGGAGGCCCGCAGGTGAACTGCGGGGACCGGTCCGTTGCTGGCGCAGCTCAGCGACCGGGGCGCCGCGACCATGCAGCGGAGATCGCGTGGGCGCGCGCTTCGTGCAGCGCCGCGCGGAAGCGCTCGAGGTCGTCGCCGTGCCGCTCGCGCAGCGCCGTCGCGTCGACCGCACCACACGCAGCGCGCAGCCAGTCGAGATCGGCGGTGACGCGGGCTGCGACCGGTGGTCCTTCTTGCGCGCAGCCGAGCCGCCCCGCGACGTCGGCGGCGACCGCCAAGGCGAACAGCGCCACCGGGTAGTCCTTGGCGCGGAAGAAGCGGTCGTAGAGCTTGGCCAGCGTGCCGGCGCGCAGCTCGTCGAACTGGCGGATCTGCACGTGCAGTTCGGCCACGTGCTTGCCGAGCATCAGGCCGCGCTGGTCGGTCAGCGACGGCCAGCGGCGCAGCAGCGTCTCGACGTGCGGCACTCCCGCGGCTTCATGGCCCAGATGCTGGGGCCACTCGTCGGGCCTGGTGTCGCCCTTGCCGAGGTCGTGGCACAGCGTCGCCACCAGCACCGCCAGCCGATCGCGTTCGTCGAGCGAACGGCTGTGTTCGGCGGCCCATTCGAGGGCCAGGATCAGGTGCAGCGCCTGCGACACCTCGGGGTGCCAGCGCTGCGGGCCTGCCGGCCGGCCGTCGAACTGGCGGTCGAGCTCGGGTGCCAGCGTCGCCAGCAGCCCACACTCGTGCAGGTCGAGCAGGCAGCGGCCGGGCGAACGGCACTTGGTCAGCATCGCGCGCAGTTCGAGCGCCACGGCTTCGCGCGGCAGGTCGAGCAGCAGCTGGTGCGGCAGGTCGAGCTTCCGGACCGAGCCGTCGAGCGCGAACTCGAGTTCGTGGGCCTTGCGGTAGTAGCGCAGCCAGCGGATCGCGTGCTCGCGCACGCGCTGCGCCGGATCGCCGACCGGCACGATGCGGCGACGCCGCCAGTCGCCGAAGCCGTCGAACGGGTCGTGGACGTGTTCGTCGGCGAGCGTCACCGCGACCGCGCCGATCGTCATGTCGCGCTCGGCGAGGTCCGCGTGCAGCCGATCGCGCAACGGTGCCGTCGGGTCGCCGGCGCGGTAGGTCGTGATCTCGAGGCGCCGGCCACCGACCTTCATCGCCAGCGTGCCGCGGTCCTGGTTGCCGACCGTGGTGGGCACGAACACGCCGTGCTGCTGCAGCAGCCGTGTGCCCTGTTCGGGCGACAACGCCCACGCGAGGTCGAGGTCGACGGGGCGCGGCCCTACCTCGCCGGCGGCGCGGCAACGGTGCGCCAGCGCCTGCGAGCCGACGAGGCACGCCCCGAGCTCCGGCGCGAACAGCCACGCGGCATGGGTGCGCAGGAACGGCAGCGGCAGGAACGGTGTCCTGTCGGCGTCGGCGGTCACTTCAACGGGTTCTTCTTCAACCACTGCTTGGCGTCCTCGGCCTTCTCGAATCTCTGGCCGGTGATCGCCAGCAGAGCGTCCTGCACCTTCGGACGCCACGCCTGCCACGCCTTCCAGCGCGCTTCCCAGTACTCGGCCGGCGGATTGTCGGCCGCGTTCACGTCGGCCGGTGCCGGCTCGTCGAGGTGGCGCAGCAGCAGCGGCACGGCCTGCTTCTCGCGCTCGCGCTGCACGATGTCGAGCAGCGCCATCTGCAGCGGCACGAACTCCTGCGCGAAGCTGCGTTCGAACAGCGGCTCCAGCAGCGGCCAGCAGGTCTTGTCGTAGCCGTGCGTGTGCACGCCGCGCACCAGTTCGGCGAGCACGGCGGGATCCTCGACCTTCGGGTCGCCGAGCAGCTTCCTGCACACCGGCAGAGCGTCGGCGGGCGCCTGTTCGACCAGCAACGCCGCGGCGCGCTGCTTCAGCACGTCGGACTTCTCGTCGACCACCACGGCCTTGAGCATCGGCACGAACGTGCGGTGCCGGGCGGAGCCGATCTGCTCGAGTGCGGCGAGCTTCGTCTCGAACGTGCCCTTGCCCTTCACCTTGGCCCAGCCGTCGACGATCGCCTTCGCGACCTTGTCGTCGACCACGCGGGCCCTGCCGTCCGCCGCCTTGTCCTTCTCGGCACTCGCTTCGACCGGCTGCTTGCCGGGCGGAGGCTTCGGCTTCGGATCCTGCGCGACCATGCAGGTGGCGAGAACGACTCCGAGCCAGGGGGCGAACATGGGTTGGATGATAGCCAGCCGCGCTGGGTCCGGTGGCAGGTCGGGGCTGTCGGGATTCTCGCCACCCCGGCAGCTCGCTCGTTCGCACCTGGGGTTCAGCCAGCCGTTGGCATCGGTCGATCAGCCGAGCATGAGCGTCCACCGCCCGCTGGTGTTGGTGTTGCTGTTCCTGCTGGCCGGCTGCCTCGAAATGGAGCAGACGGTGACGATCACCGCGGACGGCAGCGGCACCCAGGACGTGCGCCTGGCGATCCGCGAGACGACTCTCGACGCGCTGGTGCGCGCCAGTGCCGCAGCCCAGCTCGGGGCGGCGCCGAACCCGAAGGCGTTGTTCGACAAGGAACTCGCCGGCCGCGACCTGCAGGCGGCCGGGCTCGAGCTGAAGTCGCACACGGCGAAGCTCGAAGCGGGGCTGCGCACGGTCGAGATGTCGGCGACGTTCCGCGACTTCGCGACCCTGCAGAAGACGCCGCTGTGCGGCAGCGTCGCCGAGTGGGTGCTCGACAAGGGACCGCAGGAAGGCACCGCCAGGCTGACGCTCTATCCGCAGGGACGAACCGCCTGGCTCGAGGCCCGCGCCAAGGCCGAGGCGATGCAGAAGGAGCTCGACCCGGTCGCGGCCGAGTTCTTCCGCAAGAAGCAGGAGTCGCTGGCCGGCCTGAACCTGACGCTGCGCTTCCGCCTGCCCGGCGACGTGCTGCTGTGGACCAAGAACATGGAGCGCACCGGTGATCGTGAGGTGGTGGCGCGGATCACCGCCGAGCAGATCAAGACGCCCGAGGACCTGGTGCGCCGGTTGGCGCCGCGCTTCGAGGTCGTGTTCGACGCCAAGGCCTGCAAGCTGCCGTTGCCGTAGGTTGTCGTAGCGCGCGCGGAACGGAACGACGCGGAGCGACGGCCGACCCTGTGCGCACGGATCGCGGCACGCAATTGGCCTGGGGGCGGACCTTCCCGGAGGTCCTCATGCTGCGTGCACCCGCCTGGTCCGTCCTGTTCTGCCTGACTGCCTCGCTCCACTCCCAGAGCTTCTCCGACCAGCCGCCGGGTGTCGTGGGTGGCGGCCGTGGGGCCGTCGAGGTCCGCAAGACCTCGGTGCAGGCCGAAATCGTCGACGGGGTCGCCACCACCACGATCCGCCAGGTGCTGGGCAACCGCAGCGACCGCGAAGCCGAAGGCTGGTGGATGCTGCCGCTGCCGAAGAACAGCGTCGCCGACGGCTTCACGATGACGGTCGGCGACAAGGAGCTCGCCGGGGAAGTGCTGGCCGCCGACCAGGCCCGGGCGGTCTACGAACGCATCGTGCGCCAGCGTCGCGACCCCGGCCTGCTCGAGTTCGTCGGCGACGGCCTGCTGCGGGCTCGCGTGTTCCCGATTCCGGCGCGCGGGGAGGTGGCCGTGACGGTGCGCCTGCGCCAGGTGCTCACGCCGACCGGTGGGCTCTACGAGTGGTCGTGGCCGCTGCGCGCCACGCGGCTCGGCGACTCGCCGGCGGGCGTGCTCGGCGTGGCGGTCTCGATCCGTTCGCAGACGCCGCTCAGCATGGTCACGACCCCGAACGGCGGTGCTGCGGTGGTGCGCGAAGGAGAACACGCCGCGACCGTGTCGTGGGAGGATGCGCCAGGGAAGTCCGAGGACCCGCGGGTGCTGTTCGGGTTGCGCGAACAGGAGTTCGGCCTGCACCTGCTCGCGCACCGCAAGGCGGGGGAGCCGGGGTGGTTCACGCTGATGCTGGCACCGAAGCACGGCGATCTGGCGGTCGAGCAGTTGCCGCGGCGCTGCGTGCAGCTGGTGATCGACACGTCGGGCTCCATGTCGGGCCCGAAGATCCTGCAGGCGAAGGCCGCCGTGCGTGCGTTCCTGGCCAGTCTGCGGCCGACCGACTGCTTCCAGGTGGCGACGTTCGCGCACACGACCACCACCTTCTTCTCGGCGCCGGTGCCCGCCGACGCCGAACATGTCGCCGCGGCGGTGGCGAAGGTCGAGACGTTGACCGCGAGCGGCGGCACGAACCTGTGCAGCGCGCTCGAGCTCGCGTTCCTAGGCCCGGAGAGCTGCCCCGACGCCAAGTCGTTCGTGCACCAGCTCGTGTTCGTCACCGATGGTGAGCCGACCGTCGGCGTGACCTCGCCGCAGCAGATCCTCGCGCGCGCTCGCGAAGCCGACCGCCATGGTCTCGCAGTGTTCGCGCTCGGGGTCGGCACGGCCATCGACGTGCCGTTGCTCGACGACCTCGCCCTGCAGCATCGTGGAGCCCGGGACTTCGTCGACGACGACGAGTCGATCGAGGTGAAGGTCTCGGCCCTGTGCCGCAAGATCGGCCAGCCGGCCCTGCAGGACGTCGAGGTGCGCTGTGACGGCGCCGACACGTTCGAGATGCTGCCGACGCGCGTGCGCGACGTGTTCTGCGGCGACGTGGTGCACGTCGTCGGGCGGTATCGCGGCCACGGCGAACACAAGGTCGTCGTGACCGGTACGCAGAACGGGGAGCGGCGCGAGTTCGTGTTCCCGGTCCTCTTCCCGGAAGAGCGCGGCGAGCACGCGTTCGTCGCGGCGGTCTGGGCGCGGCAGCATGTCACCGCGCTGCTCCGCGAGCTGCGCGTGCAGGGCGCCAAGAGAGAGCTGGTCGACGAAGTCCGACGACTGTCGCTGGCGTACGGGATCGTCACGCCGCTGACCTCGCAGCTGATCCTCGAAGAGGAGATGCGGCTCGGTGGGGCTCCGCTGCTGCCAGGGGGTGGGGGAGGTCGTTCGGGTGGGCCAGCAGGCCCGAGCACGGGTGGGCCGGCTGGGCCGAGCACGGGTGGACCGGCTGGGCCGAGCACCGGCGGTCCGGGGCATGGCGCGAGTGGTCCCCCGGGGACTCGTTTCGGTGGATCCCGGACCGGTGCCGAGGCCGTGCGCGGCAGCCGCGCCCAGGACGACGTCGGACTGCGCGATGGCGGCGACCAGCGCGAAGGCGTGCGGCGCGCCGCGGGTCGCACGTTCCTGCGCGTCGGCAGCGACCTGGTCGAGCAGGGGCTGCCTGCCGATTGGGAGAAGCAGGCCGAGACCGTCGAGGCCTACAGCGATGCGTACTTCGAGCTGATGCGGAGCTCGCCCGAGCTGCGCGCGATCCTGGCGCTCGGCGATCGCCTCGTGTTCCGCCACGGCCAGCGGGTGTTGCGAGTGCGGCCGGCGGACGAAGCGTCGCCACCGCCGAAGTGACGCCGCCGCCTCGCGCGGCGCCCGGTCACCGGCGACGATGCGGCGATGCTCGGCTTCGTTCGCTGGTTCTTCGCACTGCTCGGCGGCGTGCTGCTCGGCTCCGGCCTCGTGCTGCACGGCCAGGTCGCCATCGCGCGGGTGATGCGCAAGGAGGTGCAGAACACCTTCGTGCTGTGGCGCGCGATCGGCGAGGCGACGTTCGCGTTCCAGAGCGACGACGTGCGCATCGCCCTCTGGATGAACGAGATCCCGGACTCCGCGATCCAGGAGTCCGACCGCGCCGCGTGGGTGCTGGTGATCGTCGGCGGCCTGATCGGCATCACCGGCCCGCTGCTGCGGCGGTCCGGCAAGCCCGCGGTGGTGCGGACGGCGCCTCGCTCATAGCTCGCGGAACACGCCGCCGTTCTGTTCGGCGATGGTCTGCATCAGCTTCTGCGGCGTCATCGACATCTGCGCCTCCATGCGCTGGATCTCCGGCGGCGCCGCCGAACTGATGAACACCGTGTTGATGCGCACGCGGGCCGTGCGGTTCGTCTCCTGCACGAGGCGCGCGATCTCGACCGGGTCCAGGATGTCGCCCACGGTCGGTGCGCCGTCGGACAGCACGAACAGTTCGTCGATGTTGGCGCCGTAGCGGTGGCCCTGCACCTGGGCGCGGATCTTCAGCGCCTCGTCGAGACCGCTCCACAGGTTCGTGCCGCCGTCGGCGCGCAGGCCCTCGACGTGCTTCTTGAAGCGCTCGCGGTTCTTCTCGGTCGCCGGCACCAGGTCCTTGCTCCACAGCTCGGGCTTCGGGTTGCCGTTGAACGTCACCAGGTTGAACGTCGCGTTCGGCGACAACGCGTCGATCGCCTGGTTCAGCTCGCGCTTGGCGAAGTCGAGGCGGATCGCGCGGCGGCGCTTCTTGTCGGTGGTCTGCTCCTCCATCGGCCAGGTCATGCTGCCCGACAGGTCGAGCACGAACACGACCCGCGTGCCCTGCATCGGGATGCCGCAGAACGCCGCGACGGTGCCGCCGGCGGCCGGCTTCTCACGCTTCTCGTGCACCGTGAGCTTGTCCTGCTCGGCATCCCAGAAGCTGCGCCAACGCGCCGGCTGGTCGGCCGGGTGCACCGCCCCGGTGATGCTCACCAGCGCTTCGTGGGCGCGGAACAGCAGCAGGCCCGACAGCACGCCGGACTTCACCAGTTCGGGATGCGCGGCGAAGCGCTCGAGCACGGTGATCAGCCCGGGGATCGCCTCCGGCACGCGGAACTCGTCGAGCAGGTTCACCAGGGCCAGGTCGGCGCGCCAGGTCGAACGGCCGAGTGCCGAGGCGGCGGCGATCGCGGCGCGCTTCGCGGTGTCGGACAGGGGTGGCTTCGCCGCTGGGGGTGCTGGTGGGTCGCCGGCGGCTGGTGCGGCCGGGGCCGCAGGTGCGGCTGGGCTCGCAGCGGGGTCGGGGTTCGCGCCGCCACCGGGTGCTTTGGCGGGAGTCTCGGCGCGCAGCAGCGCGACCAGGGCCTCGGCGGTGGTCGCCAGCATGTGGTCGCCGGTCTCGGTCGGCCGCTCGAGCACCGCGACCAGGGCACCGACCGCCGCCTCGTAGCCGAGCTTGCCGAGGCTGGCGGCCGCTTCGGCACGGACGTTCTCGTCGGCGTCGCCGAGCAGTTGCTCGAGCGCACCGCGCTGGGCCGGGTCCTGCAGCAGGCCGAGGCCGCGGATCGCCGCGAGCCGGGTCGCCAGCGCGCGCGCCTTCTCGACCTTCAGCTCGCCGCGCGCGGCCTTGACCAGCGTGTCGCGGGCCGGGCCAGCGGCGAGCTTCTCGACGTACTTGTCGCCGAGCGTGCGCACTTCGAGCGGCGCCAGCGACAGCGGCGACTTGCCCTCGAAACCGATCGCCGCCACTTCGAGCACCGCTTCGGCTGCGTCGGGGGTGTCGAGCGCCACCACCGCGGCGAGGATCGTCTCGAGGTCGCCGGCCCAGGTCGGGTGGCCGAGCGCGTTCTTGCCGGCGAGGCCGAACTTGGCGGCGATCGAGTCCTTGCCGAGGTCCTCCTTCGACCGGATGTCGATCTTTCCGCTGCGGTAGAGCTTCAACCACGCGGACAGGGCCTTGAGCGGCTTCTCGTCGCCGAACGGCGCCTTGGAGCTCGATGCGGCGACGGGATCGGCGTGCAGGGCCGGCAACGGCCACGACAGGCTCAGCAGGGCAAGCAGCAGGGCGGACATGGAGCGGTCTCGGGAGGGCGGGCCGCGTCATGCTAGCCGGCGAGCCTCGCCCGGTTGCGCTCCGGGTGGTCCTTCCTGGTCCTGTCGGCGGCAGTGCCGGCTGCTCGTCAGCGCCGGCTGCCGAACTCGATCTGCACCTGCACCGGTTCGTTCTGCAGCCGGAGCTCCAAGATCCGCAGCATCTCGCGCGTCGCGACCTCGCTGCGCGGCGCGACCCAGCTCGGCCCGCAGACGTCGTGCATCAGGAACACCGTGTCGGTCGGCAGGCCCGGGAAGTCCTGCGGTGCGCCGGTCGGGCTCGGCACGACGAAGAACAGCTGCCGGAACACCTCGGGCCGCTGCGTGGTCAGGTGGACCAGCAGGTCCATGTCCTCGCGCGGGTCCACGGGCGGCGCCACCCAGATCGTGCGCGACAGCGTGCCGAGGCGGGTGCTGCGCAGGGCCTCGCCGACCACGACGCGCGCCGTCTGCTCGTTGCGCTGGCCGCGCTGGCCCTGGCGCAGGATGTTGACCGCGAACCGCAGGTCGGCGTCGACCTCCTGGTCGCGGAACGACAGCCGCTGGCGGTTGCGCAGGTCGAGCAGCACTTCGCCGAGGCTCTGGAACTCGTCGGCCTTGCGCCAGGCCAGTTGTGCCGCATCGGCGCTCTGCTCGGGGGCCTCTTCGCAGCGCTGCAGGGCGAGCATCGCCTCGCCGTAGCGCTGCTCGAGCTGCTTCGCGGTCTCGACGGCCAGCAGGCCCGGCGTCAGGCGCTGGGTCGACGCGAGCAGGGGATCGCCGAGGATCGGTGTGCCGTCGCCAGCGCTCGCCAGGGAGCTGAACTGCCCGCTGTGGGTCTGCACTCGATCGTGGCTGCGCGGCTGCAGGCCGTTCGGTGCGTCACCGGACAGCTGGCTCTCGGTGTGGCCGGCGATCGGATCGTCGGCGATCGGCGTCGAGCCTGCTGGGTGGTCGGAACGCAGCCACGATGCGCCGAGCAGCAGGCCGGCGGCGAGCGCCGCGCCCGTCAGGGCGTAGCGCAGCTTGGTCAGCGTCGGCACCGGCTCGTGGAACACGGCCTCGGGCGTGCCTTCGCCGGCGCGGATCCGTTCCCACAGTTCCTCGCGGAACCCCGGCGAGACGCGTTGGCTGCGCAGCCGCAGGGTCAGCTGCTGGGCGGCCTGCAACTCGGTCCAGAACTGGCCGCAGGCGGCGCAGGTCTCGGCGTGCTGCATGACGATCGCGCGTCGACCGGACGGCAGGCGGCCGTCCAGGCACTGCGAAAGTTCGAAGCGGCAGGTGGTGCAGTTCATCGATGCTCAGACCTTGATCAGACGGCTGACGAGGGACTGGAACCGCTGCCGGGCGCGGAACAGTCGGGTCGACACGGTCTTCACCGGGCAACCCATCACCGCGGCAGCATCCTCGTAACTGAGCCCTTCGACTTCGCAGAGCAGGAAGGCCTCCCGGAACTTCAACGGCAACTCGCCGATCGCCTTCTCGATCGCCTGGTTCGCCTCCTGCGCCTCCAGCACGTCGTCGGGGGCCAGACTGCGCAGGTCGGTCGGGGTGAACGGCTGGTCCTCGTCCTTCTGCAGGTCGCGGAACAGGCTCAGCTTGAACTTGCGGCGTCGCAGCTGGTCGAGGCACAGGTTGCGGGCGACGCGGAACAACCACGGTCGGAAGGCCGCGGTCGGCACCTGGTTGAGGTGTCGGTAGAGAGCGAGGAACGAATCCTGCGCGACGTCCTCGGCGGCGATCGAGTCACCCAGCAGGCGGGTCGCGTAGGCCTTCAGGCTGTCGGCGTGCTCCGCCAGCGCACGATGGTACGCGACCATCGTCACCGGGTCCGGTTGGTAGTCGTGGCTCGCTTGGGCCATGGCGGTCGGGAGAGTATCGGCGGCTTCGGGGGCTCTGCCTCGATCTCGTTGCCGTCGGGGTTGCCGACGGACGGGACCGGCGACCGCGCAGCCGCGCAGAGCCCGAACGGTCACGAACGGACCGTCGGCCGAGAAACTCCAACTGGACGAAAACCCGGGGTCGGGGCACTGTTGGCTGGCTCATGGTCGATGCGCACCAATCGGACTTCGGCGCGGCGCTGCGGCGGTGCCATGGGCGGCTGGGTCGAACCCGTCCGTTCGGTCCGGCGTGCGGCCTGGCGTTCGGTGTGGCCTGGGTCCTGCTGGCCATGCTGCCGGCCGGTTGTACCCACCGTTCGGTGATCGAGTTCGCCAGCAAGGTGACGCTGCCAGCCGGCAAGACGTCGATCCGCCTCGAGATCCAGGACGGCACGATCGGCATCGCGGCGGGCCCGGCGGGTGAGGTGTCGTTCGCGGGCGGGGCGCGTCGAGCTGGGGAGAGCGCCGAGGAGCTGGTCCGGATCGAGGCGGTGCCGCTGGAGTTCCGGGTGGTCGACGATCCGACCCAGCCGACCGTGTTGGTGCTGCGTGGCCCCGAGCTGCCGCCGTCCACCAACGGCATCCTGGCCCTGGAACTCGGCGTTCACCTGCCGCCCGACCTGCCGCTCGAGCTGAAGATCACCGGCCTCGGGCACGTCACCCTGGCGGACCGGGCCGCGGCGAGCCGGGTCACCACCCGCTCGGGCGACCTGCGGTTCGAACGGTGCGCTGGCGGCGTGGTAGGCAAGACCGGGGCTGGCAACGTGATCGCGTTCGAACACCAGGGCGACCTCGACATCCATGCCGGTGTCGGCGACATGCAGGTGTTCGTGCGGGCTCCGGCGAACACGATCCGGCTGGTCACTGGGCAGGGCACGCTGCAGTGCCACGTGCCCCCGAGCCTCGGCTTCGAGGTCGATGCGCGGGTCGACATCGGCCGGATCGGCAACGGCTTCGGCCTCACCGCGACGACGGTCGCGGACTACGGCGCCGTGTTGGTCGGGCGGCGCGAGCCGGCCGGCACCAAGATCGTGCTGCGCACCGCGCGGGGTCACATCTCGCTCGCGCCGAAGCCGTTCGAGTGACCCTCAGGTGACCTCGGGATGACGTTCGGGTGGTCTTGACGGACGCGTGGGCAAGTCTCGTGCAGGTTGCGCGAGTCTGCCGTGGGACGGAGCCAAGGAGAGTTTGGATACGGGGTTACATGCGGATGCGATCGAGGTAGCGGGGGCACGAATCGGTCTTCTGGCATTCTGCCTCCGGAAATGTCGCCTGACTTCTCGCGTCCGCGCGCGGGTGTCGTAGCAGCGACTTCTTGCCTCGGCCGGTTTTCCTACCCCCTCTGCGCACTGGGCCCCGCTTTTCGCCGGGCGGCGTCGGTTCGCAGAGCACCCCTCATCGCTCATGAACTTCGGCAAGCGCCTGCTTCTCTACTCCGCCCGCGACCCCGCTGCCGACTCCCTGACGAAGTCGACCGCGGACTGGGGCTGTCTCGTCTCCACGTGCCGTTCGGTCGAAGACCTGCGTGGCCGCATCGAAGGGGGCGAGTTCGACCTCGTGCTCGTCGAACCCGTCCAGGTGTTGCAACAGCTGATCGCGGAGAGTGCTCCCGACCAGGCCCTGACCCTGCCCCTCGCCGAGGTCGAGAAGCGGCACATCCATCGGGTGCTCGCGTCGACGGGCGGCAACAAGACGCGGGCGGCGCGCATCCTCGGCATCGACACCAAGACGCTCTACAACAAGCTCAAGAGCTACCGGGCGTCGGAAGAGCTGGCCAAGAAGCGCGGCCAGGGCAACGCCGCGACTCGTTGACCAAGGCGGGGGAGCGGGGCTGCGTCCGCTCGCCCACCCGTTCCAGGGTTCCTCGGATCTCCGCGCGCCGGCTCCACGCCATGGCAGGGGGAGTTGGCGGCTGGGAAGGGTCCCCGCGGCGGCTGCTCCGTCGGCCGCGTGCTACCCTTTTCTGGCAGCCGTAACCTCTTGGTTGCCGGGAAGATCCTCATGGAACGCATCGACTCCCTGCTGCACGAGCTCGCCCAGCGCCACCGCAACCAGGACCCTCGCTTCCTCGCCGCCGTGCGACCGATGGTGGCGACGATCCTCGACCCTGGCACCCCCGACCATGCCCGCGTCCCGCTGCTGGAGTTGCTGGCGGAGACCTTCGAACGCGATGTCCAAGTGCGCACCGACCTGGCTCGCGCCCGCGTCGCCTGGGCCGGGTTCTTCGCCAACCTGCGCAAGCTGCTCGACCTCTGACGATCGCCGCCGGTCGGCCGGCAGCTCCGGCCCTTCGCATCGATCGGCCCTCGCCATCTGCCGCAGCCTTGCACGATCGGCCGCTGCGTCCGAGCGCGGTCCCACTGCGAGAGAATGAAGACCGTTCGTTCTCGCGACCCTCGCTCCAGTAGCCCCGATGCGATCGTGCGGCTCCGGATTGCCACAAGCTGAGGCTCCTTCATCGCGCTGCAGCGCGGACTTATGCGGCCCGATCGCGCGCCGAGAATCAGGCACCGGCGAGCTGCCGGTGACCGAACACGGAACCCGCGACGGGCCATGATTCGCCGACTTCGATCCTTTGCCTGCAGTGCTCGTCGCGGGTCCCACTTTCCCGGCTGACCACGACCTTCTCGGCGGAGCTGGGACGCTCGCCTGGACTTCGGCGATGGGGATCGCTCAGATCCTTCGCCCCATGAGTCTTGCCGATCACGTGGCCGCGCTGAAGGCGGCCGACGAGCGCGTCGCGTCGCTCAAGGTGTCACTTTGACTACGTTCGCCGCCACCGCGAACTAGCCGACATCGAGCACCAGA
>JAEUHU010000351.1 GCA_016793305.1 Planctomycetota bacterium
CGTTCGGCGCCGGCCTTCACGTGCGCCACGGCCGTCGCGACGTCGTCGGTGAGCAGGATGTCGTCGACGTCCTCTTTGCTGATCGTGCCGTGCTTCACCATCGTGTCGCGCAGGAACGCCATCAGCGGCTGCCAGTAGTCCACGCCCATCAGCACCAGCGGGAAGTCCTCGATCTTCTTCGTCTGGATCAGCGTCGCCGCTTCGAACAGTTCGTCCATCGTGCCGAACCCGCCCGGCAGCACGACGAAGGCGTAGCTGTACTTCACCAGCATGACCTTCCTGACGAAGAAGTAGCGGAACTCGACGAAGCGATCGAGATACGGGTTGGGCTTCTGTTCGTGCGGCAGCGTGATGTTGCAGCCGACGCTGAGTCCGCCGGCATCGCGGGCGCCGCGGTTCGCCGCTTCCATGATGCCGGGCCCGCCGCCGGTCAGGATCGTGAAGCCGAGCCTGCTGAGTTCGGCGCTGACGCGGCGCGCGAGCTGGTAGTGCGGATGGTCGGCCGGGAAGCGCGCCGAACCGAACACGGTCACGCACGGCGGCAGGAAGTGCAGCGAGCGGAAGCCCTTGATGAACTCGCCGAAGATGCGGAACGCGCGCCACAGCTCGCGCAGGCGGCTGCGTGGGCCGGCGAGGAACTGCCGTTCGTTCTGGTCGCGCGAGTCCTTGCCCCACGACGGCGGCAACTGGTTCGGGTCCGTCAGGTGCATGCGTGCAGTGCCCGGTTCGGCGTCACTTCTTCTTGTCGCCGCCCTTGCCGGCGAGCACGAGCAGCAGGCCCACGACGATGAGGCCGCCGCGAATGCCCCAGGCCGCGGTCTCGCCCCACGTGTCGATCCAGGCCAGCAGCCGGAACTCGCGTTCCATGAAGTGCAGGACCATCGAGCCGGCTCCGAGGAACAACAGCAACATCCCGAGATTGCGCATCGGCGCAGGATACGGAACCGTCCGGCATTGCCAATGCACGATCTCGGGGCCGCGCCTGGCACCGGCCTCTGGTCGAACCTTCAGAACCCGAGAGAGAATCTCTCGAGGACTCTGCGCGGCTGCGAACGCAGCCACCAGACAGGATTCTGAGAGGCCGTATCTTGAGTTCTTCTCGGCCTCTCAGCCTTCGGCCTTGGCGACGCGCACCATCTCGCGGAACACCACCATGCCGTCGCCGTCCTCCGGCAAGGCACCGCGCTCGAGTTGCGTGCGGCGCCAGTCGGGCATGTGCGTCGGCAGGTAGCTGCGGTCGGGGTGCGGCATGACGCCGAGCACGCGGCCGGTGCGGTTGGTCAGGCCGGCGAAGCCGAGCGGCGCGCCGTTGGGGTTGTGCGGATACTGCTCGGTCGGCTTGCCGTCCGGGCCGACGTATAGCGCCGTCGCGTAGCCCTCGGCCAGCAGCATCTGCTGCATCGCCGCGTCGCGCGCGATCAGGCGGCCTTCGCCGTGCGCCGCCGGCCAGCGCAACGTCAAGCCCGCCGGCAGGAACACGCAGCGCGACTTCGTCGTCTGCAGCGTGACCCAGCGGCACTCGTAGTGGTTGCTGAGGTTGTGCGTCAGCGTCACTTCCTCTTCGAGCTTGTCGGTCGTGCATGGCAACAGGCCGAGGCGCACCAGCACCTGGAAGCCGTTGCAGATGCCGAGCACGAGGCCGCCGCGGGCGACGAACTGCAGGATGCGGTCGCCGAGCTGCGCCTTCATCTCCTGCGCCAGCACGCGGCCGGAGCTGATGTCGTCGCCGTACGAGAAGCCGCCGGGCACCACCAGCACACGGAACGTGTCGAGCTGGGCCGGCCGTTCGAGCAGCTGCCGGATGTGCACGAACGACGGCGCGCCGCCAGCACGCGCGAACGCGTGGTGCGTCTCGCGTTCGCAGTTGATGCCGGGGGCACGCAGCACCAGGACCTTGGGAGCGCTCACTTGCCACCTCCGATGCCGGCGAGCAGCGTCTGGTCGAGATCGAGCGGGCGCTTCCACGCCGCCTCCAGTTCGGACAGCGGCAGCGCCAGCAGGGTCTTGCCGGCGTCCTCCATGCGCACGACCGGTTCGCTGTGGAAGGCGCCGATCACCGCGAACGGCACCGAGCCGAGGTTGGCGCGCAGGTCGTCGAGGCGGTCGGGTGGCACCTCGAGCAGGAAGCGGCTCTGCGACTCGCTGAACAGCCGCTGTTCGGCGCGCAGCGAGCCTTGGACCGGCACCTTGGCGACGTCGAGCGACACGCCGAGCTTGCCGCCGATCGCCATCTCGGTCGCCGCCGCGGCGAGGCCACCTTCGCTGAGGTCGTGCGCGGCCCACACGCAGCGGGCGGCGATCGCGCGATGCACGGCGTGCAGCACCTGCTTGCCGAGCACCTTGTCGACGCGCGGCGCGTTGCGGCCGAGCTGGCCCTTCTGCTTGTAGTAGACGCTGCCGCCGAGTTCGTCCTTGGTGACGCCGACCAGCACCAGCAGCGAACCGGGGCGCTTGCCGTCGCTGGTCACGGTGCGCTGCACGTCGGCTGTGACCGACATCGCCGTCACCAGGATGCAGCCGGGAATGCGGATCGTGCGGTCGCCGGCGCGGAACTCGTTGTGCAGCGAGTCCTTGCCGGACACGAACGGCGTGCGGTAGGCCAGCGCCAGGTCGCAGACCGCTTCGGTGGCGCGGACCAGTTCGCCGAGCACCTGCGGATCGCGGGTGTTGCCCCAGCAGTAGTTGTCGAGGATCACCGTGTAGTCCGGGTCGCCGCCGGCGGCTACGACGTTGCGCATCGCCTCGTCGAGCGCGCACTCGGCCATCGAAGCGGGATCGATGCGGCTGTAGCGCGGGTTCAGCCCGTTGCCGAGCACCACGCCGCGCCGGCTGTCGAGCTTCGGCGCCAGCACCGCGGCGTCGGCGGGGCCGTCGTTCTTCACGCCGCACAGCGGCTTGCCGGCCGAAGCGGCCTGCACCTCGTGGTCGTACTGGCGCACGATCCACTCCTTGCTGCAGACGCCGTGGTCGCCCATCACCGCGGTCAGGGCCTTGCCGAAGTCGGCCTCGGGCGGCAGTGCCGGCTCGCTGTGCTGGGCCGGCACGTAGACCGCGTCCATGACGCGCACCGGCAGCCCCTTGTGCAGGAAGTGCAGGTCGAGGTCGGCGTGCACGACCCCCTGGTGCTTCACGACCAGCCGGCGATCGTCGGTGAAGCGGCCGAGCACGGTCGCTTCGCACGCCTCTTCGCGGCAGACCTGCAGCAGCCGGGGGAGCTTGCCCTCCGGAACGGCGAGCACCATGCGTTCCTGGGCTTCGCTGATCCAGATCTCCCACGGTGCCAGGCCCGCGTACTTCAGGGGCGCTTCGGCCAACTCGACGACCGCACCGAGGCCCTCCGACATCTCGCCGATCGCCGAGCTGAAGCCGCCGGCCCCGCAGTCGGTGATCGCCGAGAACAGGTCCTCGTCGGCGCAGCGCAGCACCGCGTCCATCGCCTTGCGTTCGGTGATCGGGTCGCCGATCTGCACCGCACCGGAGCTGAGCTTCTCGCTGTCGGTGTGCAGCTCGAGCGAGCTGAAGGTGGCGCCGTGGATGCCGTCGCGGCCGGTGCGGCCACCGAGCGCCACGATCACGTCGCCGCAGTGCGCCTGCTTGTGGGCGCGCGCGGTCGGCAGGATGCCGACGTTGCCGACGTAGACCAGCGGGTTGCCGACGAAGTTCTCGTCGAAGTGCACGCTGCCGTTCACCGTCGGGATGCCCATCGGGTTGCCGTAGTCGCGCACGCCGGCGACGACGCCCTTCATCAGCGACAGCGGATGCATGCAGCCTTGCGGCAGCTGGGCCTGGGGCAGGTCCGGCGGGGCGAAGCAGAACACGTCGGTGCTGGCGATCGGGCGGGCGCCGAGGCCGGTGCCCAGCACGTCGCGGATCACGCCGCCGACACCGGTGCCGGCCCCTCCGAACGGCTCGATCGCCGACGGCCGGTTGTGGGTCTCGACCTTGATGCACACCGAGTGCTCGTCGTCGAACTTGACGATGCCGGCGTTGTCGACGAACACGCTGACGCAGAAGTCGCGGTCCAGCGTGTGCGTGACCTTGGCGATCGTGCTCTTCAGCAGGTTCTCGATCAGCCGGCCCTCGAACCGGACGTTGCCGGTCAGCGTCTTGTGCTTGCAGTGCTCGCTCCAGGTCTGCGCCAGCGTCTCGAGCTCGAGCCGCGTCGGAGCCCGGCCGAGTTCCTGGAAGTGCTGCTGGATCACCAGCATCTCGGCGCCGTCGAGGGCGAGTCCGCCGTCCTTCGACAGCTTCTCGAGGCCGGCCCGGTCGAGGCCCGCGAGCGGGATCGGGTGCACGCCGAGGTCGGGCGGCGGGGGTTCGCTCGGCAACCCGAGCGGCAGCGCGTCGAGCAGCACGTCCTGCACGACGTCGTTGGCCAGCACCTTGCGCGCCACGGCCAAGAGGCGCTGCGGGTCGAAGCGGCCGTGCACGTCGAAGGCTCGGTAGGTGCCGACGGCGACGGTCGGCAACTGCAGGTCGGCGAGCGCCTTCTGCACCGAATGCGCGACCGGGTCGGTGACGCCGGCGCGCGGCACGATCGTCACCAGGTGCTTGCCGGGCGCGGGCTGCTGCGGTGCGGCGTCGGGCGCGTGCACCACGAACTGGTCGACGACCGGGTCGCACAGCACGTCGCGCGCGAAGCTGCGGACCTGGGCTTCGGGGAGTTCCCGCGCGAGCAGGTAGCCGCGCCGTGCGCGCACGTCCTGCACGCCGTCGAGGCCGGCATTGCGCAGGGCGCGCAGGGCGGCCGTTCCCATGGGGTCGGGTTGGTCTGGACGGGCCAGAACGTCGATGCGCCAGGCTTGCATGAGATCGGCAGCGGAGCGGCGGCGA
>JAEUHU010000151.1 GCA_016793305.1 Planctomycetota bacterium
GAGATCCTCGCCCTGCTCGGCCCGAACGGTGCCGGCAAGACCACGACGATCCGGATGTTGATGGGCATCCTGTCGCCATCCACCGGCACCGCGCGCATCGGCGGCCGCGACTGCTTCGCCGAACGGCCGGCAGTGATGGCCCGCGCCGGCTATCTGCCCGACGAACCGGTCTTCTACGAGCACCTGCGCGGCCGCGAGATCCTCGCCTTCTGCGCGACGATGCGCGGCATCCCGGCCGCGGTGGCAGACAGTCGCGCGCAGGCGCTGTGCGAGCGGCTCGGCCTGCAGGACGACCTCGAGGAGTTCGCCGTCAACTACTCGATGGGCATGAAGAAGAAGCTGGCACTGGTGGCGGCGATGCTGCACGAACCGGATCTGCTGATCCTCGACGAACCGACCAACGGCCTCGATCCGGTGGTGACGCGCACGCTGCTCGAGCTGGTGCGCGAGGTGGCGGCGTCCGGACGCGCGGTGTTCTACAGCACGCATCTGTTGGACCAGGCCGAACGGCTGTGCCATCGGGTCGCGATCGTGCACCGCGGTCGCCTGTGCGCGCTCGGCACGCCCGACGAGCTGCGTGCGACCTACGCCGGCGGCGGCTCGCTCGAGCAGGTGTTCTTCCGCGTCACCGGTGCCGGTGACGAGGCCGGCGGTGGCACCGGCGCTGGCGCCGAGGCCGGCGCATGATCGCGCAGCCACCCGGCACCCTGCGCGTGCTGTGGATCCTGGCCGGATCCGCGCTGCGTCGGCTGCTGCGCGCCCAACAGGTGTTCGCCGCGATCCGCACCGAACGAAAGCCCGGCGGCGCGCGCAAGGCCACCGCCAGCAAGGCACGCGGGGCGGGCCTCGCACTGCTGTTCCTGCTGTTCGTGCCGCTGATGGGCCTGAACTCGATGATGCAGACGGCAGGTGGAGTGACTCGCCTGGCCCAGGGCCTCGAAGCGGCCGCCGCGGCACCGGACGAGGGCTCGATGCCAGAGCAGGGCGCGCGCGCCGGCCGCCGCCACGACCTCGAGCTGACGACTCCGCACCGGCGCGACGATGCCCCCGAACTGCGCGCCGCGATCGCGGGCGGCGGCACCCTGCTGCTGACGCTGCTGCTGCTGGTCCTCTGCACCGCCTCGGTCGGCAGCGCCAATTGGGAACTCGGCCGAGCCGCCTGGTCGTTCCCGTGGCTGCTGACGTTCCCGGTACCGGCCCGCGCCATCGTGCTGGCGAAGATCGGCGAGTACACGCTGGTACAGCCACTGCCGTGGTTCACGGTGTTCCCGCTGTGCTGGCAGCTGCTGCGCGCGGTCGGCTTCAGCGGCCCTGCACCGCTCCTGGCGATCGCCGCCACGCTCGGCTTCGCGGCGCTGACCGCTTCGTTGCGCTTCCTGCTCGAGACCTGGCTGCGGCTCCGCTTCTCCCTGCAGACGGTGCGGTCGGTGCAGGGCACCTTCGCGTTGCTCGGCATCGCCGGCTTCGGCCTCCTGATCAGCCTGGTGATGACCGGCAGCACGCCCGGTTGGTTCCTCGCCCTCAGCCAGCGCACCGCAGCGGTCGCCAGCTGGTTGCCGATGGGCTGGCCGCTGGCCATCGGTCGCGGCGACGTGGTGGAGGCCGGCCTCGGCCTCGCCGGCCTGCTGCTCCTGGTGGCGCTGGTGACCATGGCATGCACGCGCCTGCTCGGGTCGGGATCCGAACGCAGCAGCGGCGTCGATTCCGGGCGCCGGCACGCCCGCCCGCACCCGGCTGCTGCGGGGCCTCGGCCGCTCGGGCGGATCGGCCTGCTGAAGAAGGAACTGCTGCTGCTGGCCCGCGATCGCAACTTCCTGGCGCAGACGATCGGGGTCCCGATCTTCATCCTCGGCATGCAGCTGTTCTTGCCGCGCGGCGACGTGGACACCGGGCCCGTGCTGCAGCGCATGGCGCCGACGCTGGTCTACTTCGCGTCGGTCGCAGCACTGTCGACCGGTTGCTTCATGGTGCTGTCCAGCGAAGGCCGGGCGTTGTGGCTGCTCTACGCACAGCCCGTGGCACTGGCCGCGCAACTGCGGCGCAAGGTGTACCTGTGGGCCGGAGTCGCGATGACCCTGGCGATCGGCGCGTTCACGCTGCTCACCGGGGCACACTTCGCGGCCGCACCGTGGCGCTGGTTGCTCGACCTCTTCTGTGTCGCCGTCGGCGTGTTCGGAGCCGCGTGGCTGGCGGCCGGCATCGGCTCGCTCGGCACCGATCCTGCCGCCGATCAGGTGCCGCGGGTGCCGAAGCCACGCTACGTGTACTTGTTCCTGTATCTGGCCGGCAGCTACGTGATCGGGCTCGCAAGCACGGACCTCGCCGTGCGCGCGGCCTCGATGCTGGTGTTCGGCACGCTGGCTTGGTCCCTGTGGCAACGCACGGGCGACCGCCTGCCGTGGCTGCTCGATCCGCACGGGCGACGCCCGATCGAGCTGTCGGCCTACGATGCCGGCGCGGCGGTGACGACGTTCCTGCTGCTGCAGACGCTGCTGGCGCTGCTGTTGCACGGGACGAGTTCGCAACTGATGGTGCAGAGCCTCGCGTTCGCGATCGCCGGCGGCGGTACGATTGCTGTCTTCGGCTTGCTGCTGGCGGCGCGCTCGCTGCCGTTGCGCGAACACCTGGGCTTCACGCCGCGGTCGACGGGCAGCGCGCTGGCATGGACGGTGGTCGGCATCGTCGCCGGCGTCGCCCTCGGCTGGCTCGGCCTGCAGTGGCTGGAGTTGGCGCACGCCAATGGTTGGATCGAGCCCGAACCACGGCGAGCGCGTGGGATGGATCGGGTGCTGCTGCTTCTGCTGACCGTGGGCCTGGCCCCGGTGTTCGAGGAACTGCTGTTCCGCGGCCTGCTGTTCCAGGCGCTGCGCCGCAGCGTGCCGCTGGCGATCGCCGCCGTGTGGAGTGCGCTGTTGTTCACGGTGCTGCACCCGGTCGCAGGCTGGCCGATGGTGTTCCTGCTCGGCCTTGGTTGCGCCGTGCTGATCGCCCGCAGCCGATTCCTGCCGGCCTGCATGGTGATGCACGCGGCTTACAACCTCGTCCTGATCGGGGCGGGCTGACCGGCAAGCGGCACTTGCCGGTCGGCTGGTTCGAGGTGCTGCAGACGACCGTTCCGGAAGCAGTGAGGTGGCGGAAGCCATGCGCCGCAACACCAGCCACAGCTCACTTCTTGCTGCCCCGCGGCTTCGCCGCGGCCTTCGTCGCAACCGCCTTCTTGGCCGCCGGTCTCTCGGCGACCGCCTTCTTCGCCGCCGGCTTCTTCGCCGCCGGCTTCTTCGACGAAGCCCTGGTCGCAGCAGCCTTCGGCGCCTTGGTCACGGGCTGCGGTGCCTGGCCCTGCAGCTCGGCGAGCTTGCTGCGCACCTGCTCGGCATGGCCCGCGGCCTTCACCGTCGGCCAGTGGTGCGCGACCGTGCCGTCCGGCGCGATCAGCACCGTCGACCGGATCACGCCCTCGACCTTCTTGCCGTACATCAGCTTGGTGCCGAACGCACCGTAGGTCTTCATCACCGAACGGTCCGCGTCGGTCAGCAGCCGGATGCCGAGCTTGTACTTGGCGACGAACTTCGTGTGCGCAGCGGCCCCGTCGGCGCTGCATCCGAACACCTCGGCGTCGAGGCCGCGGAACTGCGGCAACGCGGCGGTGAACTCGCAAGCCTCGACCGTGCAGCCGGGCGTGTCGTCCTTCGGGTAGAAGTAGAGCACGACCCAGCGGCCGCGCAGGTCCTGCAGGGCGACCGGAGTGCCATCCTGGTCGGGGAGCGTGAAGGCGGGAGCGGGAGAGGCGATCGTGAGCATGGTGCGATGTTCGGCATCGCCCGCGCGCAAGCAAGGCATCTTGCCGGCTCGGCGCCGACCACGATCACGGCACATTGCCCGGCCGAAAGTTCCGGGGCGAAGGTTGCTCCGCACGCACGCCCTGCCTAACACGGAGCCTCGACAAGGGTGCGGCACCGCCGGGTGCGCAGCAGGTTTCGTGCTGGTCGGGCCGCCAGCGCACCGACCTGCGTGGATTGCGTCCGGCCCACCCGCTCGGGAGGTCCGGTCGTCCGCGCACACCGCCACGGACCGCCCATGACTCCTGCCGGCTGGGTCTTCATGACCCTGTCCCTCGTCACCGTCCTCACCCTGGTCACCTGGTGCTACACGCAGATCCTGCGCCGACCACCCCGGTGACCGCACCCCGGAGCTCCTGCATGCAACCTTCCCATCTCCAGCGGCTCGACCACGGCGCCATCGGCAACGGCCGCATGCTGGCGCTGGTCGCCCCGGACAGTGCCGTCGAGTGGCTGTGCCTGCCCCAGTGGGACTCGCCGTCGGTGTTCGGCAGCCTGCTCGACCAGGAGCGCGGCGGCACGTGGCGCATCGAGGGACCTCAGGGGCCACTGCGCGGCCAGCTCGCCTACCTTCGCAACACCAATGTGCTGCGCGGCACGTTCCGCGACGGCGACGCGGAATGGGAGGTGATCGACTTCGCGCCCCGCATCCCGCACGGCCTCGACGTGCTGGCCCCACACGAACTGGTGCGGCTGGTGCGCCCGCTGCGTGGCACCCCGCGGGTGCGCGTGGTGTTCGACCCGCGTCCCGACTACGGGCGTTGCCCGGTGACCCTGCAAGCGTGCGACGGCGGCCTCGAAGTGGTCGGCAGCGCCTTGCGCCTGCGCCTGCACACGAATGCGCCGGCGCCGTTCGTGCTCGCCGGCACACCGTTCGTGCTGCAGCAGCCGCTCTGGATGGTCCTGACGCCGAGTGCCAACGACCGGCATCCCGACCTCGCCGACGTGCAACGTCGGCTCGAGCAGACGCTCGCCGGCTGGCGCGCCTGGGCCCGCAGCTGTGCTCTGCCGCCGTTCCGCCAGGAGCACGTGCTGCGCTCGGCGCTGTGCCTCAAGCTGCACGCGCACCACGACACGGGTGCCATCATCGCCGCCACCACGACGAGCATCCCGGAGGCGCTCGGCACGCAGCGCACCTGGGACTACCGCTACTGCTGGCTGCGCGACGCGGCGTTCGTCGTCGAGGCCCTCCGGCGGCTCAGCCACCTGGCCGAAGGCGAGGCGTTCCTCGGCTTCCTGCGCAACGTCGCCGAGTCGGGCCCGCTGCAGCCGGTCTACGGCCTCGACGGCCGGCGCGAGCTGCACGAGGAGTTCCTGCCGCATCTCGCGGGCTTCCGCGGCAACGGCCACGTGCGCATCGGCAACGCCGCCTGGCATCAGCAACAGAACGACCTGATGGGCGAACTGCTGCTCAGCCTCGAGTCGCTGCTGAACGACCCGCGCCTCGTGCACGAGGACGGCCCGGCGGTCATGCCGCTGGTCGAGCGACTGGTGCGCGAGGCGATCGCCGCGGCTCCGACACCCGACACCGGCATCTGGGAGTACCGCACGATGCTGAAGAACCACACGTTCTCGCGGGCGATGTGCTGGGCGGCGATCGAACGTGGTGCACGGCTCGCACGGCGACACGGCCGCGGCGAGCTCGCCGACACGTGGACCACGATCGCCGCGCGCGAACGTGAGGAGATCCTGCGCCGCGGCTACAGCGAGTCGCTCGGCTTCTTCACCCAGGCGCTCGACGGCCAGAACCCCGATGCGTCGAACCTGCTGCTGCCGACGATCGGCCTGCTCGACGCGCGCGACCCACGCTTCGTCGGCACGCTGCGCGCCTACGAGGAACGCCTGGTCGAACGCGGCTTCATGCTGCGCTACCGCAACGAGGACGACTTCGGGGCGACGACCAGCGGCTTCACGATCTGCAGCTTCTGGTGGGCCGAGGCGCTGGCGCTGGCGGGCCGGCTCGACGACGCGGTGGCGGTGTTCGACCGCATGCTCGCCCACAGCAACCCGCTCGGCCTGTTCTCCGAGGACATCGAACCGCTGACCGGCGAACTGCTCGGCAACTTCCCACAGGCCTACACGCACGTGGGGCTGATCAACGCTGCGGCCACCATCGGCGACCTGCTCGCCGCGCGCGACGGCGGGGTGAGGGCCTGGACGTGAACGGGCGCCTGCTGATCGTCGCCAATCGCCTGCCGGTGACCATCCACGCGAGCGGCGGCCACGCGCGCGTGGAGACGAGCGCCGGCGGTCTCGCCACGGGCCTGCGAGGTCCGCACGAACATGGCGAAGGCCTCTGGTTCGGCTGGCCGGGTTCGTTGGCCGGCCTGAAACCGAACGCACGCGCCGAGGTGCTGGCGGCGCTGGCGGAACGCCGCTTCGTGCCGATCGAGCTGACCCAGGAGCAGATCGACGGCTACTACGCGAAGTTCAGCAACGGCGTGCTCTGGCCGGTCTGCCACTACATGCTCGACCGGCTGCCGCTCGAGACCCCGGACTGGACCGTCTACCGGGCCGTCAACGAACGCTTCGCCGACGCGATCGCCGCGGCCTTCCGACCGGGCGACGTGATCTGGGTGCACGACTTCCACCTGATGCTGCTGCCGGAGCTGCTGCGTCGTCGTCTGCCCACCGCGCGCATCGGCTTCTTCCTGCACATCCCCTTCCCGTCTTCGGAGGTGTTCCGCACGCTGCCGTGGCGCAGCGAACTGCTGCGCGGCCTGCTCGGTGCCGACCTGGTGGGCTTCCACACGCTCGCCTACCTGCGCCACTTCGCGGCTTCGCTGCTGCGCCTGCTCGGCCTCGAAGTCGAGGTCGACCGAGTGCTCGTCGACGGGCGCGAGGTGCGGCTCACCGCCCTACCGATGGGCATCGACGTGGCCCATTTCGAAGGGCTCGCCGCCGATCCCTCGCTGCTCGCCGAAGCGGCCCAACTGCGGGCTGCGCGTGGGGCGGGCCGGATGATCCTCGGCATCGACCGGCTCGACTACACGAAGGGCATCCCGCGGCGGCTGCTGGCGTACGAACGGCTGCTCGAACGGCGCGATCCGGCAGCACCGCCGGTGCAGCTGGTCCAGGTCGCGGTGACCTCGCGCGGCGAAGTGGGCGAGTACCGCTCGTTCAAGCGCCAGGTCGACGAGCTGGTCGGTCGCATCAACGGACGCTTCGGCACGCCGGGCCACACGCCGATCCGCTACATGAACCGCGGCCTCGACAGCCGCGGCGTGGCCGCGCTCTACCGCGCCGCCGACGTGATGCTGGTGACGCCGCTGCGCGACGGCCTCAATCTGGTGGCGAAGGAGTTCGTCGCGACGCGAACCGACGGCGACGGCGTGCTGGTGCTGAGCGAGTTCGCCGGCGTCGCCGCCGAGCTCGGCGATGCGGTGCCCTACAACCCGTACGACCTCGACGGCTGTGCCGCCGCGATCGAGCGCGCGCTGGCGATGCCCGAAGGCGAGCGCCGGCACCGCATGGCGATGATGCGCGAGGCGATCACCCGCCACGACGTGCACGGCTGGGTGCGCACGTTCCTCGAGGAACTGGGCGGTCTGGCGCCGGCGAAGGCACAGGAGCCCGGCGACCACGCGGCGGCGGCACTCGCGCTGGCCACGGCCCGCGCGAACGGCCCCCTGTGCCTGCTGCTCGACTACGACGGCTCGCTGGTGCCGTTCGCGACGCGGCCCGAACTGGCGGTCCCGGACCTGGACCTGCTGGCGCTGTTGCAGCAGCTGACCCGCCTGCCCGACCTCGAGGTGCACGTCGTCAGCGGCCGGTCGCGCGCGTTCCTCGACCGCCACTTCGGCGTGTTGCCGATCGGCCTGCACGCCGAACACGGGTTCGCCTGGCGGCTCTGCGGCGAGCCGAACTGGACCACGGCCGTGCCCACGGCCCCGGAGTGGCGCGATCGCGTGGAGGCACTGCTCGAACGGGTCGCGCGGCACGTGCCGGGCTCGCACGTCGAGATCAAGGAACAGTCGGTCGGCTGGCACTTCCGCCAGGTGGACCCGGCGTTCGCGGCGACCATCGTCAAGGAACTGCGCCTGCACCTGCTCGAGCTGCTCAGCAACGTCGCGGCCACCGTCGTCGAGGGCAACCGCGTGCTGGAGATCCGGCCGCAGGGCGTCAACAAGGGTCAGGCGGTGACGCGAGCCCTCGCCGCCGGTGCGCAACCGGTGCAGGCGCTGGTCGTCGGAGACGATCGCACCGACGAGGACATGTTCCTCGCCGCACCGGTGGGCACCGTCACCGTGCGCGTCGGCCCGGGTTCGACCGCGGCGCGGTACCGGGTCGCGGACCCGACGGCGGTCCGTGCGCTGCTGCGTTCGCTGCTCGTCTGAGGCCGACGTGGATCAGCCGACGACCTCGACTTCGTCCCAGAAGCCGAACCAGTGGTCGACGGCCTTCATCGTGAGCCCCGGCTTCTCGTACGACCACGCCTGTCGCTCGACGACCCGCCCGTCGTGCACGACGTCGTAGAACTGCACCCCGTGCGGGCAGCGGCGATCGCTCGCGGTCCGCTTGCTCGCGCGCAGCAGGTCGGTGCGGACCGAAGCCCGCGGGAAGTAGAGATAGCCGTCGACCTCGTGGGTCGTGGTGCTGTCGGCCAGCACCGTGCCGTTCCAGATCGCTCGCGCCATCGCCTCAGGATACCGGCACCAGCGGTCGCGTCGCCGGCGCCGGCACCGGCAGCGGCCGCAGCTTGGCGGTGAAGGCGCGCAGGATCGGCGCCTGCTCGACGATCTCGAGCCCGGGGATGCGGTCGCGCTGCTCCATCAGTTCGGCGAACGCTTCGACGACCCAGTCGACGTGGCTCTGCGTGTAGACACGGCGCGGCAGGCACAGGCGCACGAGGTCGTGGTCGGCGACGACCGGCTTGCCGGTGGCCCGGTCCGTGTGCCCGAACATCAGCGTGCCGATCTCGACCGAACGCACGCCCCCTTGCAGGTAGAGCGCACAGGCGAGCGCCTGGCCCGGCAGCTGCTCGGGCGGCAGGTGCGGCAGCATCGCGCGCGCGTCGACGTAGACCGCGTGCAGCCCGGCCGGACGGACCACCGGCACGCCGAGCGCGTCGAGGTGGTCGGCGAGGTAGCTCGCACTCGCTTCGCGGTAGTGCAGGTAGTCGGGATCGAGCACTTCGCGCAGGCCTTGCGCCAGCGCCGCGAGGTCGCGCCCGGCGAGCCCGCCATAGGTCGGGAAGCCCTCGGTCAGGATCAGCAGGTTGCGCACCTTGGTGGCCAGCGCGTCGTCGTTGACGCACAAGAGCCCGCCGATGTTGACGAGCCCGTCCTTCTTCGCCGAGATCATGCAGCCGTCGGCGAGGTCGAACATCGCCCGCGCGACCAGCGGCAGCGGCACGTTCTGCCAGTCCGGGTCGAGGCGGTGGATCCACCACGCGTTCTCGGCGAAGCGCGCCGCGTCGAGGAAGAACGGCAGGCCGTGGCGGTGGTAGAGCTCGCTCACCGCGCGCAGGTTCTGCATCGACACCGGCTGGCCACCGACGCGGTTGTTGGTGATCGTCAGGAGGCCGAACGGCACCCGGCCCTTCGGCTGTGCTTCGAGCCACGCCGCCAGCTTGCCGACGTCGATGTCGCCCTTCCACGGCGTGCGGCTGCGCAGGTCGGCGGCCGCCGGCGCCACGAAGTCGCGCGCCTCGGCGCCGAGGTACTCGACGTTCGCGCGCGTGGTGTCGAAGTGCGCGTTGTTCGGCACGGCCATGCCCGGCACGACCGTCACGCCGAACAGGATGCGCTCGGCGGCGCGCCCCTGGTGCACGGGGAACACGTGGCGGTAGCCGGTGAGCTGCTGCACGACCTTCTCGAGCTCGAAGAACGAGCTGCTGCCGGCATAGCTCTCGTCGCCGGTCATGATCGCCGCCCACTGCTGCGCCGACATGGCACCGGTGCCGGAGTCGGTCAGCAGGTCGATCATCACGTCCTCGGCGCGCAGCCGGAACAGGTTGTGATGCGCTGCCGCCAGCATGCCGACACGTTCGCTCGGCGTGGTGACACGGAACGGCTCGATCGCCTTGATGCGGAACGGTTCGAGGACGGTCTTCACGACCACAGCTTCGACGTGGGGCCCGCCACTGCCGACTGGCCGATCTGCGTAGACCCTCGGGGCTCAGGAGCGCAGCGCTCCCGACCCGGGCGAGCCGACGCACGACTCCCGAGCTCAGCGCAGCTGCCAGCGCACGCCCGGCCCGACCTTGCGAACGCGCCCACGCGTCGGATGGTCGCCCGGCACGCCGTCGATGCTGCGCAGGATGTCGTCGGCCACGCGCCCGTCGAGGTGGTAGCTGTGCTCGACGAGCCCGCCGACGATCGCGCTGCAGTCGACCTGTTCGACCTTGTCGGGCAGCAGCCCGGCGCGCGCCGCACCGGCACTGCCGAGGCGATCGGGGTTGCCCTTCGTGTAGTCGCTGACGTGCAGCGCGACGTCGCCGGTGTTGTGGTAGACGGACACCGTGCGCGCGAGCTGGTGCAGGTCGCCCATCGGCTGCCCGGGCTCGAGCACCGCGTCGTCGACGTCCGGCGCGCACAGGAACACGTGGTCGAACAACCGCGGCAGCGCCGAGCCGGGCGTGAACTGGCGCATGCGTTCGAGGGCGTTCTGCAGCACGTAGTTGCCCATCGAGTGGCACAGCAGGTGGAGATCCTGCGGGCAGGCGCCGCCGTTCGCCCGATCGGCCAGCGCCGCGAGATGGTCGCGCAACTTCAGCAGCCCGCGCGCGAACGCGTAGCCCGAGCCCTGCGCCTCGCTGCGGTCCGACTTGTAGCTGACGTACGGCAGCGCCATGCCGTCCGACGGCCAGCTGAACAGCACCACCGCGGTCTGCTGCTGCGGGTCGCCGACGCCGTCGCGGTTCTGCATCAACTGCAGCGCCAGCGCCGAGCCGACCGCCTCCTCCCACGACACGTTGAAGCCGTGCACGAACACCAGCACGTCGCAGCGCTTCAGCATGTCGCGCTGCAGGTCGGAGAACATCGCCTTGCTGCCGAGCTTCGCCTTCGGCTGGTTGGTCTCGCTCTGCGCCGCGTCGATCTTCTCCGGATAGGCCTCGATGCGCGCCCGCTTCGCCGCCTTGGTGCACAAGGTGGCGAGTTCGTTGCCGCTGCCGCGCCCGAAGCCGGTGTCCGCGTCGAGGCAACGCTGCACGGCGCGCTCGTCGACGTCGACGGTGAGCCAGCCGAAGCGGAGGTTCTCCATGCCGTCGCTGGAGAACGCGCGGCCGTAGCGATCGGGATGCCAGCGGTCAGCACCTTCGTGCGCGCGGTTGGAGGCGAAGTAGAGGCCCAGTTCCATCGCCGCAGTGTGCGCGGCCGACGCGGACGATGCCATCACCGCTTCGTCGGCCGGCCGAGCCACGAACGCACCGGACGAACGCCCCGGCGGTCGTGGCCACGCGAGCTGCCGACCGGGCAAGAGCGCGTGGCGGCGCGCACGAGGTCAGTCGCCGCCGCCACCCCCGCAGCCACCACCGCCGCAGCCGGACGAGCCTCCACTGTCGCCACCGCCACCGCTGTCCCCACCACCACCTCCACCGCTGTCGCCTGAGTCGCCACCACTCTCCTCGTGACCGTGGCCCGTTCCCTCGGCGCAGCCGGCGCGGCCGTCGCCGTCGTCGTGACCATGCGCGTGGCGACGCGGGCCAGGCGCGCCGTGGCCGTGCCCGCCCTTGCCGTGCCCACCATGACCATCGCTGTCCGACACCGTCGGTGGCATGCCGGTCGCGCCAGCACCGGCCCCGTGCAGGCCGTGATGCCGACCGCCGCTGGACGAGTAGCCGCACCCGACCTCGCTGCCGCAGTCGGAATCCCCGCGGTCGCGCTTCTTCCGCGGCACGTTCGCCGAACGCCGTCCCGACGCACGAACCCGCGCGGCCAGCAGCACGAAGCCGGCGAGGAACATGGCGAAGACGACCAGCAGGCCGACCAGCACCACCGAATCGGCGACCGAGGCATCGACGCAGCCGGCGGTCAGCACCAGCACCAGGGCCAGCGCCGCCGCACGCGTTCCACCGCCGAGCAGCGCCGCCACCTTCGCCTTCGGCACGACCCAGTGCGAGCGCGCATCGACCTTGCGCGGGATGCCAGAGCGGAACCGTTCCGCCGGAGCCGGCCAGAGGTCGGAAGGTGGTTCGCCGAAGTGCTGCCGGTAGCTGGCCAGCGTGCGCGCATACCAGTCGGCGTACTTCGCGCTCTCGGCCGCACCCCCGAGCGTCGGCCCGTGGTGCAGGGGCCGGCCGAGCACGCGTCCACACAGCTCGTCCCAGTAGGAACGCGTGTAGCACAGGTGCAGATGCCAGACCTCGTCGACCGCGGGCGACGGCGTCACCGGGTGCCCGGCGCGCATCGCCAGCCAGACGAAGCGCCGATACTCGGCCACGGCCCGTTCGGCGAACGCACGGCTCCAGCCGTTCTCATGGGTGAGCCGTCGGGCGAACGGCAGGGCGACTCCGGGTGGATCGAAGCGGAACGAGGCGAGGCGTTCGAACAGGGCGTCGGGCACGAGTCCTCCTTGGCAGCTGCGGGCATCGTGGCGGGGACCGGCACGATGCGCCACCCGCGCGACGCATCCCTGACCACCGGCACCACCGCCACACGGCCGATGGTCGGAAGGCCCACGCTGCCGATACTTCGCCCCATGCTCCGACTCACGGTCGCCGCGTTGAGCCTGCTCGCCATGGTGCCGGGCCAGGATCCGTTCCCTCTGCCGAAGCCCCGTCCGGCGCAGCCGATGCTCGACGACGAGCGCAGCGCCGAACTCGCCCGCCAGCTGTGCACGGCGCTCGACGCGCGCGACGCCGCGGCTGCGCAGAAGGCCCTCGCCGACGGTGCTTCCCCGAACGTCGGCATGGGGGCAGGCAAGGACGACACCGCCGGGCAGACGCCGCTGATCCATGCCGTGCTCGCCAAGGACCAGCCGCTGGTCGCCCTGCTCGCCGCCCACGGCGCGCGCCTCGAAAACGGCGACGAGGCCGGCCACACGCCGCTGATGTACGCGGTGCTGCACGAGGACGAGGCGATGGTGCGCTTCCTGCTGCGCTTCGGAGCACGGCCGGACGCCACCGACAAGGACGGCAACCGCGCGTCGGCGTTCACCAAGGACGCTCCCGAGCTCGCCGAACTGCTGCGCACCGCCGAACGGCAGCACGCCGCGGTGCTGCAGGCACTCGCCGACGACGACCTCGCCGCCGCCCGCGGGGCGATCGCCGCGGGAGCGAGCCCGAACGCCAACGACGGCCAGCGCTGTGTGCTGCTGTCCGCCGCGCGCGCCAAGGACCTCGCGGCCTGCCGCGAGCTGCTCGAAGCCGGCTGCCGGCCCGACCTGCTGCTGGTCGACGGCTTCTCGATGACCTCGCCGCTGGCGCACGCCGCCGAGTTCGCCGACCTGGCGCTGCTGCGCCTGCTGCTGCGGCCGGGCCTCGGCCAGGTGGCGCTCGACGAGGCGCTCGGCTGTGCGGTCGACCACGACGGCGAAGAGCGCTCGGCCCGCGTGCAGCTGCTGCTCGACGCCGGCGCCAGGCCGCGCCCCTACCTCGGACTCGGGTCGGGCCCGCTGCAGCGGGCTGCGGCGAAGGGCGACCTGCCGACGATGGCCAAGCTGCTCGCCGCCGGCGCCGACCAGGACGCCGTCGACCTGTCGTTGGCGAGTGCCGCCGCCCAGGAGGACGAAGCGAAGGCGCTGGCGACGGTGCAGGCGCTGCTGGCGATCGGCGCCGACGCGTCCCGCGAGCACTTCCAGACCACGGCCCTCGGTGCGGCCGGTGGCCGCGGCCATCTCGCGGTGCTCGAACGGCTGTTCGCGCGCTGCTCGGACGAGGCCCTCAACCTCGCCGTGGCCCAGCTGGCGCGCGAAGGAGCGGCCCCGGCGTTGGCGTGGCTGTGCGAACACGGCAAGGGCCGCATCGACTTCACCACCGCTCCGATGCCGTTCGACCCATCGCTGCAGGCGGCGATCGGCGAAGGCCATCTCGACTGCGTGAAGGCGCTGCTCGCCGCCGGCTGCCCGGTCGACCAGGCGCCCGGCATCGGCCACGAGACGCCGCTCGTCGCCGCGATCCAGGCGGGCAACCAGGCGGCGATCGAACTGCTGCTGGCGGCCGGCGCCGATCCGGCGAAGGTGTGGAAGTCGCCGCTCGGCCCGTCCCAGTCCGCGCTCGACGTGGCGAAGGAGGTCGGCAACGACACGCTGCTGGCGTTGCTGCAGAAGGCCGTGCCGCAGCGGGCGAGCCCGGACGATCCGCTCGGCGCGACGATGCGCCGCGCCGGCCTGCGCAGCGAGGACCTCGGCGCCTTCCACAAGATCCACTACACCCACGACGACACCGGTCGGACGCAGACGATCTACCTGCGCAAGCGGGTCGACCGCTACGGCGAGCTCGCGGTGCAGGAGCTCTTCTCGCTGGTCTACGACCGCGCCGAGCCCCCCACGGCCGAACTGCTGCGCAACGCGTTCGCGCGGCGCTTCGGCGTCGGCGGCCTCGTGCTCGAGCGGCCGAGCGAGACGCAGAAGAACTGGCGGATCCGGTTCCGCACGACGCCGACCGTCGACGTCACGCCAGCCGACTTCGCCCGCTACTGCGACGTGACGCAGTCGACCGCCGACGAACTCGAACGCGAACTGAACCCCGGCGCGGAGGATCTGCTGTGAACCTGCTTCCCATCACCCTGCTGCTCGGGCTGTCGTTCGTCTCCCTCCCCCAGGATCCCGACCAGGCCGCCGACGCCGAACGGCTGCTGCAGACGTTGCAGGCTACCGGCCTGCACTTCGAGAAGAGCCCGAGCGGGACCAGTTACCGGCTGCGCTACGACCACGAAGGGGGCCGGCAGCAGCTGGTGTTGGTGACGGCGGCCGCCAACCGGCCGGCCGACCTGGTGATGCACACCGTCTACACGACGGTGTGGACGGGAGCCGCTCCGCCCGACGAAGCGCTGCTGGTCAAGGTGTTCTCGAGCACGAAGAAGATCGGCTGCTTCTACCTGGCCGAGGACGACAAGGTCTGGGCGATCCTCTTCCGCGCGACGTTCGACGCGACCGGCCTCGCCGACGGCACACTGGCGCCCGCGGTCGCGGCGAAGCGGCTGCAGGAGACGATCGAGTTCGTCAACGAGGTCGGCGAGGAGATGGACGCGGAGCTGAACGGCGAACTCGACATCCGCTGAGGGAGCGCCGCTCGGCGGGCTCCGTGCCGTGTTGCCGCTACAGCCCTGTGCGCTGGTAGATCGCCGCAACCGGCACGCTGCAACCGATCGTCGGCAGACTCAGCGGCTCGGTCTTCTCGGTCAGCAGTTCGCGGCTCCACCCACCTTCCGTCCGGCGGTGGACCACGACGGCGACCCGATGCTGATCGACGAGCACGTAGGCGTCGAGCGAGGGCAAGGCCTGATAGTTGCGGAGCTTCTCACCCCGGTCGATGCGCTCGGTGTCGGGCGAAAGCACTTCGAAGATCACGCGCGGCTGCTCGGCGAACGCCGCCGAGTCGGGCACCCCAGAGCAGTCCACGGTCACGTCGGGGTAGTAGTAGAACTCGGCAGTGTTGGTCCGGATCCGCACCTTCATGTCGGACGAGAACACCTCGCACGGCTTGCCGGCGAGCTGGCTGCGCAACTCGGCGAACAGGTTGCCGGCGATCCGATTGTGGCCGGCACTCGCACCGGCCATCTGGTACTCGACACCAGCCAGATACTCGTGCTTCTGGGCGCGCGTTCGTTCGGCCTCGAGGTAGGCCTCGGGCGACACGTAGTAGCCTGCGCGAAGAGCGTCGCCCATGGAGGCAGGGTACCGAACTCGCCGATCCCCGACAAGGCGAGGGCGCTCGGTCGACGTCGGTCGTCCCACAGGCATGGCTCGCCCTGGACGACCAGCTCGCCACGGCGATTCCTGCCGAATCCAACTCGGTGTTTGGGCCTCGCGCCAAGACACCCGCCCTTCGCCGACCTCAGCCGTGCATCACCGCGTAGACGTAGCGCTGCAAGTCGCGCATGCGACCGTGCCGCAGCGGATCGAAGGCTGCAGCGAACGCGGCCGCCACCGCGTGGGCGTCACCCGACGGCGACGAGGCCGTGACCGCGACGAGCGTCGTCGTCATCTGCTCGAGGTCGGCGATCGCGTCGCGCAGCTCGAGCACTGGTTCCACGGTTCCCTCTGGCTCGTCCATCGGATGAAGCGGCGCCGTCTGCAGGTAGCGATCGCAGGTGGCGAGGCGGCGGCGCAGCACTTCGCTGCGCGCGGGATCGACGGGCGGAGCACTCGTCGCGGCACGGCCCGCAGTCGCGATTCCGGCGACGGCGTGTCGCGCCATCACCAACTCGTCCAGCACCCGCGCGAACTGGGCCCACTGCGCGCGCGTCAGCGGCTCCGCTGCCAGCACGAACCCGAGGAACGCGTCGATCGCGGGCCGCGGATCGGCAGCGCGCGCCGTGCCGCGCCCGCCCACGTCCAGATCCCACGCGGCACCGGCGGTGCGCAGGTGCAGGTAGCGCTGCAAGCTGCGCAGGTGGGACCCGACGTGGATGTCGAACAGGAAGCCGAGTCCGAGCCGGCCTTCACGATCCCCCAGGCGATCACGCGCCAGCGCTACGTGCTGCAGGTCGTGCGCGATGTCGGCCAGATCGTCGATCGCATCGCCGAGGGCCGCGTTCTCGTCGCGTGCAGGGTCGAACGGATCGAGCGTCGCCCAGTAGTAGCCGAAGTCGGGGAAGCGCGGCGCGACGAGCTGCCACCACTCGCTGTGCGACCGCTCGGGCAGCGGACCGTGCTGCTCGTCGTCGTAGCACCAACTCTCCGTCGGGCACGCGTGCCGCGCGAGGGCGACGGCGTCGAGCAAGCGCACGAGTTCGACCCAGTCCGCGGGCGTCGTCGGCGTCGCCTGCTGCACGAAGTCGAGCAAGGCGAACACAGCCGGCCACGGGTCCGCCGATGGGTCGAGCGCTTCGGCGTCGGGAAGCATCGGCGCAGCATGACGGGATTCCGAGAGAATGGCCACCCGAGGGCACCGCGCGGGTGCGATGCGGTCGCGGCCGGCGTCAGGGTCCGACCAGCCAGCCAGCCTCGGCGAGCGACGCGCGCACGGACGGTGCGGCCTTCGGGCAGGTCAACTCCGCGTGGCGCGGCCGCCGGCCGGCGACGAGTTGCTTCGCGACGTCGTGCGTGACACCCTGGGCGACGATCCGCAGATGACGCAGGCGGCGGACTTCCTGCAATGTCTGCACGAGCTCCGGCGACAGCGTCTCGACCCACAGCTCGAGTTCCCGCAACTTCGGCAAGCGAGCCAGCAACGACAGCAGCGGGACGTCATGGGCCGCGCTGACTTCGCTGTCGATCACCGCACGCACGACGCCAGCCGCCGCGCGCAGTCCCGCCAGAGCCTTCGCCACTCCGACCGGATCGCGGCGGGGCTCGACGAAGTGGATGCCTGCCAGCACGCGCCACTCCGGCTTCCACGTGGTGCCGTTGCGAACCGACCAGCGCGACGTCCATGGGCTGAGCGGCTCGAACTCGACCCCGAGGCCATGGCTGCAGAGCCAGCGCGCCACACTGCGTGACGGCGCGGTCGCCACCGGCAACGGCTGTGGTGGAATGTGGCCGGAGACCGGCGGCAGCTTCGCCAGTTCCTTCAGGTGCGCCCGGGCGAAGCGCGCTTGCAGAAGCGACAAGTCGGAGAGCGTGTGGGCGCCGGCATCGAGCTGCTTGCGGGCCTTGTCGCTCATCGCCGCGAGGAAGTTCATGCGCTGCTGCCAGTCGTCGTGCGGCCTACCGCCAGGAAACCTCGACAATGCGCCGCGCAGCGCCGCCACGGCTTCGTCTGCGCCGATCGCCTGCAACGCAGCCAGCGTGGCTTCGGCCTCGTGATCCTTCGGCTCGAAGAAGTAGGCGAAGCCGCCATTGCCGACGAGGTACTCGGCTCGGTTGGCCCGCGCGAGAACCCGGGCGGCCGGCGAGACGCCCTCGAGACCGCCAACTGTCACGGCAGCCTCGATCGCTTCGCCGATTGCCGCCAGCAGCAGCGTGTCGTCGGCTTGCGCGAAGAACGCAGCGATCTCGTATCGCTCGACCAGGGCCACCCTGGAAACCTTCGCTCGGGAACGCATCCGCACCACCTCCGCGAGTCGGCTGAGCCATTTGCGGGCTCTGCCCTCCACCACCTCACTTGCAGGCGGCGAGAGCCCGCGCGACGTAGACCGGCGCCACCTTCCTGCGCCAGTAGACGTCGAGGTCGGTGTTGTCCATCGTGCGCGCCGGCTTCAGCGCGGCCGAGCCCGCGGCGGCGATCACGTCGTCGGTCAGCTTGTTGCCGACCAGCAGCTTCTCGCTGTCGGTCGCCGGGATCGCGAACGAGCCCGCCCCGCCGAGCCGCACGTTGGCCTTGGTGACGACGCCAGCCGCATCGGTCCACACGCACGCGCCGACGCCGAGCACCGGGAAGTCGTAGGTGTCGCGGCGGCGCAGCTTCAGGTAGCTGGCCTTCCAGCCCTTCGGGGCCGGCAGGATCAGCCGCGTCAGCAGCTCCTCGGGCTTCTTGGTCAGGTACTGGATGCCGTCGTCGCGGTAGAGATCGCCCGCCTTGATCGTGCGCGTGCCAGCCTTGCCGACCAGTTCGACCTCGGCCTCCATCGCGCACACCAGCGGCACCGTGTCCGAGCTCTGCACCGCCCAGCAGCGCGGCGAGCCGGGTGCCACCCAGCAGATGGCGCCGTCCTTCTTCATGCAGAAGTCGATCGACTCGCGCCACTCGTGCGTCTGGTCGTAGTAGGTGCAGCGCGTGTCGAGCAGCAGGTTGCCGCCGATCGTGCCCATGTTGCGCA
>JAEUHU010000486.1 GCA_016793305.1 Planctomycetota bacterium
ACCTTGTCGACGTTCGTCGTCGCAGGATCGTAGTGGACGGTGATCTCGGCGTTGCCCGCCGTGATCTCGGCCCCCTTCACACCCGGCAGCTTCTCCAGCGTGGCACGCACGCCGGCAACGCAGCCGCCTCAAGTGGGCTTCTTGTCGAGGACCAACATGGCGTCCTTCGTCTCGATTGACACCGGATTGGTCGCGCAACCCGCGAGGGCGATCGCGGCCAGCAACACCGGGGATGCGAACCTCATGCCTTCACCTTCGCGCCGGACTCACCGGCAGCGACCAGCTTCGCGACCATGTCGGCCGGTTTGATCTTGGCGGCGTCGTAGTGGACGGTGAAGTCCTTGTCGCCGGCCTTGATGTCGATCTGGCTGATGCCGTCGACTTTCCCAAGGGCACCGCGCACGGCGGTGACACATCCCCCTCAAACGGTCTTGCCCAACTCCAGCTTGACCTGCGACACGGTCGCGGCAGCACCCGGCGTCGGGTTGTTCGGAGCAGTTGGCTCCGGCTTGCTGCAGGCGACCAGGAACAGCGCACAGACGCTCGCGGCGAACAGTCGGTTCATGATCTCATTTCCTCGATGACAACCCCGCGAAACGTTCGCGGTGGGCGAGAATCCTAGGCAACAATCGGTACCGCACCAGGGGGAGACGCAGGTGCCGCCTGCGGTGCAACTCGGTGTGTTGCGCCGTTCTCACCTTTGCGGACCTACGATGCCGTGCGCCCTTCAACCCGTCAGGATGACCATGCGAGTCGCACTCCAGACGCTCTGTTCCCTCTGCTTCGTCTTTTGCTTGCCGGCGCAGCAGCCCGACTGACATGGCCAAGGCGATCCGCGCCGCGTGGAATCAGATGGGCAAGCAACCCGCGGCGGCAGCACCGGCGGCGGCGACCCCGCCTGCGCCGGACTGGAAGGCGTTGTCCGACGCGGTTGGCCTACCGGGCGCGCTGCAAGAGGACGGCACGTTCAAGATCGCGTTGCCGCGCCCGCAGTTGGGAACCAGCATCGATGGGCAGCGGCTTCCCGCGGGCGTCGGGCTCGGCTACTGGGTTGGCTTTGCGCCCTGCGAGTGCGGGCGAACGATGATCATGGGGCGACACCTGCCTGCTCCGGAGCGAGTTGCAGCAGGCCATCGATGCTTACCGCAAGCACGGCATTCGCATCGTCGCGATCCACAACCACATGCTCGGAACGAGTCCCGCGCTGATCTTCTGCCACTTCTCGGCGGAAGGGACGCGATTGAGCCGGTGCGGGCCATCACGTTGGTGTGGTCGCCGCTGCGAACGAAGTAGGCGTGCCTGTCGAGGGCGACCGAGTTCGTGCGCCCCGGTGTCGTGGCCTCCTACGGGGGCTGGGAACCCGGGCTCGGATCCCTGCGCGTGACGTTGAGTCAACGTCGTCGAATCTGCTCCGCCCGCGTGCCGGCTTCGAGCATTCCAACCTCCGTCCGGTCTGGAGCGGCTACTGGCGAAGCGGACGTGATGAGCGGTCGACCGATGTATGCACGTGCATACAGATCCTGCAACTGGCGTCGATTCGCAGCCACTTGCGTCAACGCTCGTCCACGGCTTGCCAATCGCGCGAGACCTGCTAACCTTCCTAAACACGGCTCGTTCAAGGCCCTGCGTCGGATTTCCAGAGAGCTTTGCCAACGTGAGGGTCGAGAGTTCGAATCTCTTCACCCGCTCCAGTTTTCCCTTCCCCGGGGTGAGGCGCTGCTGGTTTCGGCGCGCTCCGGAAGTCGACCCAGCGCCCAGCGTGGTGCCCAGCAGGTTGGGATTTTTCGCGTTGGTTTCGTCGCCCTGTCCTGGATTCTTGCACGCGCGATGCGTGGGCGCGACATGAGCTGCGACGGATGATGCCCCTGCGTCGACCGGCCGTCGGAGTGTTGCTCGCCGCGGTGGCGAGCTGCACCACCTACGACCCTGCCGACGTCGCTCTCCCCACCCTTGCTGCGGGGCTGGCACGGCACGACGGCCCGCTGACGTTCGAGTCGGCCGTCGAACTCGCCCTTGCCAACAACGGCGAACTGATGGCACGCTCCGCCGAATGCCGGGCAGCCGGCCTCGACGTGATGCCCACCGAACTCCAGGGCCAGCTGCAGCAGGAGAACCTGGCGGCCATGGTGGACCCGCTGGCGCTGCTCGGCCTGACCCAGCGCGGGGCGAGTGCACGTCTGGCCGAGGCGCAGGCGTTTGCGGCGGCCGCGGCGCTCGCGACCGAACGTTGGCGCGTCGTCGCCGCCATCGCCGAGGTCTTCGTGGCCAGCCGTGCGCTCGCGGATCTGCCCGCTGTGCCCCCAGTCGACGTCGACGTCGAGGCGCTCGTCGCGGCCGGTCTGGCTTCGCCGCTGGCGGCGAGGGCCGTCCGCGCCGCGGTTGCCGGGGTCGAGGCCGAGCGGCGCGCCATCCAAGCCGAACATGCGACTTTGGCCGCGGAGCTGCGGCGACTGCTCGGCCTGTCGTCGGAATCCCGGTTCGAACTCGTGCTGCCGCCGGTCGACTGGCCGCCGGTGCCGCCTGCGGACGAGACCTCCGTGCTGCGTCGCCCGGACCTGGCCGAGGCCCAAGCCCGCTACCAGGTCGCCGACGCCGAGTTCCGCCGGGCGGTCGCCGACCAGTACCCATCGCTGATGATCGGACCGGACTTCATGCTGCGCGGCAGCGGCGTCGACCCGATGGCGATCCTGCGCTGGCCGATCGGTGCGGCGGGTCCGGCCGAGGCTTCGCGCGAGCGGCGTGGGGCGGCACGCAGCCGTTTGCTCGACGCCCTGCTCGCCGCGCTCGGAGAAGCGAACAGCGCCGCAGCCCGCCACGAGGCGGCCGCGGCCCGCGCCCGCGCCACGGCGGCCACCGCCCAGGTCGCCGGCCAGGCCTTGGCCGCGGCGACGGTGGCGCTGCAGGTCGAGGTGGATGCGTTCGATCGCGTCGCCGACACGGCGCCGATGATGGTGCGCGAGGCGATGGAAGCGCGCGATGCGGCGATGGCGGCGGCGCGCGCTCGCGTGCGTGCCGCGGCCGCGGCGGGCTGGCCCGCCATGGAGGAAGCCCGATGAGTCCCGTCGACCTGTCGGCCCTGCGCATGGCCGAAGCACCGCCGCCGCCGTCGCGGCGCCCGCTCGGGCCGCGTCTGCTCGCGGCTCTGGCCCTCGGGCTCGTGCTCGTCGTCGCCGTCACGTTCGTCTGGCCGCTGCTGCGACCGGTTCGCGTCGTGCCGACGGTTCGCGTCGAGGCCGTGTCCGCGGCGGCGACGCCGTCGCTGGCCCTGGCCGAAGCGGCGGGTTGGATCGAGCCCGATCCGTTCCCGATCCTCGTGCGGCCGTTGGTCACCGGCCGCCTCGAGCAGGTGCCGCAGCTCGAAGGGGCGGCGGTCGAAGCCGGTGTCACGGTGCTGGCCGAGCTCGCCAGTGCGCCGTTGCAGGCCCAGCGCGAACGGGCGGCCGCCGGGCTCGTCGAGCGCGAGGCCGAACTCGCCGTCGCCTTGGCGCGGCTGCGCACCGCCGAGGCGCAGTTGGCGCAGCGGGCCTCGATCCGCACGGCGCTCGCCGATGCCGAGGCCCAGGTCGCGGCGAAGCAGGCGCGCGTCGTCGCCGCGATCGGGGCGCGCGATCGCGCCGCGGCCGAGGAACGCAGCGCCGTCGCAGCGCGCGAGGCGCAGGTTCGCCTGGCGGAAGCCGGTGGTTCCTACGCGGTCGCGCGGGAGCGGGCTGAAGCGGCGCTGGCCGCGGCGACCGCCAGTGCCGCGGCGGCCGCCCGCGACGTGGCCCTCGCCGAGCAGGAAGCGGCCGCTGCCGTCCAGGCGGCCGCGGTCGCGAAGGACGTCGCCGCCGACCCGGTCGATCTCGCCGGAGCGCTCGCCATCGCCGAGGCCGAGGTCGCACGTTCTCGCGCCATGGTGCAGGTGGCGCGCACCGAGTTGCAGATCGCCGAGCGTGAAGCGCACTGGCTGACCGTGCGGGCGCCGACTTCGGGGGTGGTGATGAAGGTGCTGGCGATGCCCGGAGCGATCGTCGGGCCGGATGCCGAGCCGATCCTGAGCCTATACGACCCCCGCAAGCTGCGCGCGCGCATCGACGTTCCGCTCGGGTCGGTCGCCGGCATCCGCGACGGGCAGCGCGTCGAGCTGCGCAGCGAAGTGCTGGGGTCCGTGGTCGTGCAGGGGCGGGTGCAGCGCGTGCAGCGCGAGTCGGACCTGTTGAAGAACACGCTGCAGGTGAAGGTCGAGCTGGTCGATCCGCCGCCGCTGCTGCGCCCGGAGACCCTGTGCCGCGCGCGCTTCCTGGCCGACGTCGTCGAAGGCGGCGCCGAAACCGCGGCCGCGCCGGCGGCGTTCCGCCTGCCGACGGCGGCCGTGCAGAACGGCCGCGTGTTCGTGCTCGATCCGTCCAGCGGCACCGCGCGCGGCATCGCCGTCGAGGTGGTGCAGCAGGAGGCGAACGGCGTCGTCGTGCGCGGCGAGCTGTCGGTCACGCAGCGGGCGATCCTGGCGCCGGTGGCCGAAGGCGAACGCGTGCGCGAGGACTCGCGATGAGCCTGATCCAGGTCCAGGGCGTCACCAAGACGTTCCACTCGCTGTCGGAGGAGGTGACGCCGATCGCGAACCTCGACCTCGTCGTCGGCAAGGGCGAGTTCGTCGTGCTGATGGGCCCGTCCGGCAGCGGCAAGACGACGCTGCTGCACCTGCTCGCCGGCATCGACCGACCGACCAGCGGGCGGGTGCTCGTCGCCGGCGAAGAGGTCTCGGCGATGAACGCCAGCCAGCTGGCGCGCTGGCGGACCCGCGCCGTCGGCTACGTCTTCCAGCAGTACAACCTGATCCCGGTGCTGACGGCGTTCGAGAACGTCGAGGTGCCGTTGCTGCTGTTGCGCCTGTCGCGACGCGAGCGGGAGGCGAAGGTCGCCACGGCGCTCGCCGCCGTCGGTCTCGCGGACCGCGTGCACCACCTGCCGCGGCAGTTGTCCGGCGGCCAGCAGCAGCGCGTCGCCATCGCGCGCGCGATCGTCGCCGACCCCGTGGTGGTGTTCGCCGACGAGCCGACCGGCAACCTCGATCGCACCGCCGCCGCACTGACGATGCAACTGCTGCGGCGCCTCGTCGACGAGTTCGGCAAGACGCTGGTCATGGTCACGCACGATCCGGTCGCCGCGCAGACCGCGGACCGTGTCGTGCACCTCGACAAGGGGCGGATCGTCGACGAGGCGCGTCATGCGTGAGCTGCTGGCGTTCCTGCCGTACGCCCTGCGCACGGCGTCGCGGGCGCGCACGCGCTCGGTGCTGACGCTGCTCGGCGCCGCGTTGGCGATGGCCCTGTTCGCGTTCGTGCGCACCGTCGACGACGGGGTGCAGTCGCTGGCGGATCGTGCCGACCGTCCGGTGCTCGTGGTGTTCCAGGACAGCCGGTTCTGTCCCCTGACCTCGGAGCTGCCGCTGCGCTACGAACGCACGATCCAGGACGTGCCCGGTGTCGCCGCCGTGCTGCCGACGCTGGTGTTCATCAACTCCTGCCGCTCGAACCTCGATCTGGTGACGCTGCACGGTGTCGACGCGAACGACCTCGAGCGGCTGTACCCGCTGCAGTTCCTCGGCGGCAGCGTCGTGGACTGGCGCGCCCACGCCGACGGCGCGCTGGTCGGGGAACGGTTGGCGGCCCGGCGCGGCATCTCGGTCGGCCAACGCGTGCGGCTCGGCGAGATCGACGTGCAGGTGTCCGGCATCGTGCGCAGCGAGACCGCCGGCGTCGCCAACCTCGCGTTCGTCCACCTCGACCTGCTCGGGCTCGCCCGGAAGCGGCTCGGCACGGCGACGCAGTTCCTGGTCGGGGTTCAGGAAGGCGCCGATCCGGAGCGGGTCGCGCAGGCGATCGACGCGGCGTTCCGCACCGACGAGGCGCGCACCGACACGAAGAGCATGCAGGCGTTCGTCACCGCGGCCATCGGCGAGATCGCGCAGGTGGTCGCGTTCGCGCGCTGGCTCGGTTACCTCGCGGTCCTCGTCGTGGCCCTGGTGTTGGCGAACACCGTGTTCATCAGTGCCGAGTCGCGCGCTGCGGAGATGGGCGTTCTCGAGACGATCGGGCTGACGAAGACGCGGCTGATGGCGTTGATCGCCTGCGAAGGCGTCGGCCTCGGGCTGGTCGGCGGCGCGCTCGGCACCGGCGCGGTGCTCGCCGTGCTGTGGCTCTGGCCGGTGACGCTCGGTGTCGAGGGGTACGGCATCGACCTCGTGCCGGGCAGCGCCACCGTCGTGCAGTCGGCGCTCGCGGCGTTGCTCACCGGCGCCCTGGCTTCGCTGCCGCCGGCGATCGCGGTCGCGCGGCGGCCGCTGCACCTCGGGGTGAAGGCCGAATGACGCTGCTGCCCTTCTCCTACGTGCTGCGCAACCTGCTGCGGCGTGGGGTGCGCAGCGCCGTGACGATCGCCGGCATCGCCGCGACGACGATGCTGGTGATCGCGATGCAGTCGTTCGCCGCCGGCATGACCACCGCGGGCGCGGGCAGCGCCCGCAGCGACATCGCGCTGCTGCTCGGCGTCTCCTCGGAAGTGGACCTCGTGCGGTCGGTGGTGCCACGCGGCAGCGCCGAAGCGGCGGCGGCGGCGGTCCCCGGCGTGGTCACCGTCGACGGCACGCGGGCGGCCTCGGTCGAACTGCACATCGCCACGCGCCGCGGCGACCAGATCGGGCTGCTGCGCGGCGTGACGCCGGCGGCCTACCTCGTGCACGCGCCCGTCACGGTCGTCGAAGGGCGCGAGCCGCGCGAACCGTTCGAACTGATGGTCGGCGACCTCGCTGCCACACGCATGGGTGTTCCCCCCGAGGCGATGCAGGTCGGGCGGACGATCGAACTGGAGCGGCGCGAGTTCCGGATCGTCGGCCGCTTCGCCGCGCCGGGCACCCTCTACGAGGCGGAGATGTGGGGACGACTCGGCGACGTCATGCTCGCGACCCGACGCGAGGACGTCTCGTGCGTCGTGCTGCGACTCGCCGATCCGTCGGCGCTCGCCGAGGTGCGGTTGTTCGCCGGGCGTCGGCTCGACCTGGAGATCGCCGCGGTGAGCGAAGCGGAGATGATGCAGGCGCTGGCCAGCAGCCTCGTGCCGATCGCTGCCCTGGCGCGCTGGATGGCGCTGCTCGCGGTGGTCGCCGGTGCGTTCGCCTGCGCCAACACGATGTTCGCCGCCGTGCTCGCGCGCACGAGGGAGCTGGCGACGCTGCGTTCGATCGGTTACTCGCCGTCGTCGCTGGCGGTCTCGCTCGTCCTCGAAGCGATGTTCGTCGCGTTCGCCGGGGGTGCTTGCGGCATCCTGGTGGCGTTGCTGGTCGGCGACGTGTCGCTGCGCTACCCGATGGGGGCGCTGCGCCTCGAGCCCGACCTGCCGAGCCGTGCGATCGGCCTGCTGGCCGCGCTTGCATCGGGCCTGCTCGGTGGCATCGTGCCTGCCGTTCGCGCCGTCCGCATTCCCCTCGTCGAAGCCATCGGAGGTCGCTCGTGAAACTCTCGTCCGTCCTGTTCGGCTCGTTGCTGGTCGTGGCCGCTGGTTGCGGCGGAGATGCACCCAAGGCGCCGCCCGCGGCGGTGCCTCCTGCCCCAGCACTCGCCAAGCTGGCGTTGGCGGCCAAGCCGGCCGGTGCCGTAGCCGTCGTCGAAGCGAAGCAGGCGGGAGCCGCCGACGCCAAGGTGGTCTCCGGCCGCGTGGCCAACCTCGTGCCCGGCTTCGCGGTGTTCACGCTGATGGACACGTCGCTGCCGTACTGCGGCGAGAAGAACAAGGAGGACGGCTGCAAGACGCCCTGGGACTACTGCTGCGAGAGCGCCGACACGCGCACCGCGAACAGTCTGTTGGTCGAGGTGCGCGATGCCAGCGGCAAGCCGGTCGCAGGTTCGCTCGGGGACCTGCGCCTGCTCGACGCGGTCACCGTCGC
>JAEUHU010000171.1 GCA_016793305.1 Planctomycetota bacterium
GGAGGACGACTCGCGCCGCGACGGAGGACTCCTGCCGCCGTTCGCGCGCGGCTCGCAGCATCCCGTGGCCGAGGTCGCGTTCACGCTGCAGAAGGGCCAGGTGTCGGCGCCCTTCCGCGGCCGTTGGCGCGACGAAGAACGCTGGTTCGTGGTCTACTGCCTCGAACACCTGCCCGGCCGTTCGCTGCCGTTCGCCCAGGTGCGCGACGAGATCGACGCCGACCTCACCAGCCGCGCGATCGGCGCGTTCGAGCGCACGGCCTACCTGCTGCGCTGGCGCGGCGAACTCGAGCAGGCGCCTGCACCGCGAGTTGCGCCCGACCGATGACTTCGGCGCGAAAGCCTGCTACAAGCACACGATCATGGACGAGATCTCGCGTGAGCTGCCGCCGGACACGACGACGACGAACGGGCCGCGCGAGCTGCCGAAGGGGCCCGAAGAGCTGGTGGCCTTCGAGCGCGGCCAGACGGCCGAGAACCTCGTCGTGCGCGACCGCTTCTCGCTCGGTGGTTCCACGCATGGCGACTCGGCCGGCCAGCTGGAGATCGGCGGCGGCGAGGTCGCGATGAACCGCATCCCGGGCAGCGACGAGGCGCCGCAGCCAGAAGGTCGGCAGTCGCCTGAGCCGGCCCCGGAGACGCCGGTCGAACCAGCCGCGCAGGCCGACGAACCAGCCGCCGGGGCCGACCAACCAGCGGCAGAGGCCGACGGGGGCCCGGTCGAGCTCGGCATCGCACCGCCGGACGCTGCCGTCGTCGCCGACGAGATCGGCGCGGCCGAAGCCGCCGCTGCGGTCGCCGCCGAAGCCGAGGTCGCCGCCATCGAGGAAGAGCTCGAACTGCCGGACGAAGAAGGCCTGCCGCCGGCTCCGGAGCTGACCGACCCGGCCGAAGTGGCCCGCGTGGTCTACGTGCTGATGCTGACCTCGCGCGAAGGGCTGTCCTTGCTGCGGCTCGCGCAGGCCTGCAACACCACGCAGAAGCTGGTCGCCGAGGCGCTCGAGCTGCTGCAGCAGCAGATGCGTTCGCTCGGCCTGCCGGTCGAACTCTGCAAGAGCGGCGACACCGTGAAGTGGATGTCGGGCGCCGAAGCGTTCGTCTACCTGCAGCGGCTGCGCGGGGTGAAGAAGCTCGAGAAGCTGTCGCCCGCGGCGCTCGAGACGCTCGCAGTGATCGCCTACCGCCAGCCGGTGATGCGCAGCGAGATCGAGGCGATCCGCGGCGTGAAGGCCGGACCGATGCTGCGCACGCTGCTGCAACACAAGCTGGTGCGCTGCACCGGCCGCGCCGACGTGCCAGGCCGCCCGCTCCAGTACGGCACCACCCAGCAGTTCCTCGAGCGCTTCGGCCTCGGCTCGCTGCAGGAGCTGCCCAGCGTCAAGGAATGGAAGAACCTCGGCTGAGGCTCGGCGGCTGCCGCGTGGCCTTGCAAATCCGCGGCGCCTCCCTACGCTGCTCGGCCGCAACACGTCCCGGTCGTCTAGTCCGGCCTAGGACCCCAGATTTTCATTCTGGTAACACGGGTTCGAATCCCGTCCGGGATACCAAATTCGCGGGCTCGCCGGCTGCTGCCGGGGAGCCCGCGAGCATTTCCAGGTGGCGGGTCGAGTCGCTTCCGAACGGGCGGCCTGCCGAGGCAGGCCGCCCGAGAGCTGAGCTCCCTGCCGCTCGAGGTTCTCTCGCATGGTCGAACCCGCCCGAGACCTGCTGACCCTGGTGCGCGGCGCCGCCGAGCGCTGCCGCGGCACGCCGTGGCTCGTCGCCCAGGACGGCACCTGGACGCTCGCCGCGTTCGCCGCCGAGGTCGAACGGGAGGCCGCCGGCTGGCGTGACGCGGGCCTGCAGCCAGGGGACCGGGTCGTGGTGCTGCTGCCGCGCTCGGGCCAGGAGGTCCGGGTGCTGCTCGCCGTCGCCGCCGCCGGAGGAGTGGTGGTGCCCTTGCACGCCAAGCTCAAGGACGACCAGGTCGGGCACGTGCTGGCCGACTGCGAGCCGTTCGCGGTCGTCACCGAGCCGAGCCGCCTGCTGGCGCTGCAGGACCCGGTGCGCACGCTGCACGGACAACGCGTGTTCGGCCCGGCCGGGGGCACTTGGCCGGTGCCCGCAGCGCCGTTGCCGCAGCCGTCCGGAGGCCATGCCGCCGCGTTGCCGCTGCCCGACCCACAGCGCGGCGCGATGCTGCTCTACACCAGCGGCAGCACCGGCCGCGCGAAGGGCATCGTGCAGAGCCACCACAACCTCTGTCTCGGCGCCGCCCTGGTCGCTGGCTACCTCGGACTCGATTCCGACGACCACGTGCTGGCGTTGCTGCCGTTCAGCTTCGACTACGGCTGGAACCAGCTGCTGACCGCGCTGCACACCGGCTGCCGCATCACCGCGGCGGATCCGCTCGGTGGCGGCGAGCTGGCGCAGCTGTTGCGCACGCATCGCCCGACCGGGCTCGCCGGTGTGCCGGCGATGTGGCACGAGGTCGGCTCGGCCCTGGCCCACGGCACGCTGACCGCGGCCGACGGCCGGTCGTTGCGCTACGTGACCAACAGTGGTGGGGCGCTGCGGCCGAGCGACGCGATGGTGCTGCGCCAGCACTGGCCGCACGTGCAGGTGTTCGCGATGTACGGCCTGACCGAGGCGTTCCGCAGCGCGTTCCTGCCGCCGGCCGAGTTCGACGCGCATCCGGAGTCGTTCGGACGCGCGTTGCCGGGCGTCGAGTTGTTGCTGGTCGGCGGCGACGGCGAAGTGCTCGAGGGGCCGGCGACCGGCGAACTGGTGCACGCGGGTGCGCTGGTGGCGCTCGGCTACTGGCGGCGACCCGACGACGACGCGCTGCGCTTCCGGCAAGATCCTCGCGGGCTGCCTGGCCGCGTCGTCTACTCGGGCGACGTGGTGCGCCGCGACGAGCACGGGCTGCACTACTTCGTCGGCCGCCGCGATCGACTGTTGAAGGTGCAGGGGCATCGCGTCTCGCCGGACGAAGTGGCGCTCGCGGTCGCCGGCATGCCCGGCGTCGGCGAGGTCGCGGTGTTCGGCGTCGACGGCGGGGCGGCCGGGCATCGCATCGTGCTGTGCTGCACCGGCGGTCCCGACCAGGCGGAGCTGCGCGCTGCGATCCAGCGGCGCTGCCGCCGGCACCTGCCGTCCTACATGCAGCCGGCGGTCGTCGTCGTGCTGGCCGAGCTGCCCCACAACCCGAACGGCAAGGTCGACGAAGCGGCCTTGCGCCAGCGAGTCCGCGCATGCACCGACGCCACCTGAACGAACTCTTCGACCGCTATGCGCGGCACTTTCCCGCCGAGCACGAGCTGGTCGCGCGCTTCCGGGCGTTCGTCGCGGCCCACCCGGACTGCCTGCTGCGCACGTGTGTGCCCGGCCACATCACCGCCTCGGCGTGGATCGTCGCCGCCGACGGCGATGCGGCGCTGCTGACGCACCATCGCAAACTCGGCAAGTGGCTGCAGCTCGGTGGCCACGTCGACGGCGAACCGGCGATCGAACGCGCGGCGCTGCGTGAGGCCCAGGAGGAGTCGGGCATGGCGGAGTTCACGTTCGAGCCCTCGGCCGATGGCTCGCTGGTGCCGCTCGATCTCGACGTGCACCCGATCCCGGCGCGGAAGCAGGAGCCCGAGCACCTGCACTGGGACGTGCGGTTCCTGCTGCGCGCCGCCCCGGGGCAGTCGTTGGTGGTGTCGGCCGAGTCGAACGACCTGCGCTGGTGGCCGCTCGCCGAGCTCGGCACCGCCACCCGCGAGGAGAGTGTGCTGCGGCTCGCGCGCAAGGCGGCCGCCTGGCCGGGCCGCTGAGCGAGGTTGCGGAACCTCGGCGAGGGCTGCAGACGGGGGGCCGGTTTTGGCGACAATGCCTGCATGGCTTCCCCTGCTCCTGTCCGGCCGGTCGGCCGCGTTCGCCGCCGTCGAGCGACCGGCCTCGCACTCGCGATCGTGCTGCTGGTGCTGGTGGGGCGGGGCCTCGGTTGGTTCGGCGACCAGCAGCCAGCCAGCTCGGGCAGCGCGACCGGCGCGGCCGATCCTGTCGGAGGGCGCCCTGAGCTCGCGACGCCAGCGACACAGGTCGCCGGCGCGAGCGACACCGGAAGCGCGCCTTCGCCTGCTGCGCCATCGCCGACACCGCCGCCGCCGGCACCGGGTGGCGAAGTCGCCGGAGCAGCTGTCGTCGTGGCTCCGCCAGACACAGTGGTGGCCGACGCGCCGCGGGCCGAGCCGACCGGCGAACGAACCAGCGAGCCGGCCACCGAATCGGCCACACCCGTGCCCACCTTCGACGCCGATCGCTTCGCCGTGCGTCTGGACCTGCTGCAGCGCAGCATCGACGAAGGCCGGCTCGGCGCGGCGCTGGCGACGTTGACCCAGTTGGCCGCACAGCCACTCGACGGGGCGCAGCAGGCGGCCCTGCTGACGCCGCGGCAGCAGCTCGCCGATGCCCTCGCCGCTCGTTCGAGCCAAGTGGTCGCGCAGCTCGGGCGCGGCGAGGTGCTCACCGCCCATGCGTCGATCACCCTGCTGGCCAGCGACGGCGAGACGTTCGTGCACGAGGTGCTGCAGCAGGCGCTGCGCGCAGCCGGCGTCGACGGCGCGCTGCTCGGGCCGCGGTGCTCGTCCGCCGAGTCGCTGCCGATCGCCCGGCCGCTGCCGCGTGGCCGCGAACTGCGGGTGCGCCTGCGTTCGGGGCTGGTCGCCGGCCGCGTCGTCGACAGCCGCAGCGACCAGCTGACCGTGCGGATCGAGAACCCGGGTGGCGTCGCATTCCCGACCGTGCCGGTGGTCGCCGTCGAGCCGGTGCAGCCGACCGCCGACGAAGCGGTCGAACTCGGCTTCGCGGCGCTGCAGGCCGGCGACGTGCTGCTGGCGCGCGCCTGGCTCGCGAGTGCGCGGCTGCGCGGGGGCGAAGCCGTTCCCGCGCGCTTGCCGCGGCTCGCCGCGGCGCTGCCCTAGGGGTCCTGGACGAGGAATCGCCTACTGCGCCCAGCTGCCAGGCTGGATGCCCAGCGTGGCCGGGACTCCTCGCCGACGCAGGCTACCCTGTCACCATGTCGCTCGCGTCCCGCAGCCTGCGCGTCGTGCTGTCGTTCGCGCTGACGATGGTGGCGGCGTGTGTCGTCAACTTCGTGCTGCAGCTCGGCATGATCTTCCTGGACGTGCTGACGCGCCTGGACAGCAGTTCGGGGGCGATCCTCGCCCTGTGGTTCGTCACCGGCGTGTTCACGACCGTGCTCGGCATCGGCGAATGGGATCATCCACCGGGCAACGCGCGTTTCGCCGGCACCGTCGTGCTGGCGCTGTCGGTGGTCGCGGTCGCCGTGTCGGTGGTACTCGCGGTGACCGGCTCGTCCGGCGGCGATCCACTCGAGTTCTCCCTGATGTTCACGAACGTGTGGGTGGTGCTCGCCTTCTTCGTCGGGGCAGGGGCGATGGCGTGGGTTGTGCGATTGGCGTCGACGCCGCCGAACGCCAAACCGCAGCACCTCGATCCCGGGCGCTAGCCGTGGGGCATCGGCGGCGGTTGGTCGGTGCGGCCGCCGGCGAAGCGCAGCACGACCGCCATCACGACGAGGCCGATGCCGTAGCACCACGGCCAGTAGGTCGGTCCGAGCAGTGCCAGCGGCAGGTAGCCACAGAATGCGCTGGTGGCCATTGCCAGCAAGGCATAGGGCAGCTGCGTGCCGACGTGCTCGAGCAGGTCGCAGCCGGCCCCGAGCGAACTCAGCACGGTCGTGTCGCTGATCGGCGAGCAGTGGTCGCCGAAGATCGCCCCTTCGAGCACGGCCCCGATGCACAGCAGCATCAGCGCCGGACCGCCGGCCGCCGGCGAACCGGTGAACGCCGCCTCGGTGCCGAGCTGGTGGGCGAGCACCACGACGTTCGGCAGCAGGATCGCCATCGTGCCGAAGCTGGTGCCGGTGGCGAACGCCATGGCGCCGGCGACCACGAACAGCACCAGCGGCAGCGCCAGCGCGTGCATCGACGCGCGCGCCGCGGCGGTCAGGTAGAACGAGGTGCCGAGGTCGCGGCAGACGTGGCCGAGGCTCCAGGCGAGGAACAGGATGCCGAACGCGCCGACCAGCGGCCGTACGGCGGCGAGCGACACGGCGACGATCTCGCGGCCGTTGAGCAGCCGCTGGCCGAGCGTCAGGCCGAGTGCGGTGGCGAACGCGGACGCCGACGCCACCAGCAGGGCCACGTCGCTCTCTGCGTTGGCGAGCACCGTGCGCACCCGCGTCGCGAAGTCGGTGCCGGCCGGCAGGGCCCGCCCTTCGTCGAGACCGAACAGCACCATGCCAACCAGCGTGCCGAGCACCAGCACCAGCATCGGCAGCAGGGCGTTGCGGGCGCGGGCCGGTCGTTCGGCGGCGGCCGGCGCGACGGCGGGCTCGTGGGCGCGTTCGGGGTCGGGCCCGGGCCCTGCTACAGCGGCCCGTTCGCGCGCCCGCTGCTCCGCGACCCGCATCGGCCCGAGGTCGCGCCGCAGCAGCGCCACCATCGGCACCAGCAGCAGCGTGAACCAGCAGTAGCAGCGGAACGGCAACGAGGCGAGGAACACCTCGAACGCGTCGCCGGGCACGTACGGGCTGCCGTCCGCGCGCGTCACCAGCGACAGCGGCGCCTGGTACATCGACATCTCGTAGACGACCCAGGTCGAGAACACCGACAGGCCGGCGACCGGGGCCGCGGTCGAGTCGACGATGTAGGCGAGCTTCGCGCGCGACACGCCGCGGTCGTCGCACAGCGGTCGCATCGTCGTGCCGACGAGCAGGCAGTTCGTGTAGTCGTCGAAGAACACCAGCAGCCCGCTGAGCCACGCGACCAGCTGTGCGCTCACCGGCCCGCGCACGTGGCGCCGCAGCGCGCGCACGAGGCCGTGCACGCCGCCGTTCCGGCCGATCAGCCCGACGGTCAGGAACAGGAACACGACGAACAGGGTGATGCGCAGGTAGAAGTCGTGGCACAGCGAGCGCTGCCACAGCGCCGAACCGACGAAGTGCTCCGCCCCGCTCCAGGCCGTGGACAGCAGGCTCGGCGAGCCGCCCGCCCCGGGCAGGGCGCTGGCGACGAACGCGATGCCGCCGCAAAGGCCGGCGAGCGCCAATGCCAGCAGCACACGCTGGGTCAGCACGGCGAGCAGGATCGCGACCAGGGCCGGCAGCAGCGACGCACGGCTCGCGTACGGCAGCTGCAGGCGCTGCACGGAGCCGTCGGGGTGCGGCAGTTCGGCGAGGAAGCCCGCGTCGCCGGCGCGGACCGACAGCGGCAGGTGGCCGCGCGCGGCATCGAGCCGGATCGTCCGGCCCTCGGCCCGGCGGGCGGCACACCACTCCGCCGCGGTGCGGGCGTACTCGTCCTGGCGGCGGGCCAGGTCGGCGGCGTCGGTCGGCGGCGGACTCTGCCGCAGTGCGACGACCAGCGGCGGCAGCGCGCCGTCCTGCACCCAAGGCGCGAGCGGGCCGTCGGCCGCGAGCAGCCATTCGCGGACCCGCAGGAACACCAGGTACGGGCGGCCAGTGGTCGCGTCGGGGTCGGGCACCGACGCGAACAACGCGACGAACAGCAGGGCGAGCAGCAGGCGGGAGCGTCCACGCATCGGGAGGGCGAGGGCCGGCGGCGAGGAGCTTTCCCTCCCGCGTGGACCGTGCGGGGCGTAGCGTTCGCGGCCCATGGCGTCCGGTCAACTCCAGCGTCGTCTCGGTCTCGTGTCGGCGATCTCGATCACGGTCGGTGCGGTGATCGGCTCGGGCATCTTCCTGAAGCCGCTCGGCGTCGCGCAGGCCCTGCCGTCCGAGGCGTGGATCCACACGCTGTGGCTCGGCCTCGGCCTCGTCTGCCTGTGCGGCGCGTTCGCGTATGCAGAGCTCGGCGCGATGTTCCCCGAGGCCGGCGGGCAGTACGCGTTCCTGCGCGAGGGCTGGGGGCGGTTCGTCGGCTTCCTCTACGGCTGGACGTTCTTCTGGGTGATCAACGCCGGCACGGTCGCGGCGCTGGCGATCGCGTTCGCCAAGAACCTGCTGCCGTTGTTCGGGTATCCGAGTGGCCCGCTCCGCCTGCAACCGGAGCACGCCGCGCAACTCGTCGGGATGGACGGGCTGTTGGCGCAAGCCCAGCACGTCGTGCCGAGCGTCGGCCTCGGGGTGTTCCTGCAGCTGGGGGTGGACACCGGCGAGCCGATGCGGCTCACGGTGGCGGTGGCGATGATCCTGCTGCTGGCGGTGGTCAACCACTTCGGCGTCGGCATCGGGGCGCTGGTGCAGAACCTGTCGACGTTCGCGAAGGTCTTCGTGATCGGGCTCATCGTCGTTGGCGGCCTGTTCTTCGCCGGTGCCGGGACGAGCGGCAGCGGTGGGTCGGCTGCGGCGCCGGCCGCTGGTGCAGCTGCTGGTGCAACCGTCGCCGAATGGACGCTGGCCGGCTTCGTGTCCGCGTTCATGGGGATCTTCTGGGCCTACGAAGGCTGGTACCAGATGCCGTTCAACGCCGCGGAGCTGAAGCGGCCCGAGCGCAACCTGCCGCTCGGGCTGATCGGCGGCATGGTGATCCTGATCGGGCTCTACCTGCTGATCAACGTGATCTACCTGCGCGCCGTACCGTTCGAGCAGATGCGGGCGATGCCGGAGGGCACGCCCGAGACGATCGTCGCCAGCCTGACCATCGAACGGGTCTTCTCGCCGCAGCTGTCGGGCTACCTGACGCTGCTGATCGCGATCTCGATCTTCGGTGCTGCCAACCCGAACCTGCTGTCGTCGCCGCGCGCGTTCTACGCGATGGGGCAGGACGGGCTGGTGCCGGCGGCGCTGACCCGGGTGCACGGGCGGTGGGGCACGCCGACCGTGGCGATCTGGACCCAGGCTCTGGTCGGCGCGACCCTGGTGCTGACGATGCGCACGTTCGGCGACGTCACTGATTTCGTGGTGTTCGCGTCGTTCCTGTTCTACGCGCTGACGGTGGCCGCGGTGTACCGGCTGCGCGTGACTCGGCCGGATCTGCCGCGTCCCTACCGGTGCACCCTGTATCCGTTGGCACCGGCCGTTTTCATCCTGGTCGCGGTGGTGTTCGTGGGCGCCACGCTCAAGGACGCGGGCGGCCAGCGGAACGCCCTGAAGGGCCTCGCCATCATCGCCGTCGGCGTGCCGTTCTACGGGCTCTCGCGGCGCCGGCTGTCACCGGGCCCGGCGCCGCGCTAGAGTGCCGGCGCGATGGGCGACGTCCAGTTCAGCTTGTTCTTCGTGGCCCTGCTGGTCGGCTACGTGCTGGTGCACCTGCGCCTCGTGCGCTTCGAGGAGCACCTGCAGAAGCTGTCCTCGCTGCGGGGGCTCGACGATCGCCTGCGCAGCCTCGACGACCGGCTGCGGTTGCTGGCCGAGTCGTTCGACAAGGTGCGGCTCGACCGGGTGGAGGGCCAGCTGGCGCGCCTGCACGACGACCTCGAGGACCTGCGCGAGGCGACCAGCGGCGTGCAGCAGGCCGTCGTGCAGATTCCGCAACCCGTGATGCAGGCTCCCCCGGTCGTCGTCGAACCGGCGCCGAAGGTCGTGACACGCGCCGCCGACCTCGTGCTGTCGCGGGTCGAGACCCGGTTGCAGGAACTCGGCTACCACGCCGTGCGCGTGCTCGACGACTTGTCGGGTGTGCAACTCGAGCACGACCTGGAGCTGCGCATCGAATGCGAGCGCGGCGGCATGCCGGTCAAGGGCCGTGTGCTGGTGCAGAACGGCACGGTGCGGGACCTCGCCCTGCAGACCGTCGTGCAGATGTTCCCCTAGAGAGTGTGGCCGGGCGCGGCCCTGCCCGGCACCTTCAGGACGACGCGAGGGCTGCCGCGAACGCGGCCGGCATGGGCGCCAGCAGGCGCAACGGCTCACCGTGGCTCGGGTGCTGCAGCCGCAGTTCGCTGGCGTGCAGCAGCTGGCGGTCCGGTTCGCCAGGTGCCGCCGTGCGGCCATCGCCGTTCTGCTTCACCGCGGCGACGAACGCCAGATAGTCGTGGTCCGGCCGCCCGTAGAGCTTGTCGCCGAGGATCGGCGTGCCGTGTGCCTCGAGGTGCACGCGGATCTGGTGGGTGCGACCGGTGGTCGGCTCGCAGCGCAGCAACGTGACGCCCAGACCGTGCGCCTCGGGAGTGAAGTGCGTGCAGGCCGGCAGTGGGTCGACGGCGGCGCTGCCGGCGGCGCGACGCAGGCTGATCGAACTGTCGCGGGAGCGCCCGATCGGCAGGTCCACCGTGAACGGGGCCGCCACGTGACCGCGCACGATCGCGTGGTAGGTCTTGGCGACGGTGCCGGCGTGCCACTGCTGCTGCAGGGAGCGCCGGGCGTCGGCGGTCGCGGCCAGCACGACGACGCCGCTGGTCTCTCGGTCGAGGCGGTGTACGAGGCCCCAGGCGGCGCTGCCGGTGTGTTCGCGCACCAGCTGCACCAGGGTGCTGCGGGCGAACGGGCCGTCGGCGTGCATCGGCAGGTGGGCCGGCTTGTCGACGGCGAGCAGCGTTTCGTCCTCGTGCAGCACGACGAAGGACCGGTCGACGTAGGGCTCGGGGCTGGATGCGCGCAGGTAGCACAGCTCGCGGCCACTGCGCAGGCGCGTGGAGCCGGTGATCGGGCGGCCGTCGACCAGCAGCCGCTGTGCTTCGATCTCGGCGAGCCAGCCTTCTCGGTCGCGATAGCGGAAGCGGCTGGTCAGGTAGTCGAGCAGGGTCAGTCCATCGGCCGACCTCGGGATCCGCGAGCGAAGCTCCGAGCGTTCCTGCGAGTGGCGCACCGCGTCATCGAACCGCGGCGGGGTGGGCAAGCCAAGACCGAGCCGAGCCAAGGGCGCGTGAGGAGCGCAGCGGAGCGCGGCAGGGCCTGCAGCTCGGTGCGGCGACCGGCTCAGGCCTGCGGGGGTTGGCGGCGTCGGCGCAGCAGGGCTGCGCCCGCGAGGCCGGTGCCGACCAGCAACAGCGTGCCGGGTTCCGGGACCGGTTGGCCACCTTGGCTGCCCGGATCGTCGAACTCCGCGACCGGCGTGGAACCGTCCGGAGTGCCACCCGAACCATCGCCCGCACCACCCTCGCCGCCGCCTGCACCACTGCCGCCTGGCACCGTCGGCACTTCGACCTTGTCGACATCGTTGGTCGGCGCGTCGAACGAACCACCGTCAGGCTGGTTGACCGGCGGCTGCGGGCTGTTGGCAGTGCTCTGATAGGCCTGCCCCGAGTGCTCCGCACACGCGGTGAAGACCATGCAGGTGGCCAAGGAGGACAACAGGAGCTTGCGCATTGCTTTGGGTGCCGAGCGGGTTCCGACGGCTCCAGTATCGAGCAAGCGTCGTACCTTGTTGCGTTGCAGGATCGAAAGGTGTCGGAGCAGTCTCGGCGCGAGACGACCAGGTTGTTGGCAGCGATGGCACGGAGACCGCGCGATCCCTGCTTGCGACGAGCCAGCGAGACGACGAGAGGGAGTCTTCGCTCGAGGCTCTACGAACCGTCCTATTAGCTCGTCGCGCGCCGAAGTTACCACGGCTCGGCGACGGGAACAGGGCGGCTGGAAGGGCGATGCCAGCGCCGACACGCTGTGGCGCATGCGTCGTTCCTGCGCCGTGGCGGAAAAGCGATGGCGTCGCGTCGGTGCGACGACGATTGGCACGGGCGGCTCAAGGAAGCCGATCGAACCATTGCATGGAGCGTTCCGGACCGGGCACCAGCACGCCGGCTCCGCAAGGCTGCGGTCGCGCACGCTTCACCGCATCGAGCCGATAGAGCGTCGCCCCAGTGGCCAGATCGAGCACGTCGACGCCGCCGTCGCGTAGCGGGGCGAGCAGTCGTTCTCCGCAGGTCATGGCGCCGACGGTCCACTCCCCCTCGGCCAGGCGGAACTCGCGCAGCGTCTCACCCGTGGTGGCGTCCAGGCAGTGTTGCTGGTTGCGCGCGCTGACGACCAGCGAACGATCCCCGAAGGCCCGCACACCGAGCAGTTCCTGCCCGAGCGTGCGTCGCCAGCGGCGCTCGCCGTTCGACAGATCCAAGGCTTGGGCTGTGCCGTTCTCTTCGAGCAGGACCACGGAACCGCGCGCCAACGTGGCGGGTGCCGGGGCCAGGCCTGCCACCTGTCGGGTCCACAGTGGCTCGAGCGCGGGGAGGGTGTAGGCGAACACGTTGCCCCGTTCCGTGACCACGACGACCGTGCTGCCCTGAACCAGCAGGTTCGTGTGCACCGCTTCGGCCAGCTCACGGCGTCGCACCTCGCGCGTCCCGAGCTCGACGACGCACAGCTCGCGGGTCGTGGTGGCCAGCAACAGCGAGCCGCCGATCAGCTCCGGGCTGGCTTCGGTCGGCAGCTTCGGGATGGTCCACGACAGTTCGCCACTCGCGAGCGACAAGCCGCGCAGGTCCCCGTCGAGTGACGCCACGATCACCGTGTCGCCCGCGACGATCGGTTGCGTGAGCAGGCCGGACAGGTCGCCGCTGCGGAACGTCCAGGCTGTTTCGCCCGTGGTGAGGTCGAGCTTCGTGACGGCGCCGCCCCGATCGACGAGCAATGCGTGATCGCCGATGCGGGTCGCTGGGACCTCCACTTCGGCGCCGTACTTCCACGTACGCGTCGGCTGCAGCAGCAGATGCCCGGTCCAGGCACCGACCTCGTCGCCGCGCACGACCGTGGTCGCGGGACGGAAGCCCGGGAAGCGCAGCTCGATCCGGGTCTCGTCGGCCGGGTTGCGCGCCACCAGGAGCGGCGTCGTGCCGAGGTCCTTCCCGTTGCAGCTCACGGTCGCGCCCCGCGGGAAACTCTCGACGCGCAGGGGCAGTTGCACCAGGCGGTCGAACGGGATCTCCGGGAACGAGGTGCGCAGCGCTCGCAGCTGCTGCTGGGCCGTGGCGAAGTCGCCGGCCGTGGTGGCAGCCTTCACCGCGTCGAGCAGCTTCACGATCGTCGCGTTGCGGGCGACCTGGTCGCGGAAGTGGCCGCGCAGATCGTTGTCGCCAGCCGGTTGCTTCTCCAGTTCGCGATACAGGGCCAGCGCCGCGACGAAGTCGTAGGCCGCCTCGCGCTCCACCGCCGCCTTGAACATCGGGTCGAGCCGCCGCTGCTGCTCGTTGCGCTGCAGGGCGTCCGTGTAGGCCTGGGAAATGCGTTGGGCATCGGCGAACACCGACGTCGCCGAGGCCACCAGCGCCTGCACACGGGCCGCGCGCTCACGGCTCACGAACTCCGGCAGCGAGCCGTCCGTCACCATGGTGCGCAGCTCCTGGAACGTGCGCATCTGGGCAGGCGAGCAGAAGCCCTGCAGGTCGGAGAGGTTGGTCAGCAGCGCTTTGCGATCGAACAGCGTGTCCGGTGGCGGCGGCAGCCGGTTCGGCAGGCTCTTGCCGATCGCCTCGAGTTCGCCGAGCACCACGTCGAGTCGGCTGGCGACGACCTCGACGACCTCGGCGCGCACCACGTCGTCGAGCCAGAGCTGGTGGTAGGCCTGCAGCGCTGCCTGCAGGTTTCCCTGGCTGAGCTGTTGGGCGGCCTGCGTGAGTTGTTCGTTGACGCGGGCCCTGTGCAGGCGCTGGAGACGACCTTGTTCGGTCGCCTCGGCGAAGGCGATGCGACTGCGCAGGTCGTCGATGGTCTCGTGGTCGCCGAGACGATCGCGGATGCTGGCCAAGCGCTGCCGTGCCGCGGTGCGATCGCCAGCGGCCAGCAGTTCGGTGATCTCGCGGTCGGCTTCGGCGAGCCCCTGGTTCAGCTGTTGCTGTTGCCAGAACACGAACCCCATGGCGCCGAGCATGGTCACCGCGGCGACCGTCGCGACCAGGCGGACGATCCGTCCGAGTCGCGTCTGGCGACGCAGGTGCAGCAGCTTCGCGACGTCCTTGCGCGAACGGTCGAGACGCAGCAGCGCCTCGTAGGCCTCGAGGGCGTGCTTCTTCTCGCCGAGCGCGTCGTAGGCCTGACCGAGCTCGAACAGCGCGTCGGCGGCGCCGACCGGGTCGCGTGCCTTCTGCCGCGCCCGCGACTCGCGCATCAGGATCTGCGGGCGCAGCGAGCCCGTGGCTCGGGCGTCCGCGCAGATCTCGAGCGCGGTCGGCACGAGGTCCGCGTCGATCAGCGCATCGAGCAGCTCGATCGTGCACTTCTCCAGTTCCGGCGAGTCACCCGGTTCATGGGCCAGCAGCACCGTGCGCAGGAAGCTCAGCGTGCCGGGGTCGTACGGGCTCAGGTCGCGGGCACGACGGGCGAGCTGGAGCGCGGACTCCGGCTCGCTCTGGCGCTGGGCCGCCTCGAGCAACAGGTGCCCGGCCATGCGCCGTTCGCCGGCCGCCTCCAGGGCCGAGGCCATGCTGGCGAGCACCTCGACCGAGCGGTCGCCCGGCCGGTCGCGCAGTGTCTGCAGGATCAGGATCGCGCGCTTGCCGTGGCCTGCCTCGGCGGTCTGGGCGGCCGCGGCGACCATCGCCTCGTCGTCGACGTTGGCGAGCAGCCCGCCCTTCACCAGGTCGCGGGCCGCGCGCGCGACCTCGAACAGGCCGAGCGTCGTGTGGTCGGCCAGCTCGCGGTAGGTCGTGCGTCCGTCGGCGCCGTTCAGCAGCTCCAGGTAGGCTTCGTCGAGTTCGCTCTCGTCGCTCGGGTCGGCGACGCGCGTCGGGATCTCGTCGAGGTTGCCGACCGCCTCGAGGATGCTCTGCCATTCGTCGGAGCGGCGCGCCACCTCGAGCAGCAGGCTGTTGGTCTCGAACTCGGGGCAGGCTTCGAATGCGGCACGCTGGGCGTCGTCGACCAGCGGCCCCTTGAAGAACTCGAATTGGCCGTGCCGCCAGGTGAACAGCGCGAACAGGTCCTCGCCGACCTGGATCCCGACGATGCCGTCGATCTGGTCCTGCGTCAGCAGGCCGGCCTGGATCAGCATCACGCCGATCGGCTTCTTCTCCTTGCGCTGCGCGATCAGCGTCTGGCGGAGCTGGTCGGCGGTCAGCAGGCCCGCCTGCACCAGGCGCTGGCCGAGTCGCCGCGTCGCCAGGCGCGGCGGCACCTGGATCCGCACATAGCCGTCGTGGCAGAAGATCTGGCGCTCTTCGAGGGGGTTGCGGACCCGCAGCACGCCCTCCATCTTGGCCATCGCCAGCGTCTGGAAGATGTCGGCGAGGTTGATCTGCTCGAGATCACCGCGCATCGTCACGGTCTGCCCCTCGGCGCCGACGGGCGCTGGCGCGCTGGTGGTCGGTTCCCCCTCGCCGGC
>JAEUHU010000502.1 GCA_016793305.1 Planctomycetota bacterium
ACAGCTTGTGCGCCATCGTGCGCACGAACGCGGGGTCGGCGGCGAGCACACGCTTCAGGTCGGCGAGCCCGGCGAGGCGCGTGCCGTCCGGCAACTCGCCGGTGCAGTCGATCTCGCCACCGGCGTCGCGCTCGCGGTGCCGGCCGACCACGTCGTAGCGTTCGAGCGCGAAGCCGAGCGCATCCATGCGCACGTGGCAGCCCGCACACGCGGCCCGGTCGCGGTGCTGCGCCAGCTGCTCGCGCAGGCTCTTCGTGCTGTCGACCTGCCCTTCGTCCGGCAGCGAGTCGTTGCCCGGCGGCGGCGGCGGCGGCGCCTGGCCGAGCAGGTTCTCGAGGATCCACTTGCCGCGCTTCACCGGCGACGTGCGGGTCGGGTTCGACGTCACCGCGAGCACGCTGCCATGACCGAGCACGCCACCTCGCTGGCGATGCGACTCCGGCAGAACCACGCGCACGAACTCCGCCCCGGCGACGGCAGGCAGGCCGTAGTGCGCCGCCAGGCGGGCGTCGACGTGCGTGAAGTCGGCGTCGAGCAGCCGCCGCACGTCCAGCCGTTCGCGCAACACCGCGCGGAACAGCAGTTCGGTCTCGCGGCGCAGCGAGCGCCGCAGTTCGTCGTCGAAGCCCGGAAAGCGGGTCGGATCCGGCGTGCGATCGACCAGACTGCGCAACTCGAACCACTGCGCCGCGAAGTCGGTGGCGAGCGCGTCGGCGCGCGGGTCGTCGAGCAGGCGCTCGACCTGCTTCGTCAGCACCTTCGCATCGCCCAGCTTGCCGTCCCGGCCGAGCTTGGCGAGCGCCTCGTCGGGGGTGCTCGCCCACAGGAAGAACGACAGCCGCGAGGCCAGCGCCACGGAGTGCAGCGGCGCCGCCTTGGCCTCGGTGGACGACGCACCACCCGCCTCGACGCGGAACAGGAAGTGGTGCGACACCAGCGCCGCCTGCACCACGAAACGCGCGGCCCGCAGCGGCGAACCGCTGTCCTCGTGTTCCTGCTGTGCTGCTTTGGCGACGCGCGCCACCTCGTCCTCGCCGACCGGCCGGCGCCAGGCGCGCGGCAACACTGCCTTGGTGAGAGCCCGCAACCGCGTCGGCACGTCGCCACGGCTGTTCCATGCCCGTTGGAGCCACTGCGCCTCGGGCACCGCGCGCACGTCGAGCGGCCCTTGCACCTCGAGCCACTCGACGTGCAGGTTGCGATCGCGCCGCGCGGGATCGGGGTGCTTGCCATCGTAGTAGTCGTTGACGAACGCCAGCGCGAGGCGCCGCGAGCCGCCCTCGATGGGGACGCGCAGCTCGAACTCGTCCATCTCCCGCCGTTCGACCGCGAACGTGGTCAGCTCGCGCCCGTCGAGCGACAGCCGAAGGTGCGCCGGTTCGTCGCCGGCCTGGTCCGCGCCGGCGCGGACCCGCAGGCGGTACTCGCCCGACCGAGGCAGCACGACCACCTGCTCGGCCTCCGACCTCGCGAACATCAGCAGATGGTCGTTCTGCTGCACCCCCTTGGGGTTCACGACGATCGGCAGCGCTTCACCGGCGAACCGCCGCACGGTCGGATGGAGCGGATCCTCTCCATCGAGCACCGACTCGGCGACCGCGGTCGCCGCAGCCAGGTAGTGCTCGAGATGCAACGTCGAGAACGTCAGCGCGTCGCCGATCGAGTCGAAGCCGTAGCCGAGATCGTCGGCCGGAAAGCCCTGGGTCGGCACCACGACGCCGAACAGGTCGCGCACGCAGTTCTCCCACTGGCCGCGGCTGAGCCGGCGCACGGTGACCCGACCTGGATCGACCGGCAGGAGCTTGCCGTCCTCACGGATCTGCGCGGTCGTGCGCGCGACGAATCCGAGCGCCTCGTCGCGAGGCGGCCGCTCGGCGTCCGGCGGCGGCATCTCGCCGCTCGACACCCGATCGCGCAGTCGCGCGAGGCGCCACACCGCACCGACCGGATCGGCCGCCGGCTTCGTCAGGTCGAGCTTGCCCTTCACCGAGTCGCCGCCGTGGCAGTCGACACACCAGCGTTCCAAGAAGGCCTGGTCCGCGGTCGACACGTGGGCCACCTGGGCGACGAGGGGAGCGGCGAGCAGGACGGTGCAGAGGCACGACGAACGAAGCCACATGGGCTCGAGAGCGTAGCGGAGCTTCGCCCGCCATGACGGGGTGATGACAACGACCCGCGAAAGCAGACCTAGGGTCTCCGCATTCCAACGGACGACACAACCCCGGCCCTCATCATGCGCACCCACCTCACCTC
>JAEUHU010000519.1 GCA_016793305.1 Planctomycetota bacterium
GTCGTCGAGCTGCGCGATCAGCGTCTTGCTGTCGTCGCGGATGCTGTCGAACTGCTGCGAGATCTCGAGGTAGCGGTTGCCGACCTGCACGTCCTCGACGTTGTCGCGCACCATCGCGTTGAAGCTCTGCATGTACTGCACCGTCTTGGCGATGGTCATCACCTTCGCTTCGTCGACGTGGCGCACCTCCTCGAGCAGCTTCACGAGCTGCGGGGGTGCATCCTGCTTCGGCAGGATGCCGTAGCGCTGCAACACGGCGAGCGCCTGGTCGAGGTACTTCTGGACGGAGGAGCCGGTGGCGGCCGGCTTGGCGACAGGATTCTGCGACACGGTGATTCCCTTGGCGTGGACCGCGCGGCAGCTTACCCCGGCCATCCGGTCCGCTCGCCAGTCGATCGTGAACGTTCCGTCGTCCACCGCCTCCTCGCCAGGTCCCCGTTCGCCAGGGGCCACGCCCGCCGACGCCAGCATGCACGACATGCTGCGCATCATGGACGTCGCGTCGGCGCTGCGCCGCGAACGCGAGACCGCCGAGGCGCAGCTCGACGTCGCGACCGCGAAGGCGAGGCTGCGTGAGCGCCTGCTGGCGACCGCGGCCGCGGCCGGCGAGACGGTGACCCCGGCCGAGGTCGACGCCGCGATCGCGCACTACTTCGCCGAACAGCATCGCTACGCCGATCCGCCGCCCGGGCTGAAGAACTTCCTGCTGCACTGCTGGGTGCAGCGCGGTGGCTGCCTGTTCCTGCTGGTGTTCGTGGGGCTCCTGTCGTGGGGTGTGCTCGCCCTGCTCGACGGCTTCGGCGGCGGAGCGGCGAAGCCGGTCGTGGCGCCGCCGGTGCGGAGCGAACCTGTGCAGAAGCCCGCGACCCCGCCGCCGAGCCCGCCCGTGCAGAACGTCACCCCGACGCCCGCGGTGGTTGCGCCCGTGGTGACACCGACTCCGCCGCCGCCACCGGTCGAGGACCTGGCGACGGTCTGGGCCGCGTTCGAAGCCGAGGCCGCCGCGGCGCGCGCGATCGCCGCCGACGACGTCGCGATCGCCAGCGTCGAGCAGGTGCAGAAGCGCGGCGCCATGCTGTTCCGCAGCGGCAACCTGGAGCGGCTGCGCGCCTCGCGCAGCGAACTGCGCGAGGTCGCCACGCGCCTCTTCGAGGAGTACACGGTGACGATCATCGACCGCCGCGACGAGGTGACCGGCTTCGAGCGCCTCGCCGGGGATCGCATGGCCGGGCTCTACCTGGTGGTCGAGGCCCTCGACGGCAACGGCGTCGCGTTGGCGCGGCCGATCGTCGACCTGGAGCGCAAAGAACGTGTCGTCGTGAAGCGTTGGGCCGAGGAAGTGACCGAGGAGGTCTGGCAGCGCATCGCCGCCGACAAGCAGAAGGACGGTGTGCTCGACGAGACCGTGTTCGCGCGGAAGCGCCGCGGCTTCATGAGCGAAGACGTCGTGATCGAGGACGGCCGGGGCCGACCGCTGGCGCAGGGCCGGAGGGTGACCAAGTGGTGAGGTCGGGCAGCGAAGTGCTGGGCGAGCTGGCGCGGAACGCGGCCGTGGCGCGGGCGCACGCCGATGCCGCCGAACGGGCCGCGCGGGTCGTGCGCGATCGCATCCACGACCTGACCGAGGAGCGGCTGCGCACCGTGCGCGAGCTCGCCGGCATGCAGTTGCCGGTGCTGGACGCGGCGACGGTCGGGGCGGCGATGCCCGAGGTCGCGGCCGACCTGCAGCGCTTCGAGCGGCAGCGGCAGCTGCGCGAACGCGAGCTCACCGCCGAGCTCGCGGCGAACGAACAGGCCGCCGCGATGCTCGACCAGGAGCTGCGAGCGCTGACCGCGCAGCTCGACGCGGTGGTGGTGCGCCGCGACGAGCTCGAACGACAGGCGGCCGCGAAGCTGGCCGCCGATCCGGCCTACCCGTCGTTGGCCGAACAGGCGACGCAGGCGGAGGTGGCGCTGGCGCGCGACCAGGCCCGCGCCGCCGAGCTGGCCGCCGAGGCCGAGGCGAAGCTGCCGCCGTACGAGCAGAGCCGCCTGTTCCAGTACTTGTGGAAGCGCGGCTTCGGCACGCCCGAGTTCACGGCGCGTGGGCTCACGGCGCGCCTCGATCGTTGGGTCGCCGAGGCCATCGACTACCGGCGCGTGGTCGGCAGCTATCGGTTCCTGAAGACGACGCCCGAGCTGGTGCGCCTCGAGGTGCAGCGGCGCACCCAGGAGGTCGAAGGCCTGCGGCAGCGGCTGGCGGCGATGGAGGCGGCGGCCGAAGCGGACGTCGGCGTGCCGGCCGTGCAGGCCGAGGTCGACCGCCTCGTCGCGGCACGGCAGCAGCTGGTCGACAAGCTCACCGCGGGCCGGGAACGGGTCGCTCGTGTGCACGCGACGATGCGCGAGGAGACCGACGGGCGCGGCGTGTTCCACGCGCGTGCGCTGCGCCAGCTCGAGGAACTGCTGGCGCGCACCGAGGCGGCGACGCTCGAACGACGCGCGCAGGCGACGCCGGATCCGCGCGACGACCAGCTGGTCGCGGCCCTGCGCGCCTGCACCGAAGCGCTGCAGCGCAGCGCTGCGGAGTCGCCGCCGCTCGAGCAGGAGGCGGCGCGGACCGACGCGATCGCCGACGGCCTCGAGGAACTGGTGCTCCGGTTCCGCCAGGCGGACTACGACGCCGGCCGCAGCGAGTTCTACGACCTCGACCTCGGCGCCCCGCTGGCCGACGTGCTGCGCGGTACGAGGCCGCCGCTCGAGCTGTGGCCGCTGCTGCGCAACCACCAGCGCTTCCGGCCGGCACCGGTCGTGCACCACACGCACCGGACCGCGAACGTGCTCGAAGGCATCGGGCTCGCAATCCAGGTCGCCGGTGTGCTCGCCGACGTGGTCGGTGCCGCGTCCGGCTCCTCGCGGTCGCGCTCGAGCCATGGGCGCTCGAGCGGCGGCGGGTTCGGTTCGGGTGGGATCGGAGCCAGCATCGGCCGCACGATCGGTGGCGGGGGCGAAGGGTTCCGGACCGGCCGAACCTTCGGCGGTGGCGGCGAGGGCTTCCGCACCGGCCGCACGTTCTGACGGGCGGCTACGCGACGCCGAGCGCGAACGCGACCAGCAGCGCGATCGTGCCGACCAGGGCCGTGACCAGCCCCGAACGCCGCCGCTTCTTCAGGTAGAACAGCAGCCACAGGCCGGTCAGCGACAGGAACGCCAGCACCACCGCACTCGCGTCGATCACGAACGCCCACACCGGCCCGCAGTCGCGGCCCTTGTGCAGGTCGTCGAGCAGCGCGATCAGCGGCCGGCGCGCCTCCTCGAGCCGGTAGCGGCCGTCGGCGCGTTCGATCGTCGCGTCGGCCGAGTAGGCCGGGCCCTTCCAGATCACCGTGCACTGCGCGTCGTCGGTCTCGAACGCCGTCACGGTGCCGCGCAGGCCGTGCCGCGCGCGCAGCGTCTCGGCGATCGTCAGCTCGTCGACGGTCCCGGCGAGGGGGGCCGTCGGCAGCGTGCCCTCGAGCGTGCGCACCGCCGGCTCGCCGCCCTCGAACCAGTCGGCGTGGTTCAGGGTCAGGCCGGTGACCGCGAACAGCAGCGTGGCGGTGAGGCCGAGCATCGAACCGTAGACGTGCAGCCAGCGGATCCAGCGCGGCAGCCGGCGGCCGCCGCTCGTCGACGCCGGAGCCGTCACTTCGCAGCGCTCCGGGCCACGGGCCCGAACGTCAGCTTCGCGGCGGCGACCTCTTCGTTGGCCTCGAGCTGCTGCTCGACCGGCTGCTGCAGCATCGCCAGTTCCTGGCGGATCAGCTGGTAGCTGCCGTGCTCGCGCACCACCTCGATGCAGACCAGGTAGCGGTTGGCGATCACCTGCCGGCCCTCGTCGTCGGTGCCGTCCCAGGTCAGCTGGTAGGCGCCGGCCTTGCGCGTCGCCTGCGAGACCAGCGACGCGAGACGCGGCGTCTCGGCGTTGGTGCGGGTCCAGCGGCGCAGGTCGCGCAGCCAGCGGTCGTTGTCGTACCAGAGGGCGAGCGTGCGCACCGGCGCGCCGGTGATGTCCTCGATCCAGACCGCCACGTAGGGGCGCTTCCAGCCGCCGCGGCCGCGGGTGCCACTGTTGGCCGGCGCCTTGATCTCGAAGTCGACCTGCAGCGCGAAGCCGGGCGGCCAGGCCTTGGGGTCGATCGGCGCAGCCGGTGCTGCGACCGCGGCCGGCGCCGTCGCGGGGTCGAGCAGGGCCGCGAAGCCGGGGCTCTGGTGCTGCTTGCCGTCGGCCGTGACCAGCACGCCTTCGGCGCTCGGGAACTCGGCGAGCAGGGCCAGCCCGTCCTTCGGGCCGAGCACGCACAGCAGCGTCGCCAACGCGTCGGCGGTGGCGGTGTCTTTGGCGACCACGCTGGCGCCGAGCACGCCGTCGCACGGCAGGCCACTGCGTGGGTCGACGAGGTGCGAGTGGTGCACGCCCCCGACGTCGAAGCCGCGTGCGTAGCCGCCGCTGCTGGCGACCGCACGATCGGCGAGGCGCAGTGTCGCGAGCGGGGTGGCGTTCGTGGCCGGTCGGCGCGGATCGGCGAGGGCGATCGTGGTCGGCTCGACGCCGAGGCGCGTGTCGCCACCGATCTGGAACGCGACCAGGGCCGTGCCCGGTTCCTTCGGCAGCGCCCGGATGGCCCGGTCGACGATGTGGCCCTTGGCGAGTGCGTCGAGCGTCAGCGGGCCGCGCACCTGCAGGGCGCCGTCGCGCAGCGTGAAGCTCGGTTCGCGCAGGGCCGCGACCTCGGCAGCGAGCGAAGCGGCGCTCGGTGCCACACCGTCCTTCGCCGCGTGCTGCCACAAGGCGACGAGGCGCTGCACGCCCGGCTCGAACGCGCCGCGGCTGCGTTCGCGCCAGTGCGCGGCGCTGGCGAGCACTTCGGCGAGCTCGGCGCTCGGCCGGCCACCACCGGCCTTGCACAGCTGCGACAGTTCGCTGTGTTCGTCCCAGGTGCTGAGCACCGTGGCGAGCCGCTCGACCTCGGCGAACACCGCGGCGGCGGCGCGTTCGGCGGCCGCCGCGTCGGCGGCGCGAACGGTGAGGTTGCTGCTCGTGCCGAGCACACCCTCGCGCGCGAACGAGAACGACGGTGCCTGGGCGTCGGCACCAAGGCACGACAGGGGAACGGCCAGCAGGCTGGCCACGACGACGGAGAGAGAGGCCACGGAGGGAGCGCGGGGCGGGCAGGCGGGCGGGCGCTGGCATCGTGGCGGCTCTGGCCGTGGGGCACAACGATGCGGTGGCGCGTCCGGGACTCGGCCGTGGCACGATGCGCCCATGCTGCGCCGGCTCGTGCTGCTCGTCCCGTTCGTGCTCTGTGGACTGCGCCTTCCGGCCCAGGACTCCGACGAGCCGGACGATCGCGCGGTGCAGCAGCGGCTCGAAGGGTGGCGGCGGGCTTGGCCGCGCGAGCCGCGCTGGCACTGGCTCGCCGATGGTGCGGGGCTGTGGTTCGAGGATCCGGCCGGTGGCGCCGAACGGTTCGTGTCCGTCGCACGCGACGGCAGCGTGCGGCGTGGTGCCAGCCGCGAAGCGCTGGGGCTCGCCGCGGCGACCACGCGCCTCGCACCCGCGAAGCAGTGGCGACGCAGCCGGGCTTCGGACCGCGCCGTGACGGTGCGCTTCCAGAACACCTTCGAGCGCGCGGTCCGGCTGTTCTGGGTCGACACCGACGGGGAACTGCAGCCCTACGGCGAGCTCGCCCCCGGGGCCGAGCGCACCCAGGGCACGTTCGCGGGGCACGTCTGGGTGCTCGACTTCGCCGCCGACGATCTCGCCGGCGTGTTCGTCGCCGGCGACGAGGACGCACAGGCCGTGGTCGACGAGGCGTCGCGAACGGCGGCGCTGCGGCGTCCGGAGCGTCGCGGACGCTCCTCGCGCGCGGTGCGCACGTTCGTGCGCGACCACGACGTGTGGCTGCGCCGCGACGATGGCAGCGAGGTGCGGCTGACCGACGACGGGACGGCCGCCGACCCCTACGAGGAGCCGCGGCACAGCTCGCCCGACGGGCGCGCCGTGCTCGGCTTCCGCACCGAGCCGGGCGAGGACCGGCTGGTGCACCTGGTCGAGTCGTCGCCGAAGGACCAGCTGCAGCCGAAGCTGCACACGCTGCACTACCGCAAGCCCGGCGACCGGATCGAGCGGCCGCGGCCGCGCCTGTTCGACCTGGAGGCCGGCCGCCCGGTGCGCGTCGACGAGGCGCACTTCGCCGACGCGTGGTCGATCGACCACGTGACGTGGGCTCCCGACGGGCGCGAAGTGCGTCTGCTCTACAACCGGCGCGGCCACCAGCTGCTGCAGCTCTGCGCGATCGACGCGAAGACCGGGGCGGTGCGCACGCTGGTCGAGGAACGCAGCGCCACGTTCGTCGACTACTCGCAGAAGACGTGGCTGCACTGGCTCGCCGACGGCGAGCGGTTCCTGTGGACCAGCGAACGCGACGGCTGGAATCACCTCTACCTCGGCGATGCGCGCGACGGCAGCCTTCGGCAGCTGACCAAGGGTGCCTGGCTCGTGCGCAAGGTCGAGCACGTCGACGAAGCGGCGGGCGAAGTGTGGTTCACCGCGTTCGGCATCCATGCGGGCCAGGATCCCTACCACGCACACCTGGCGCGCGTGGCCCTCACCGACGGCGTGGTCACCACGCTGACGGACGCCGACGGCACGCACGAGTGGACGTTCGCGCCCGATCGTTCCTGCTTCGTCGCGACGTGGTCGCGCGTCGACCGTCCGCCCACCGCCGAGCTGCGCGATGCGCGCAGCGGCCAGAAGCTCGCCGAGCTGTGGCGGTCCGAGGCGAGCGACCTGTTCGCGCGTGGCTTCCGGCCGCCGGAGCGGTTCGTCGGCAAGGGGCGCGACGGCACGACCGACATCCACGGCCTGCTGATCGTGCCGTCGGACTTCGATCCCACGCGGCGCTACCCGGTGCTCGAGGACATCTATGCGGGCCCGCAGGACCACTTCGTGCCGAAGGCGTTCGAGCTGGGTGGGCGGCAGCGGCGGCTCGCCGAACTCGGCTTCGTGGTCGTGCAGATCGACGGCATGGGCACGAACTGGCGGCACAAGGCCTTCCACGACGTGTGCTGGCGCAACCTGAAGGACAGCGGCTTCCCGGACCGCATCGCCTGGCTGCGCGCGGCCGCGGCCAGCCGGCCGTGGCTCGATCTCGAACGCGTCGGCATCTTCGGCGGCAGTGCGGGCGGTCAGAGCGCGCTCGCCGCCCTGCTGCACCACGGCGACTTCTATCGCGCCGCGGTCGCCGACTGCGGGTGCCACGACAACCGCATGGACAAGATCTGGTGGAACGAGGCGTGGATGGGCTGGCCGGTCGGTCCGTGGTACGCCGACAGCAGCAACGTCGTGCACGCCGGCAAGCTGC
>JAEUHU010000226.1 GCA_016793305.1 Planctomycetota bacterium
CTCGCCGACTTCGCCGCCTGCATCCAGCACGGCGCCCCGGGCGTGATCGGCGACGCCGACGCGCTGGCGTCGGTGGTGGTCGTCGACTGCGCCTACCAGAGTGCCGCGGCAGAGCGCTGGATCGCCGTTCCCGGCGAGTCCTCCGGCTGAAGCCCGCGGCACCTTCCGTCGCCGTCGCGGGCTCGCCATGATCCGCGCCATGAGCCAAGCCCCGGTGCGCATCCACCCCACCGCCCTGGTCGAGGACGGGGTCGTGCTCGGTCCAGGCACGTCGGTGTGGGACAACGTGCACCTGCGCCGCGGCGCCCGGATCGGCGCCGACTGCATCGTCGGCGAGAAGACCTACGTCGCCTACGACGTGCGGATCGGCGACCGCTGCAAGCTGAACACGGGCGTCTACGTGTGCGCCGGGGTCACCATCGAGGACGGCGTGATGGTGGCGGCCCACACGGTGTTCACCAACGACGTGACACCACGGGCTGCGACGCCGGACCTGCAGCAGTTGCGCAGCAGCGCCCCCGACGAGCACACGCTGGCGACGTTCGTGCGCAGCGGGGCGACGATCGGCGCCAACTGCACAATCGGTCCCGGACTCGAACTCGGCCGCTTCTGCATGGTCGGCATGGGCAGCGTCGTCACCAGGGACGTGCCGCCGCACGCGCTGGTGGTCGGCAACCCGGCCGCACTCGCCGGGCTGGTCTGCGCCTGCGGCGACGTCGTCGTGCGCGCCACGGCCCAGGCGGTGCCGCACGGCGAGCACCCGTGCCGCTGCGGCCGCACCGTCGCCTGGCCGCAGCCCGGCCGTTCGTGATCCCCGGCGCTTGCCAAGCCCGGCCTGCCCGCTAGCGTGCTCGCTCCGCGCGAGAGTGGCGGAACTGGCAGACGCACAGGTTTTAGGTACCTGCGAGCGCAAGCTCTTCAGGGTTCAAGTCCCTGCTCTCGCACCAGCTCCTCGTCTTGCCCGCACGCAGCCGATGCGTGCGGGGTCCGGCGAGTCCACGACGCGATCGGCAGCCCGGGCAGGAGTCTCAGCGAGGCTTCGCGCCGAGCTTCGCGCGGAGCTCCTTCGCCTCGGCGAACATCGCCTCGGCAGCCGACCGATCGCCGCGCCGCACCAGCAGTTCGCCGAGGGCTTGCAGGCTGTTCACCACCGAGACGTGGCCCTTGGGAAACAGCCCGCGCCGCATCGCCAGGGCCTCGCGATGCACGGCTTCCGCCTGCTCGAGGTCGCCGGCGTCGCGCAGGGTGGTGGCGAGGCTGAACATCGTCTGCGCCATGTTCGGGTGCCCCTTCGGCAGTAGCCGCTGCGTCCGTGCAAGCACGTCGCGGAACATCTGCTCCGCGGCGGCGAAGTCCTTCTTGGCCTGCAGCAGGCAGCCGAGGTTGTGCAGTCCGGCCAGCAGGGTCGGGTGGTCTCCGGGCAGGATGCGCTGGAACGACGCGAGGCTGTCGCGGAACAGGGGCTCCGCGCCGTCGAGGTCGCCCTTCTGGTGCAGCAGGTGGGCGAGGTTGTTGCGCTGCATCGCGACGCTCAGATGCTCGTCCGGGAACAGCCGCTGGAGCATCGCCAGGGCCTCTCGCGCCAGCGGCTCCGCCTCCTCGAAGGCACGCCGCTGCACCAGCACCGAGGCCAGGGAGTTGATCGCGCCGGCGGTGAGCTCGTGGTCGCCGCGACGCAGCCGCCGCTGGGTCGTCAACGCCTGGCGGAACAGCTGCTCGGCCTCGCCGAGCTTCGCGTTCTGCTGCAGAGCCTGGCCGAGCGCATTGCCGATCACCACGGTCGACGGGCTGCCGTCGGGGTCGAGCCGCAGGGCCATCTCGTGGGCCTCGCGCAACAGGACCTCGGCGCCTTCGCGATCGCCCTGGCGCAGGTGGATCATGCCGAGCCCGTGGATCGATCGCGCCAGCTTGGTGCTTCCGCCGGGAGCGAGTCGTCGCCACATCTCGACGGCGCGCCGCTGCGCGGGCTCGGCGGTCGTGAAGTCGGCCAAGCCCATCGCGAACTCGCCGACCTGGCCGAGCACGACCGCGAAGTCGACGCGGTCCTCGGCGGCATGCCGTTCGTAGATCTCCACCGCCTCGGTGGCGTGGGCCAGCGCACCGCGCCCGTCGCCGCGCTGCTGGAGTGCGCTGGCCAACGCGGACAGGCTGCGCGCCAGCGCTACGGGCTCCCCCGAGCGGGCTCGCAGCGCCGGCAGCGCTGGTTCGATCAGCAGCCTGGTCGTGTCGGGCTTGGCGAGATGCAGGTACATCGGTGCGATCTCGGTGCGCAGGTAGAGCTCGGCTTCGGGCGTCCCGGCGAGCTCCCCACGTTCGATGCGCTGCACCGCGCGATCCATCAGCACCACGAGCAGTTCCGTGTCGCGCCCGAAGGCGATCTGGTCGTCGAACCCCCAGAAGACGCCCGCCATGAACTCGGCGATCACCTTGGCCTTGTCCCGTTCGGTCTCGGCCAGCTTGCGCTGACGTTCGGCCGCGACGCGTTGCTGCTCCTCCTGGGCTCGCGCGGCGATGGCGGTCTGTTCGCTCTGCTGCGCCGCCCGGCGCGCCGAGACCTCGCGCTCGCCGGCGGCAACCGCTTCGCGCCAGGCGATGCCGACGCCGAGCAGCCCCACCACCAACAGCAGCATCGCCACGGCGAGCCCCGCGACGAGCCCCTTGTGACGCCGCGCGAACTTCGTCGCTTGGTACCAGGTGCTGGCAGGCCGCGCCGAGATCGGCTCGTTCGCGAGGTAGCGCCGGATGTCCCCGGCGAGCGCCTCCGCCGACGCGTAGCGCCGAGCCTTGTCCTTCTCGGGCGCCTTGCCGACGATCGTCTCGACGTCGCCGCGCAACGCCCGGTCGACGCTCGACAACCGGGCCGGCTCGTCCTCGCGGATCACCCGCAGCGCGTCGTGGATCATCCGCTTCTGCAGGTCGTACGGCATGCGCCCGGCGAGCAACTCGAAGGCGACGACCCCGAGGGCGTAGACATCGCTGCGGGTGTCGAGCTGGGCCGGATCGCCGGAGACCTGCTCGGGACTCATGTAGGGAATCGTGCCGATCAGCTCGCCGATGTCGGTGCGCATCGTCGTGCGCCGCATGTCCGCGTCCGTGGCACGCGCGACCCCGAAGTCGAGGATCTTCGGCTGGCCCGTCTCGTCGACGAGGATGTTGCCGGGCTTCAGGTCGCGGTGGATCACACCCTTCTGGTGCGCATGGCTGACCGCGTCGCAGACCCGCGCGAGCAGCTCGAGGCGCTCGCGCGTGCCGAGCGACCGCCGCTCCGCGTACGCGTCCAGCTCGTCACCGCGGACGAGCTCCATCGCGAAGAACGGCAGCCGCACGCCACCAGCGTCTTCGACGGTGCCCGCCTCGTGGATCTGGGCGATGCCGGGATGCTGCAGACGCCCGAGGACCTGGGCCTCGTGCTCGAACCGGCTCAGCATCGCCGCGGACACGTGGCCGGGGCGGATCACCTTCAGCGCCACGGTGCGGCGCGGACTGTCCTGCTCGGCCTCGTAGACGGCCCCCATGCCGCCCTCGCCGAGCAACCGGACGATCCGATAGCTGCCGATGCGCGCAGGGCGCGGCGCCGCGGCGGTGCGCCCCTCCTCAGCGGCGTCGATGCGGCGGGTCCGCTCGTCGTCGGGTGGCGGCGTGGGCGATTCGTCCATGGGCAGGTCCTCGATCCTCCGACGCCGAACGAGCGCCGCAGCGCCTCTTCTACCCGCGGGTGCGCTGCGCCGCACACGGCCCGAGCCAGAGCACACCCGGATCCTGCTCGGGGCGCTCGCCCCGGGGATCGAGGGCGGTCGGACCGTCGCGAACGGGCGATGGAGACGTCGCACGCCCAGGCCCACGGCGGAGGTGACTCGCCCGCCTCGAACTGCACCCTCGCATCGGCCAGAACGATTCCCTAGGCTCCTCGCCTTCCCCAACTTCGATCGCCAGCAAGCCGACCATGACGCACGTCATCGCCCAACCCTGCATCAACGTGAAGGACAAGGCCTGCGTGGACGTCTGCCCCGTGGACTGCATCCACGGCAAGGACAACGACCCGCAGCTCTACA
>JAEUHU010000187.1 GCA_016793305.1 Planctomycetota bacterium
TCGGGGCGGCTTGCGTTCGGCAGCACGAGCCACGCGAGGCCGCCGAGTGCCAACGCGAAGCCGAGCCACGCCAGCGGACGGGGCCGTTCGCCGTTGCGCACCGCGACAGCGAGCATCGTCGTCTGCACGCTGGAGAACAGCACCAGCGCTCCGGTCGCGGCCCCGAGGTGCACGTAGGCGAACGAGAACGGCAGCGCGTAGAGGAACAGCGCGATGGGGCCGGCGGGGCCGCGCGGTCGCGAGGTGCGACCGACCTGGCGACCGACCTGGCGGCCGACCAGCAGCGACAACACCAGCGCGCCACTGGCGAGGCGGATGGCGGTGAACAGGCCGGGCCCGATCGTCGCGTCGCCCAGGGCACTGCGCGTCAGCAGCGAGTTGGCGGCGAACGCGAGCAGGGCCAGCAGCGTGCCGACGCCGGTGGAGAAGGTCATGCGCCGCTGCCGTTCCGTCGCGTCAGCGCCGGAACGCTTCGTCGGTCGGCCGACAGACGCGCTTCAGGTGCAGCGGCCGGCGCAGGCCGTTCTGGCCGTGGCTGCTGGCCGGGCGCGTCTTCGCCAGCCACTCCTCGAACACCGCCATCGACTTCGCGGTGTCGACGAACACGTCGCCGTAGCGATCGCCCGGCTCGGCCTTGGTCACCACGACCTTCTGGTGCCAGCAGTGCATGCCGCTGACGGGATCGGGCTGGACCGGGAACGTCATGTTCTGGTGCACGCCGCCCGACGACCACCAGACCTTGTCGCTGTCCTTGTCCTTGCTGGCGAACGCGGACACCGGCTTGGTGCGGCGCATCAGCCACGCGCTGTCGGAGACCTTGCGCAGGTCGACGTCGTGCAGCTGCCAGTGGTTGCCCGACACCTGGTCGCCCTTCACCGTCCAGCGGCCGAGGTGGTGGCTGCAGGCGATCACGCCGGGCCGCACGCCTTCGGTGACCCACACCGCGTTGACGTAGTAGCCGATGCGCGTCGCCACGCGCACGAGGTCGCCCATCTGCAGGCCGAGCCGGTCGGCGTCACTCGGGTGGATCCACACCGGGTTGGTGTTCGAGAGCTCGGTCAGCCACTTGCTGTTGGCGCTGCGCGTGTGGATCAGCGTCGGCAGCCGGAACGTCGGCACCAGCACCATCTCGCCGCGGGCGCGGTCGAGCTTCTGCTCGTCGACGTGGCTCTTCACGTAGACCGGGGCTGCGTACTCCGGCCAGCCCCAGTCGACCATCGTCGGCGAGTGCAGCTCGAGCTTCTTGCTCGGCGTCGGGAAGCCGACCCGCGCCTTGCCGCCGGCCCAGACCCCGGCCAGCTTGCCGTCCTTCGTGACGATGCCCTGTTCGTCGTCGACCTCGAACGGGCCCTGCAGCTCGCTCTCGTGCGTCTTGTAGACCTGGTCCTGCACCAGGAAGCAGCCGTGGCGCTGCATGTACTCGAGCGGCGACAGCCCTTCCTTCGCGGCGGCGGCCGGCAGGCCCGGCACCGAGTTCTCGAAGATCCAGCGGTAGTACTCGGTGACCGTGACGCGCTCGCCGGGGCGGTAGGGCGACTCGAAGTGCTTGCGGATGCCGAGCGAGCCGTCGGGGTCGACGTGCCAGCTCAGTGCGATCCAGAACTCGTCCTCTTCCCACACCTGGCCCGGGTTGACCTCGTAGGTCCAGGTGACCTTCTTGCCCTGCCGCTCGGCGAGCACGCGGTGCACCGGCTGGCGGAAGCCGATCCACAGTGCCGCGTGCGTCTCCTGCGACATCAGGTCGTGGCGCTCGGTGGCGTGGCCCATCGGCAGCACGAAGTCGGCCCAGCGCGCCGTCTCGTTCCAGGTCGGCGACAGCACCGCGTGGCAACCGACCGCGTCCTCGTCGGACAGCATGTCGATCCACATGGCCCCGTCGGGATTGGTCCAGACCGGGTTGTAGACGCGCGTGAAGTAGGTGTCAATGCGACCGCGGCCGCTCTTCACCAGGTGCGGCAGCAGGTAGCTGAGTTCGTGGTGTGCCAGCGGCCACTCGTCGGGATACAGCAGCTCGCTCCACACGTCCTGCGGGCGCGGCTTGCTGAACGGCGACGGCACGAACTTGTTGGTGCCCGAACCGGCGGTGCCGCCGATCGTGCCGACGGCGCCGACCAGCACGGAGACGAACTGCAGGTTGCGCGCGGTCGACCAGCCGCCTTCGTTGCCCGCGGCGGTGTTGCGCCACACGTGCGACGCGAACGCACTGCCGGCCTTGCCGATCTCGCGGCCCACTTCTTCGACGACCTTCGGGTCGAGGCCGCAGACTTCGCCCACGTGCTGCGGCGTGGCGAACGCGTAGTCGGCGGCGAGGTCGCGCTGGAAGCTGACGAAGTCCTCGCTGCGGCCGCGGCTGCGCTGGTAGGTGCGCCAGTCGACCCAGTCGTGCACGAAGTCCAAGGCGACCAGGTTCTCCCGCAGGATCACGTGCGCGAAGCCGAGCAGCATCAACGGCTCGCTGCCCGGGCGCGGCGCCAGCCAGTAGTCGCCCATGCTGGCGGTGTTGCTGAGGCGGATGTCGCAGACCGCGAGCTTCCCGCCCTTCATCTTGCCGTCGATGATGCGCTGCGCGTGCGGGTTGAAGTAGTGGCCGGTCTCGAGGTGCGAACTGATCAGCAGCGTGAACTTCGCGTTCTCGTAGTCGGGCGACGGGCGGTCGTAGCCGCTCCACAGCGTGTAGCCGAG